>JANMCN010000275.1:0-6514 GCA_031361295.1 Acidobacteriota bacterium | reverse complement strand
TCACTACGCTTTGCCGGTCGCCTCGAGCTCGCGAGGGCGACTCGTTCCCCCTCACAAATCTCGTCCCCGTAAGGGCTTAGCGCGTTGACACCCCGCGCGCAAGTTCAGTATTGTGAAGTGGTCCCCGACAGCCGGAATCTGACATTACATTGAGCGATACAGCGCAGAACTCCCCCGTCTCTGCCGACCTGGCGCAGATCTTCGAACCAATTCGGGAAGATCTGGAGGCCGTCGAGCAGGAATTCGTACGGCATATCCAGTCGCGCGTGGCGCTGATCCCCGAGATGGGCCGCTATATCCAGAAGAGCGGGGGTAAGCGGGTGCGTCCGGCGGTGCTCCTCATGGCCTCCCGGCTGAGCGGGTACACGGGCGACCGCGCGGTTCTCTACGCGTCGGTGGTCGAGTTCATCCACACCGCCACGCTCGTGCACGACGACATCATCGACGGCGCAGACCTGCGGCGCGGGCGGCTGGCGGTCCACTCCCGCTGGGGCAACGACATCACCGTCCTGCTCGGCGATTATCTGTACATCAAGTCGATGGCGATGGCGCTGACGCAGGACTCGCTCGAGATCATCCGCCTGCTCTGTGACGTGACGCTCCGGATGATCGAGGGGGAGCTCTACCAGCTCACGAAGTCCGGCGACGTCGACATCTCCGAGGAGGAGCATTTCGAGATCATCCGCAGAAAGACCGCGTTCCTGTTCGGCGGATGCGCCCAGATCGGCGGCATGCTGGGGGGTGTGAGCCCCGAACAGGAGACGGCTCTGCGCGAGTATGGGTTCAATCTGGGCGTCGCGTTCCAGCTCGTGGACGACCTGCTCGACTACACGGCCGATCAGGCGGCGCTCGGCAAGCCGATTGGCGGGGATCTGCGCGAGGGCAAGGTCACGCTGCCGATCATTTTCCTCCTCCATCGCGGCGGAGACCAGGCCGATCGCCTGATCCGGGCCGTCGTGCAGGATCGGGCGGTGACGCCCGAGCAGTGGCGCGAGATCCTCGCGCTGCTCCGCGAACATCGGGCGACCGACCTCGCCTACGAGCGCGCCGTGGAATACGCCGCACGGGCCAAGGGCTGCCTCGCGGCCTTCTCACCGAGCCGCGAGCGCGACGCCCTGATGGCGCTGCCTGATTACGTCCTCTCCCGCGACAGGTGAAGGGGAAGGCTGAAGTTCAGCCTTCAGACTTCTAGGATGGATCCCGCCGCCCGTCTCGCCCGGCTCCGCGACGAGATTCGTCACCACGAAGAGCGCTACTACATCGACAACGATCCGGAGATCGCCGACGACCGGTTCGACGCCCTGCTGAAGGAGCTCGAGGCGCTCGAGCGCGAGTACCCCGACCTCGTCACCCCTGATTCGCCCACCCAGCGCGTTGCCGGACGGCCCGTCGAGGGCTTTGCGACAACCGGGCATCTCATCCCGATGCTCAGTCTCGACAATGCCTACACCGAGGAGGAACTCCGTGCGTTCGACGAGCGCGTGCGGAAGGGGGCCGGCCTCGGCGATGCGCCCGTCACCTACGTTGCGGAGCTGAAGATCGACGGCTTGAGCATCGCGTTGACTTACGAGGACGGCCGGCTGGTGCGCGGCGCAACGCGTGGCGACGGCGTCCGCGGCGAAGAAGTGACGTCGAACGTCAGGACGGTCCGCGCCATCCCGCTGGCGTTGCGTGGCGGGCCGCCGGGCCGCATCGAAGTGCGGGGCGAGCTGTTCCTGCCGCGCATGACATTCGCGCGCATCAACAAGGAGCGCGAGGAAGCCGGCGAGCCGTTGTTCGCGAACCCTCGGAACGCCGCTGCGGGGACGATGCGAAATCTCGATCCGGCGCTGGTCGCCAGCCGCCGCCTTGGCGCCTTCACGTACCAGCTCGTCCTGCCCGCGGCCGATCCCGAGGCGGAGCGCACGCGGCGATCGCATGCCGAGACCTTGACGACGCTGCGCTCGTGGGGGCTTCCGGTGGAGCCCCACTTCAGAACGTGCGACGGGGTGGACTCCGTCATCGAGTTCTGCCGGACGTGGGCCGACGGACGGCGTGACCTCGAGTTCGACACCGACGGTGTCGTGATCAAGGTTGACGATCTGGCGCTGCGGGAGCGCCTCGGCAGGACCGCCAAGTTCCCGCGATGGGCGATGGCGTTCAAGTTTCCCGCCCAGCAGGCGCACACCCGTCTGCTCCGGATCGACGTGAACGTCGGCCGGACGGGGGCGAACACGCCGTTCGCCGTGCTCGATCCGGTGTTCCTCGCGGGCTCGACGATCTCGCTCGCGACCCTGCACAACGCCGAGGATCTGGCCCGCAAGGACCTGCGTGAAGGGGACACGGTCATCATCGAAAAGGCCGGCGACGTCATCCCCCGCGTCGTCGCGCCGATCCTCAGTCTCCGTCCTGTCGGGTCGCAGCCGTGGGTAATGCCCACGACCTGCGCCGCCTGCGGCAGCCCGTTGCACCGCGATGAGGCAGAGGTGGTGTGGCGGTGCGACAACTCCTCATGCCCGGCCCGCCTGCGGCGGAGTCTCGAACACTTCGCGTCCCGGAGCGCCATGAACATCGAAGGCCTCGGCGAATCCCTCGTGGACCAGCTGATCGAACGGGGGCTCGTGCATGATTTCGGCGACCTCTACCACCTCGAAGCCGCCGAACTCGAAGCGCTCGTCGTGACGCCTCGCGAGCCCCGCTCCGAACGCGCGGTCGCCCGCAAGCTCGGCAAGGTCGGGCGGAACGTCGTCGAACAGCTCACCCGGAGCAAGGCGACCGACCTGTCCCGGCTGGTGTACGCCCTCGGCGTCCGCCACGTGGGGGAGAAGGCCGCCGCGACGCTGGCGCGCTATTTCCGGACCATGGATGCGCTGATCGATGCGCCCCTGGAAGCGTTGCAGACCGTGCCAGACGTCGGGCCGGTCGTGGCGGCGTCCTGGCGCGCGTTCGCGGATGAGCCGCACAACCGCGCGGTGATCCAGAAACTTGCCGCCGCGGGCGTGAACATGAGCTCCCGGGAGCCGGAGCCCGGCGCGGCGGCGCCTGGCCGGCTGGCGGGCCAGACGTTCGTGCTCACCGGCACGCTCGAATCGCTGTCGCGCGAAGACGCGTCAGCGGCCATCGAACGGCTCGGGGGGAAGGTGACCGGCTCGGTCAGCCGCAAGACGACCGCGGTGGTGGTCGGGGCGGACGCGGGGAGCAAGCTCGAAAGGGCGAAGGCGCTGGGGGTTTCCCTTCTGACCGAAGACGAGCTGAAGACGCTTATACTTGGATGACGTGCGGCTCCGGCCGCGGTCGGACGAAGACTATGTCCAAGCGGTTCACGCTGCTCACCGTCGCGCTCTCGACCATGGTGGCGTTCCTCGTCGGGCTGATCATTGCCGGCGCCTTCACGCCGGCGCCCATCGTGTCGACGGCCCCGCGGGCGATTCCGGCTCGCGATCCGTCGCGCGCGGCGGTCATCACCGGTGGACCCATGGTCGTCAACTTCGCGGATGTCGCGGAGCGGATGAACGCCGCAGTCGTCAATATCGACTCCACCTCGAAAGGCGGCGACGCGCGCGATCCCGGAAGCCTCTTCCACAGGGGGGAGGGCGCAGGTGGGGCCGCGCCGCCCCGCGATCTCGACGCGCCCCGCCAGGGATCGGGAAGCGGGTTCCTCATCGACCGCGACGGCTACATCCTCACGAACCACCACGTCATCGAGGCCGCCGAGCGGATTACCGTGACACTCGCGGACGGTCGGGCGTTCCGCGCCGAGGTCGTGGGGACGGACCCGGCCATCGACGTGGCCCTCTTGAAGATCGCGGGCAGCCACGATCTGCCGGAGGCGCCGCTCGGCAATTCCGACGAGCTGCGCGTCGGCGAATGGGTCTGCGCCATCGGCAACCCGCTCGGGTACGTGCACTCCGTCACCGTGGGGGTGGTCAGCTTCATCGGACGGAAGCTCTTCGATCCCAGTCTGGACGACTACATCCAGACGGACGCCGCGATCAACTTCGGCAACAGCGGCGGCCCGCTGATCAATGCGCGCGGCGAAGTGATTGGCATCAACTCCGCCATCAGTTCCCGGGCGAGCAACATCGGCTTCGCGGTCCCGATCAACCAGGCGGTGGGGATCCTGTCGCAGTTGAAGACGGCAGGGCGCGTCTCGCGCGGCTACATGGGCGTGTTCCTGACGGACGTGACGCCGGCCCTTCAGCGCACGCTCTCGCTGGGGGCATCGCGCGGCGCGCTGGTGCAGGACGTGACCGCCGGATCCCCGGCCGAACGCGCGGGGCTGCACGTGTACGACATCATCCTCGACGTGGAGGGGCGCGACGTCGCCACCAACGAGGAGCTGATCCGCAACATCTCGGCGCGTCAGCCCGGCACGGTCGCGCGTCTCGGCATCGTCCGCGACGCCCGCCGCTTGACGCTGCCGGTCAAGCTCGCGGAACGGCCGGGGCGCGACGACGGGGAGAATCAGGGTCTGACGGAAGGGCACGCCGGTCCACGCAAGCCCGGGACCGGGCCCGACCTGCCACTCGGGCTGGCCGTGCGGGACCTGGATCGCGGTGTCGCGGGGCGGCTCGCGATCCCCGACACGGTCGAAGGCGTGATCGTATCGCGCGTGGATCCGACGGGGACCGGCTTCTCCGCGGCTATCCGGCGGGGGTTCGTGGTCATGGAAATCAACCGCAAGCCCGTCCGGTCCGTGGCCGATTACCAGCGTGTGCTGGCGTCCGCGCATCCCGGCGACGTGCTCGCGCTCTACTGCTTCGACCCGGCGCTGGCCCAGCGGCTCCTGGTGACCGTCTCCTTCGAGTGAGAGCCGGCCGTAGCTCCAGGGAGAGCCGAACCGGGCCTCGCGCGTGTCGCGCCTGGCGTCCACCCTCACGGAACGACCCGAATCGATGAAGTCACGAATCCTCATCATTGATGACGAAGCGGAGATCCGGAAGTCGCTCCGGATGATCCTCGAGTACGAGGGGTACGAGGTGATCGAGGCGTCCGGCGGCGCCGAAGGCCTCAGTCTCGCGGAGCGCGAGGCGCCGGATCTCGTGTTCCTGGACGTCAAGATGCCGGGCATGGACGGCCTCGACGTCCTTCAGCGGCTGCAGACCTCACGCGAGACGCTGCCGGTCGTGGTCATCTCCGGCCATGCGAGCAAGGAAGAGGTGGCGCGCTCGATCAAGCGGGGCGCGCTGGACTTCATCGAGAAGCCGCTCGGCAGCGACCGCGTCCTGGTCACGGTGAAGAATGCGCTCGAACACGAACGGCTCCGCGACGAGAACACGTCGCTCAAACGCGCCGTGGAAGTGCGGCACCAGATGGTGGGCGAGTCCCCGGCGCTGCGGCAGGTGTGGGAGGCGATCAAGCGCGCGGCGCCGACGAACGCCACGGTGCTGCTCCTGGGGGAGAGCGGATCCGGCAAGGAGCTCGTGGCGCGCTCCATCCACCGGAACAGCCTCCGGAGCCGCGATCGGTTCGTCCAGGTCAACTGCGCCGCGATTCCCGAGGAGCTGATCGAATCGGAGCTCTTCGGGCACGAGAAGGGGTCCTTCACGGGGGCCACCGAGAAGCAGATCGGCAAGTTCGAACAGGCGGACCGCGGCACGATCTTCCTCGACGAAGTCGGCGACATGAGCCCGAAGACCCAGGCCAAGGTGCTGCGCGTGCTGCAGGAGGGTGAGGTCGAGCGGCTCGGATCGGCCCGGACGATCAAGGTGGACGTGCGCGTCCTCGCGGCGACCAACAAGGACCTCGAGCAGGAAATCGAGAAAGGCACGTTCCGCGAGGATCTCTACTTCCGCCTGAGCGTGATTCCCATCCGGGTGCCGCCGCTGCGGGATCGCCGCGACGACATCCCCGCGCTCGTGCGACACTTCGCGGATCTCTTCAGCCGGGACAATAACCGCCGGCCCCAGCGCTTCACGCCCGCCGCGCTTGAGTACATGCAGAAGGCCCGGTGGAAGGGCAATGTGCGGGAGTTGAAGAACACCGTCGAGCGCCTGATCATCATGACGCCAGGCGAGACGATCGACGTCGACGACCTCCGCGACATCGTGCGCGTCGAGTCGAAGCCTGCGGTCGCGGACGGCGAACGCGAGCGTCCCGGCACGCTCCGCGAATTCAAGGAGTCGGCCGAACGCACCTTTCTCGTCGGCAAGCTGCGCGAGAACAACTGGAACATCTCGAAGACGGCGGAGGTGATCGGCACGCCGCGCAGCAATCTGTACAAGAAGCTGGAGCAATACGCCATTTCGCAGGAGAACGATGGAGAATAGGCAGAGAGGCCGAAGTACGAAGGCTGAAGGCTCGAAGGACGAAAGTTGAAGGCCTGAAGGGCCACAGTGACAACCGCCGCAGCAGGCTAGACGATCGCCCGCCGAAGCGCCTGATGGGCGCGAGGCGAGAGGAAAGTCCGAACTCCGAAGGGCAGTGCGCCGGGTAACGCCCGGTCAGGGCAACCTGAAGGAAAGTGGCACAGAAAATATACCGCCACGCCGGATCCCGCAAGGGAGACGGCAGGTAAGGGTGAAAAGGTGCGGTA
>JANMCN010000271.1:0-2966 GCA_031361295.1 Acidobacteriota bacterium | reverse complement strand
GCCGGCGCGGGTCGCGGCGCCGGCCCGCAGGAGCCGCCGGCTCCCACCGAGACGGTCGACGACGTGGTGGCCAAGTACGTCCGGGCGAGTGGTGGCGCGCCCGCCTGGCAGAATGCGAAGACGCGCGTGATGACCGGTACCGTGACCAGCCGTGACCTTGTCACGACCCCCGCGACGGTGCAGGAGAAGGCGACGGGAGAATACCGGATCGACATCGCGACGCAGCCGATCCCGACCGTGCGCGCCTTCAATGGCAAGACCGCGTGGACGATCGCCGCCGGCCCGGGTGGTGGAGGACGAGGTGGGCCCGGTGGACCGGGCGGTGCGCCCGGACCTGGACCCGGTGGCCCCGGCGGTGCGCCCGGACCCGGGCCCGGTGGACCAGGCGGTCAGCCGGCTCCGGCGCCTGACGCCCCGCGGGATCTTGCCGGCTTCCAGATGCAACAGGGCCTGCGCCTAGCCGACTTCTCACTCCCGACGAAGTTGAAGGATCTCTACTCGGGCCTCGCGGTGAACAAGACCTACGACAGCATCGACGGCAAGCCGGTCGTCGTCCTGACCGGCCACCCTTATCCGGACGTGACCGAGCAGCTCAGCTTCGATCGGGAGAGCGGCCTGCTGCTGCGGCGATCGATCGTGACCACCGGCGTCCGGCTCATGAACCTGCCGGAGCAGATTGACTACAGCGACTACCGCGAGGTGAGCGGGGTGAAGGTGCCCTTCACGGTACGTCATGCCACGTGGAACGCGGTGACCACGGAAAAGTTCACGGACGTGAAGATCAACGCGCCGGTCGCAGACGATGTGTTCGTGAAGCCCGCACCGAAGCCATAACGTCCGACGTGCCACGTTCAAGGTGCCACGTGTCGGTTGCACAGCACAGCACGTAGCACGTAGCACGTTGCACGTATACTGCTGCCTGACGGCTCACGGGAACAGGAGGCTCCTTCGTGGCACTCAGGCGCGGCGTCGGCATCGTGCTCGGGCTCATCATCGCCGCCATCGTGGTGTCGGCCGCGGGCCTCATCCTCATGGCGGGTCTCGTCGGCCGCCAGCCGCAGGTGTCCGGCAACTCCACGCTCGTGCTGAAGATCGGCGGCGATCTGCCGGAGACCGAGTCCGGCGGCGTGATCGGACAGTTCTTCGAGGCGACTCCGACGGTCAGGTCGCTCGTCGACGCCCTGCGAAAGGCGAAGGTCGACCGCCGGATCCGGAGCGTCATCATCCGGCCGGCCGGCGCCGCGGCCCTCTGGGGCAAGGTCCAGGAGGTGCGTGACGCGATCACGGACTTCCGCGGCGCGGGCAAGCCGATCATCGCCTACCTCGAGTACGGCGGCGAGCAGGAGTTCTATCTCGCCAGCGCGTGCGACAAGGTCTTCCTCATGCCCGCTGCGTCGCTCGACCTGACGGGCGTCGCCAGTTACGAGCTGTTCCTGCGCGGCACGCTCGACAAGATCGGCGCGTATCCCGACACGCTGCACATCGGCCAGTACAAGACGGCCTCGAACACCTTCACCGAACGGACCTACACGCCGGCGCATCTCGAGATGGCGCGGTCGCTGAACGCCGACATGTACGAGCAGCTGATTCGGGGGCTGGCCGACGGCCGCCACAAGTCAGAGACGGACATCCGCGCGCTGATCGATCACGGCCCGTTCCTACCCGAGGATGCCGTCCGCGCAGGGCTGGTGGACGACGTGGCGTACGAGGACGAGCTCGACGACAAGGTGAAGCTGGGGGACGGCGCAATCCGGTTCGTGACCGAGGCCGAGTACCGGCGCGTCTCACCGACGTCGCTCGGGCTCAATCGCGGGCCGCGCATCGCGATCATTTACGCCGCCGGGATGATCGCGTCGGGCCAAAGCAGCTACGATTCCCCGTCGGGCCAGGTCATCGGGTCCGAGACGATCATCGACTACCTCCGGAAGGCCAGGGCCGACGATTCCATCAAGGCGATCGTGCTGCGCGTGGACAGCCCCGGCGGATCCGCCATCGCGTCCGACATCATCTGGCGCGAAGTGACGCTCACGCGCGGCGTCAAGCCGGTGATCGCGTCCATGTCGGACGTGGCGGCATCCGGCGGGTACTACATCGCCATGTCCGCTCATGCGATCGTGGCCGAGCCCGCCACCCTCACCGGTTCGATCGGCGTCGTCATGCTCAAGTTCGTCGTGGACGGCACGCTGAAGAAACTCGGGATGAACGTGGAGGGGGTCAGCAGCGGCCGCTACGCGGATCTGTACTCGCCGGTGCACGTCTTCACGCCGGAGGAACGCGTCAAGGTGCAGGAACAGATGCAGGCGACCTACGACACGTTCGTCGAAAAGGCCGCGGAGGGCCGGCACACGACACCGCAGCGTATCGACGCGGTTGCACAGGGACGCGTGTGGACCGGCAGGCAGGCGCACGAGATCGGGCTCGTGGACGAGCTCGGCGGCCTCCAGCGCGCGCTGGCGCTGGCGAAGCAGCGCGCGAAGATTCCCCCTGGCAGTGAAGTGGAACTGGTCGTCTTCCCGGGCCGGAAATCGATCTACGACATCGTGAGGAACCCGTTCGGTGGATCGGACAGCACCGCCGCGATCGGGGCGATGCTCGGATTTCGCGACCCCCGGGCGCTGCAGCTCCTGAGCGCTCCGCTCCAGGTGTTTCGCCGCGGAGAGCCGCTCGCGATCATGCCGAATGTGTTCGTCAACTAGCTTCCCGGTGCTAGCTTCCAGCTGCCAGCTTGAAACCTGCGCGTCAAGTTCGGCGGACTTCTTAGCTGGAAGCTGGTAGCGGGAAGCTGGCAGCTGGTAGCGCTGGTAGCTGGAAGCTGGTAGCTGCCGTCTACTACGCCACCAGCTGCGCGATGACCTCGCGGTTGATGTTCACCTTCATCCGCTCGCGCGCCTTGCTCATGTAGGACGCATAGAAGCGGTTGCGGCGCTCTGAAAGCAGGTCGGTCCTCACCGAATCGATTGTCGGCG
>JANMCN010000266.1:0-2027 GCA_031361295.1 Acidobacteriota bacterium | reverse complement strand
GCGGGCAACGAGTCCCCTGATGAGCCGTTGATCGGTCCCTCGATTTTCTTCAACACTGACCGTGGAGTGAGTCACGGCTGGCCGGCAGCAAGAAGGAAGCCACCGCGGCGGACGCACGTCTCCGAACGGGAGTCTGTCCCTGGCTGTAAGGCTTGATTCACGCCAACGTCAGGAAATGCTGAGTCCCCTGTATTTGGGTGAGTCAGGGGCATACAATGGATCCCGGCGGTTCCCAAGCTGGAGGGGTCGATGGAAGAACGATGCGTCACGCTCGACGACATCGTGACGACGGACTCGCTTTGCCGACGTCCCGAGCGGGAGCGTAATCTGAGAACAGAGAACGCCACGCTCCGTCGTTTGATGCACGAGATTCCGCGGGCCGGTGCGCCGCTGGACACGCTTCTGTCCGCCGCCCTGGAAGTCTGCGAGGCGGGCTCGGCCGGTGTGAGTGTGCTGGAACCGTCGCCCGACGGTGGCCGCCGGTTCCGGTGGGTGTCGATGGCCGGCGCCTTGGCCCCGTACGTCGGGGGCACGACGCCAGGGAACTTCAGCCCCTGCGGGACGACCCTCGCGCGCGGCTCGACGCAGCTCTTCTCCTATCCCGAACGGCTCTACACCTATTTCGCCGAAGCCCGTCCGGAAATCGTCGAGGCGCTGGTCATCCCGTTCGTCATCGATGAAGACGCCGGCACCATCTGGGTGGTGTCTCACGACCCGGATCGGCGGTTCACGACGGGAGACGCCGAATTCATGACGGCGCTCGCGGACTTCACCGCCACCGCCCTCTCGCTTCAGCGCGGCGCGCGCCGCGAACGGGAGGCGCGCCGAGTGGCGGAGCAGGCCAACCGCACGAAGGACGACTTCCTCGCCACGGTGTGCCACGAGCTCAGGACGCCGCTGAACTCCATCGTCGGCTGGTCGGAGCTGATGGCCGAAGCGGACCTGACGCCCGACGAGACGGAGGCGGCGGTCTCAGGTGTCCGCGCCGCCGCCACACGGCAGACTCGTCTCGTCGAGGACCTGCTCGACATGGCCCGGATCGTGTCGGGAGGCCTGAACATCGAGCGGGCGCCCGTGGACATCCAAAGCGTCCTCCAGACCGTAATGGACTCGATCCGTCCGCTCGCTGAGGCCCGCTTCATTCGGCTCGACGTCGAACGTGACACGTCGCCACATCTGCTGGCGGGGGACGCGGGACGTCTCCAGCAGGCGCTCGCGAACGTGCTGACGAACGCGGTGAAATTCACCGCCCCTGGCGGCACTGTCCGCGTGGCGTTGACTCGTGACGGTGCCGATCTGGCGGTGCGTGTCTCCGATAACGGTATCGGCATCGATGCCGGCTTTCTGCCGCATGTCTTCGAGCGTTTCAGCCAGGCCGATTCCACGCCCGGGCGCCGCGTCGGGGGCCTGGGGCTGGGGCTCGCGATCGCCAGGGATATCGTGGAGAAACATGGCGGGACCATCTGTGCCGAGAGCGCCGGGCGTGGCCATGGCGCCAGCTTCACGATTACGCTCCCCTGTGACCAGGTCACGGCGCTGAGCCCTGACCCGCTGCCGACTGGCGCTACGTCGATCCGGGATCCCGCGCGCCTCGATCGCGTCAGGATCCTGTTCGTGGACGATGACGATGATGCGCGCGAGGCGATTGGGGTGAGTCGTCGCCAGCGCGGAGCCGACGTCCAGGTCGCCGCCTCGGGTTGCGAGGCGATCGAGATCCTAGAACGCTGGCAACCGGACGTCCTGCTGAGCGACATCGCGATGCCCGGCGGCGACGGCTATGAATTCATCACGCGCGTGCGGCGCGAGCAGGCTGGCGGCGTCCAGCTGAAGGCCGCCGCCCTCACGGCGTGCACCACGCCGGCCGAACGCCAGCAGGCACTCCGGGCGGGGTTCGACGCCCATCTGAGCAAGCCAATCACCGGCGCGCGCCTGGTCGCGTCGATCACGAGCCTGTTGGAAGACCCGGCGACTCGCCGAATCCGGATTCTCGAGGAGCGATGACGATAGACGACGCGCGGACGTTGGTC
>JANMCN010000033.1:0-3240 GCA_031361295.1 Acidobacteriota bacterium | reverse complement strand
ACGCGTGTCGTTTCTCGGCGTGCACCGAAAGCTGGGCTACGGGTTCTTCACGGTAGCGAAGGACGGCCGCGTCACCGCCTCGGATATCAGCCGGCTTCCCGGTCCCCTCACCGACATCGTCCACAGCGGGGGTCAGCGCTTTCAGTGGAATCGGGATGGGACCGCCCTGATCCTGGAAACAGAGACGAACACCGGCGTCCAGAACCTCTGGAGAGTGCGAGTCGATCCCGCCACCTTGAATTGGATCTCGGTCGAGCGGCTCACAACCGGGGCCGGCAGGGACGTCTCCGGCGCCGTCTCGCCGGACGGCAGGCGCGTGGCCTTCAGCACGCAGCGTGTCTCGGAGCGGTTGTGGCGGTTCGCGTTCGATCCAGGCGCGCGGCGGCTTTTCGACGGGCGGCCGCTCACCGAAGATGGCGCCTGGGCGTTGGCGCCGGACATTACAGCCGACGGCAAGGTCGCCGTGCTCGATCTCATGCGGCCGGGATCGGAGGCGAGCACCGCCGGGAGCGGGTTCGGGGTCATCAACCTGTGGCTCACACATTTCGACACCGGGCGTTCGGCCCTTTTCGCGACCAACGCCACGCACGCCGTCTGGTCCCCCGACGCCCGCCAGGTCGCGTATCTGAAGCTGAACCCTGCCACCATGAACGAGCGCACCGGCTCTCAGGCTACGGCGCTGGCTGTCCGTCAGCTTGACGGGGCGGAGCGAATCATCAGCCCATGGAGCACCGCCTGGAAAACCGCCTCCGACTGGGTTTCGGACGGCAGCGCCATTCTCGTCTGCGCCGACGGGCACCTGCTGGCCTGGCCCGTGAACGAACCCGGGGCCACTCGTCCGTCTCGCGTGGTCCTGGCCGGACGTGACGCCACCCTGGATCAGGCCAAGTTCTCTCCAGACGGCCGCTGGTTGATTTTCGCGACCGGCCGCTCAGCAATGTCGGCGGTCGGAGTGACCAGCGCGGACGGGCCTCCGGACAGGCAGTGGCTCCCTCTCACTCCACATTTTCTGTGGGCTGACAATCCCCGCTGGGCGCCGGACGGGAAGAGGATTTACTTCCTGGCGAGCCGGCCCGGATCGATGTTGAACCTCTGGGGCGTGGAGTTCGACTCCCAAACCGGCCACCCGGTCGGAGAGCCGTTCGCGATAACTCATTTCGACTCGCCGGCCCTGACGATCTCACCCAAGGTGATCTCTTTTCCCGGAATGAACGTGTCGAGTCGTCAGGCGTTCCTGACGATGTCGGCCGCCGCAGGCAACATCTGGACGCTCGACAACGTCGACCGTTGACTGCCGACGCAGGAGATTTCTCCCGTTAATCAGGACGCCTGACGGATCTGCCAGTGCCGAGGTGAAAACCTTCATGCCGCCGCCCGTCGAATTTCAGCCCGCTCGCGGCGGCGCACAGGCATGGATCAGGTGGAAACGGCTGCAACACACCGGAGAATGCCGGAGCGATCCGCGGCTGGAGCGCCTGCTCGAGGGCGTACGCGAACGCCAGCAGCTTCGGCTCCTCGAGGAACCCCGCGTACATCCACATCCCGGCGGGCTTGCCGTCGGCCGTCAATCCGACCGGGATCGCGATGCTCGGATATCCGGCGACCGCCGCGGGCTGCGAAGCGTAGGTGTAGCTCGGGGCCACGATCGCGTCAATTCCCGTCGACAGCACCCGGTCGATCCCGAGGGTGCGTGACTGCAGGAGGCAGTTGGCGCGGGCCGCGAGGTACACCGGGTCATTGAGGTCGCCGCTGGTTGATTCGGCGATCTCGAAGATCTCCTGGCCGTAGTACGGCATCTCGGCCTCGCAGTGGCTACTGTTGAACGCGATCAGATCGGTCAGGGTCCGCATCGAGGTATGCGTGAGCCCGGCGAGATACTGCGCGATCTGGACCTTGAATTCCATCAGCAGCACGGTGAACTCATCGCCGCTGTACGCGAAAATGTCCCCAGAATCACACGGCACGACGTTCGCACCGAGCGAAGCGAGCGCGTCCAGACCGCGGTTGAACACTGCGTTGATCTCCGCGTGGCCATAGTAGTCCGCCGTGAGATAGCGCTCATCGACGCCGATGGTCTTCCCGGCCAGGCTGTTCGCGTCGAGAAACCGGGTGTATTCGGCCGGCAGCGCGCGCCCCGCGACCGATCCGAACGGGCTCCGCATCGCACCGAGGAGAATCGCGACATCGGTGACGGTGCGCGCCATCGGCCCGGCGGTGTCCTGGCTGTGCGCGATCGGCACGATGCCGTCCTGCGCCACCAGACCAACCGTCGGCTTGAGACCGAAGAGGAGACTGTTGGACGCGGGACACACGATGGATCCGTCGGTCTCGGTGCCAATCGAGGCCGCCGACAGGTTCGCCGCGGCCGCCACCGCAGAACCTGAGCTTGAACCGCAAGGATCGAAGCTCAAAAGATAGGGATTGCGGGTCTTGCCCCCTCGCGCGCTCCATCCATTGAAGTCGAGCGGAACGAAACCGCGAAAGTTGGCCCACTCCGACAGATTGCTCTTTCCAAGAATCACCGCTCCGGCTGCGCGCAATCGACCGACAATGCGTGCGTCTTCAGGGACCCGACTGTGGACGAGCGCCAGCGATCCGGCCGTCGTCTGCATGGTGTCGGCGGTCGCGATATTGTCCTTCACGAGGATCGGGATGCCATGCAGGGGTCCCCGCCGCCGGCCGCTCCGCCGTTCGGCGTCAAGCCGTGCCGCAATCGAGACGGCTTCAGGATTCGTCTCGAGAACGGCATGAAGCAGCGGGTTCAGTTCTCTGATGCGCCGGAGATATCCGAGCGTCAGCTCGCGGCTGGTCAGCGCACCTGACTCCATGAGGGCCTGAAGCTGCGGAATGGACTTCTCCATCCAGATGGCGTCGCCCGTCGCCGCATCCGCCGCAGCGGCGCGCGGGTCGAGGAGGGAGCCCAGCCCTCCCGTCAGAAGCGAGGCGCCGCCGAGCGCCGCCGAGCCAAGAAACGTGCGCCGGTCAAACCGGTCGGCGCGAGTCTCCGGCGTTTTGCCGGGATTGGTGGTTCGGGCCAGTCTGATCATGGTGTCTCCTGGTGATCGCGCACCTTTCGACGGCCGGAACGGCCGGTCACGCGCCTCACTCGTACAAGGCGCGAGAAATCCGTGAATGGATCATGGTGGAGGATCGCCAGCGACGACAGCCCGGCGTTGACCCGGTAGAGGCGACGGTGGCCCTGCCTCAGGCGCTGGGCCGGAATCCTCGTCGGGCGACCGG
>JANMCN010000200.1:0-9331 GCA_031361295.1 Acidobacteriota bacterium | reverse complement strand
CCGAGGCCGACGCCCGGGGCCGTGTGAATCCCCTGCGCGTCGGGTCCCCGGTGGACGAGCGTCCGGCACATCCGGTCGACGAGCCCTTCGTCGACGGGATGGCCGGTGAAGTCAACTTTGCCGCAGATGCCGCACATCAGTCAGAAACTCGTCGGTGGACGGGTGCCATCCGGGCGGTGCCGTCGCACGCGCCGTCTCAGGCGAGGGGCCGCAGGGCTCGACGGTAATTGAGGACGACGGCGGCAATCGCGCCGAGGAGCGTGCCCATCAGCGCGCCGAGCATCGCGACCTGCGGGCGGCGGCGAGGCTGCGGACGATCGGGCAGGACGGGCGCGTCCACGATGTGCAGCTGCGGCGAGTTGCCGACGACCCGTCCGCGCGCCTCTTCGTACTTCGTGGCCAGGTCGCTGTAGACGCGCTTGCTCACGTCGTAGTCGGCTTCGAGCCTCGCGATTTCCATTTTCCGCCGATACAACTCGCTCAGTTCCTTGACCGCCCCCGGGCCGCCGGTTGCGCCGAGGACCTCCTGGTGCTCCTTCTCGAGGCTCGCGACCTTGGCGCGGCTCTCGGCTACCTCATACTGCAGCATCCCGTACACGGGATTGATGAAGGGGTTCGCCGTATCGAGAGGCGGCGGCACGTCGTTCGGATCACGTGGCGGCGCCGTGTCCCTGCGGCGCGGCGGCAGGCCCGCCCCGGCCGCGCGCGGGATGTCGAGCGTGGGAGGTTGCCGCGCCAGTTCACGCTCCATGCTCGCCAGCCGCGCCTTCTCACCCTCGAGGTCGCCGGCCACCCGATGGCTCTGGGCTCGTCGGTCGAGCCTCGCGTCCGTCTGGGCCTGTAAGAGGTCCACCTGTGCAGCCGCCTTGGCCTTGAGCAGGCGGTCCTGCGCCTGATCGAACCGCTGCGACGCGTCGTCGGCCTGCATCTTCAGCGCATCGCGCGCTGAGACGGCGCCGTCCTCGTCCACACGCCGGCTCAGCTCGACCGCTTTCTCCGCGAGCACCTTGGCCGCAAGGCGAGCCTTGTCGGGTTCGGACAGGCTCACGCTGACCCTGAGCAGGTTCGTGGTCGGCACCGGCTGGATCTCGAGATGGTCCTCGACGAACGCCTGCGGTGTCAGCCCGTCGCGATCGAGCTGGACCTGCTTGAGCGTTTCGGAGACGAGTGTCATGTTCGCCAGCAGCGCGCGCGACGTCGCCGGCGAGAGCGCGAGCGCGGTGGCGCCGACCGGCTGCGTGACCATCATGGTGGCCGTCGCCTGATAGACCACGGGCCTGCGCGCTGCAATGACGAGCCCGGCGGCGGCTCCGAGCACGGCCCCTGCCACCAGAATGAGCCAGTGGGACGCCAGGAAGCGGCCGTACCGCAGAAGATCGATGTCGTCTTCGTAGGGCGCCGGTGGCGGCGCCGCGGTCTTCAACACAGTGGTGCCAGCACAACGCGCCGGCGGGTTCGGATGGGCATGTCTTGGATCGTCCGGACTTCGCTAACCGACAGATTCTATTCCCGTTCGCTTCCCGATCAACACAGCACTTCTGCTAGAGCCAGAACACCGAGGTGTCTGCGACCCCGCGCTCGGCGAGCATCTCGCCGACACCCGCGGTGTCGAACGAC
This sequence comes from Acidobacteriota bacterium, assembly GCA_031361295.1. GTDB lineage: Bacteria > Acidobacteriota > Vicinamibacteria > Vicinamibacterales > 2-12-FULL-66-21 > JALZOC01. Next base: position 7,714 of record JANMCN010000200.1, on the reverse strand, counting down.
ATGACGACGAGCCGGTCGAATCCGGATCCGGCAAGCGCGTCCGGGCAGAGCCGCTCGGGCGGATGGACGGGAACTCCGAAAAACGGCTTGGTCCTCCCGGGATCGACCACGGCGACGAGCTGCAGATCGGTTTCCTGCAGCGACACGTAGCCGATTTCGGCAATCTCCCCCGCGCCACAGAAGACGATGCGCTTCGTCGTGGCACGGCTCTCCAGTTCGGCCGACAGCTCGGCGAAGCGTTCACGCACGCGCTCCCGTACCTCCGTGTAGAACTTGACCGTGCCCTCGAGATACTCGCGGGTGAGGCGGGCCTTGGCCGCGATGCCGGCCGGCGTCAGCAGGTAGCAGACGCGGTTCGGCCTGACCTGCACCGCCTTGACCCAGCCCTTCGCGACGATGCGACGGAGCAGCAGGTTCGTGAGGCCGAGCGCAATGCCGAGGCGCCGGGCCAGGTGCCGCTGTGACACGGCCTGGCCGGCCTCGATTTCGACGAGCAGGCCGCGCATATAGCGGCCGTGGCGGTGCATGCGGGCAGACTCCGTCCCTGTCACCTACAGGGCGACCGGGACCGCGGAACGATGGGGGGAAAGAGGGATAGCCGAAGGCGTGTTCACGCGATGAACACGCAGTATTGTGATGGGGGATGGGAGCAGTGTCAAGGCGGGATCGCGCCCACCGTCGCCGACCGGAGGCTCAGCGCGACTCGACGCCTGCCGGCGAGCTCGGCACTCGCGAGAGACGGGCGACGTCAGCGTCCACCATCATCCGTACGAGGCCCGCGAAGTCCACCTCGGGCCGCCAGCCGAGCGCCGCGCGCCCCTTCGACGCGTCGCCAATCAGGTGATCCACTTCGGCGGGGCGCAGAAACTTCGGATCGAGCCGGACATGCTTCTTCCAATCGAGTCCCACCCGGTCGAAGGCCACTTCGACGAGCTCGCGGACGGAGTGGCTCTCGCCCGTGGCGATCACGTAGTCGTCCGGCTCGTTCTGCTGCAGCATCAGCCACATCGCGCGCACGTAGTCGCCGGCGAACCCCCAGTCGCGCTGCGCCTCGAGGTTGCCGAGCGCGAGCGAGTCGGACAGTCCGAGCTTGATGCGCGCGACGCCGTCGGTCACCTTGCGCGTGACGAATTCCAGGCCGCGCCGCGGCGATTCGTGATTGAACAGGATTCCGGAGACGGCAAAGAGGTTGTAGCTCTCGCGGTAGTTGACCGTGATGTAGTGCGCGAACACCTTCGAGACGCCGTACGGGCTCCGCGGATAAAACGGCGTGAGCTCGGTCTGCGGCACCTCGCGGACCTTGCCGTACATTTCGCTCGACGACGCCTGGTACAACCGGATTTCCGGATCGACCTGGCGTATCGCTTCGAGGACGCGCGTGACCCCCTGGGCGTTGAACTCCCCCGTGAGCATCGGCTGATCCCACGAGGCGGGGACGAAGGACATCGCCGCCAGGTTGTACAGCTCGTGTGGCCGGACTTCGGCAATCACTTTCATCAGCGACAGCTGATCGAGCAGGTCCCCCGGCCGCAGCTCGATCCGGTCCAGGAGGTGCTCGATGCGCCAGAGGTTGGGCGCGCTCGATCGGCGCACGATGCCCGTCACCTCGTACCCCTTGTCGAGGAGCAACTCGGCGAGGTAGGAGCCGTCCTGGCCAGAGATTCCGGTGATCAACGCGCGCCTGGTCATCGGCAGAAGATTACCATACGGATTCCGAGCACCGTCGGCGTGCGCGAGGGAGGACGCGCGGCCGTCACCGAATCCAGCCCGCCCACTCCCGCACCCCGACAACCACCGCGCCGGCGAGCAGCAGGACCGAGGCAATCCTGGGGACGATCCCGGCCCGCCACGCCCAGCCCACTCCGGCTGCGGCGAGCAGGACGGCGGCCGGATAGGTCGCAAAAAGAACGCGACCCACGAACTCCGCCGCATAGCGCTGGAATGGTGCGTCTACTCGCATGACGGCCACGCCCAGAAAGACGAGGTATGCGATGCCCCATGCGCCGATGAGCAGGGCGGCGCGATCGCGAAAGCCGCCGAACCAGAGGCGCACGACGCCGACGACGCCAAGGATCAGGATGGGCCAGCCAATCGCCGCGACCGTGAACGTCAGGGCATTGACGATACGGCCCGACAGCGAGACCACGGCCGACGACGGTCGGTTCAACGACTGAGCGGAGGCTGCCGTGGTTGCCGCGGCGTCCGCACGGACGCGCAGCGCGGTCGCGTACACTTCGCCAAAGTGGCCGTAATAGATCACCACGGCAAACACCGCCGCCAGCGTCGTCACTCCCAGGATCGCCCAGGTCGTACGCCGGAGCTCCAGGCCCCCGCGCAACCAATACAGCAGGACGAGCCCGGACAGCGTGACGAGCAGAAGCGCGAAGGTGCTGACGTGCGAGAGGAATGCCAGGCTGCACAGCAGGAACAACCCGGCCGCCGTCGTGAACCGGTGCCGACCGGACTGGAGCAGAGAGGCCGCCGCCAGTGCGGCGAGCGCGACGGACTGGCCGAACGCATTCGTGAGGTTCGCGTTCCCGACCAGCCCGAATGGCAGCGGCACGACGCTGAACAGGACGACGGCCGTGGCTCCGGCGATTCTATCCGCCCACGCTTTCGCTATCAGCGGATACAGCAGCGCGCCGGCGACGACCTCCGCCGCACACACCACGACGCGAAGCAGCACCACGTGGTCGCGCGCCAGGACCGACCACGGAGCGGCGAAGACGTACAGCCCAATCGCATACGGGAAACTGACTCCGTCGGGCATCGCCTGCGTGAAGTAGTACCGACCGGCCAGCACCCACTCGAAGCGATGCGCGTGAAAGACCGCGTCGACGAGCAGCTTGGAAGGATGGAGCAGGCCGAGCAGCTTCAGATACAGCGCGGCGGCCGAAAACACCACGACGAACCGCGCCGCGCGGTGGAACGGATCCGCGCGCCAGCGCTCCGCGCCGTGCAGGACGGCCAGCGCGAGCGCCATGATCCAGACCGCGAACCACAACATCCTGCCCGCGAAACCCACGTAGGGTGCCAACCCGGTGGACAGCGGATACGCCTGCCCGGCGGCGAGAATGGCGGCGCCTGCAGCGGCCACTCCAAGCGGGGCGCCGGCGAGCACGAACGCCGCGCCGAATGTTCCAGCGGCCAGCGCACTGTCACGGATCGCCGCGGCGGGCGGCAGCATCAGGCCCTCGGAGGCTGGAACACACACGAGGCGATCCACCTGGACGCCCAGTTCGCGCGGATCCGAGCGCCCGGGCACGATGGTCTTCGAGCTGACGATCGTGAGCTCGAGGCCATCCCGCGACGGACGCGCGGGCACCGTGATCCGGATCTCCCGGAACTCGTTCGTTGCCGTCTCGGTCGCGACGGTGATGCCGTCCACGGCCAGGTCGACTGCCGGCTGATCAGCCGGCGCCGAGCGCCCGCCCCTCAGCGTCAGCGCACAGCTCCACGCGGCGGTGCGGCTGAGATGCGGCAGGGCCAGGTCGGCACGGCGGGCCGTCCATGCGAAGGTCAGGTCGCCCGAGCGCTCGATCGGGTAGAACCCGGACGCGATCCCGCGCGGCAGATCTCGATCCATCTCGATCTCGACCGCCGGGTGCAGGCCGAAGGCGACGATCAGGGCCGCTGCCCCGCCGCACGCGCCGATGACGGCTGCGCACAGGATGCGCAGAACCAGGGAGCGGGTCTGCGCGCCGGCCGTCACGCCTGGCCCGGGTCGAGCCTCAGGTGAGAGGCGTGAAGTACAAGTTGTTGACATCGGCGCGCAGGTACTTCCCGACGACGACGTAGTGGTGGCGGGCGAAGTAGTCGAGGATCTGCTGGCGGACCTGCGGATGGACTTCGATACAGACCAGCTCCGGGCGGAACCGATCGATGTCGAACCCCGCGAGCGCCTTCGGCTCCCACAGTTCGATGTCGATGGACATGAAGTCGATCTTGCTCACCCGCTCGGCATCGAGGAGATCGTTGAGGGTGATCGTCGGGACGTCGACTTCCCGGGCCTTCTCTCCGTGCTGCTCCGTGAAGTTCTTGTCCGCCGACGAAAGAAGCGAATTCTTGCCCAGCACGTACATCTTGGCACGCTGGTTCGACGCATCGGAGACGAAGAAGGAGAGGAACTTCGTCCGGGGGCGGTACTTCAGGTAGTCCGCCTCGAATTGCCGCTGGGGCTCGACCGCGATGCCCGACCAGTGCAGCACCGTGTCGAGATAATACGTGTTGCTGGTGACCTTGTAGTCGTTGGCCCCCACATCGACGAAGAACCCGTCTTTCCTGTCGTTGAAGAAGTCGCGGATGCACCACTCCTCTTCGCTGTATGAGTTACGATGAGGACCGTACTTGTCTTTGAGAGCCTGGGCTTCCGGATGCACTTCCGACGGGTGCGCGAGCGCCGTCGCGCGGGACCGAGCGACCCACGCGGCGCCGGTTGCGGACACCACGCAGACGAGCACGAGTTCCAATAGAGTGAATCGCCTGCCGTCCCGCTTCCTCAACATCACGTCTCTAGTCCTCGTGCCCCTGCCACGGCCGGCGCGCGCAAATCGAAATACGATATCACGCGTCCCCGCGACATCGCGCTCATGACCGGGCGGACGCGCGCGGTGAGCCTCGTCGTCGTCGCCCTGACCGCGCTGGTGCTGGTGGGTGACGCGGTGGTGAGCCTGATGAGCGGCGCGTACCTGAACCTGGGGAGCGGGGTCTGGCTCGCGCTGGCCCGAGACACAGCCGACGGGGTCTTCTACCGGCCCCTGTGGCACGGCGGCGAGTACGGCGGCACGCGGTACTTTCCGATGCTGTTCGTCGCCGCCGCCGCGCTGATGCGGGCTGGCGTCCCGGCCGTCGCCTCCGGTCTGACCGTGAGCATGCTCGGGCTCGCCGGGCTGTCTGTCGCTGTGGCCGTGCTGCTGCGGCGGCTCGCCGTGCCGTCCCCGCTCGCCGCCCTTGGTACAGCCCTCGCGATTGCACCCTACTTCGTGCACCAGACGGCGTTCGCCGTACGATGCGAGCCAATCGCTGCGGCGTTTGCCCTCTTCGGCCTCGCTGCCGTCGTGCCCATGCAGGCGCGACCGGAATCGATCCGCCGCATCATCCTCGCGGCGGCGCTGTTCGTCTGCGCGTTCATGACGAAGGTGACCTGCGTCTACGGCCCTGCCGCCGCGATCGGCGCGCTCCTGCTCGCCGGCCGGCGTACCGCCGCGCTCACACTCGCGTCCGCAACGGTGGCCGGCGGCCTGCTGTTCCTGGCGGCGATCCACGTGCTCAGCGAAGGGCGGGCGATCGAATCGTTTCGCGCGTGCGCGCTCGCGGGATCGGCCCTCTCGTCCCTGCTGTCGTCCGCCGCCGTCACGCGCCCGCTGACGCTGATTGGCACGTCCCACCTGCTGACGCTCGTGTTCGCGCTGGGGGTCGTGGCGCTCGCGGCGTCCCGCGCGGCCGCGCTCAGGCTGCCGGCGCTCTACTTTCTCGCGACCGCCGGCATCACCGCGGTAATCTTCACCAGCCCGGGCACCATTCTGACCAGCCAGATCGTGGACGCGTACGTCGCGGCCATCGTTCTCCTCACCGCCGTGACGGCACGCCACGCAGGCATGTTCGGTCGTGCCGGCTGGGCGGCGCTCCTCGGGCTCACGGTCTGGGCTGCCGGGCAGAACGTCGTACGAATGAACGGGATGTTCCGTGACAATCTGGCGCAGTCGGGAGCCGACGGCCGTCGTCACCTGGCCGAGGCGGTCGCCGGCTGCGCGACTGGTCCGCTCCTGTCCGAATCCCCCCTGGTTCCGATCCTCGGTGGCCAAACGCCGGTCGTCCTGGACCCGTTCGCGTTCCACGTGGTCGCCCTGAACCGGCCGGAAGTCGGGCACAATCTCGTTGAGCGTGTGGCAAGGCGGGAGTTTGCGTGCATCGTGCTCGAGCAGGATCCGGAGACCGCTCGAGGCCGGGCGTGGTATGCCAACGTCAATCTTACAGGGCCGGTGGCGGACGCGGTGTTGCAGCACTACACGCTGGACCGCACGATCGCCGGCGAACGGTTTTACAGGGCCGCACAATGATGCTTCAGCTGATCTCCACGTCGCTTCGCCTGTCGATGGCGATCGTAATCGTCGCGGCCCCCGCGGGGGCGCAATCCGCACGGCCCTCGAGCGACGTGCAGGCGCTCAGCCGCGGGTGGGCCGCTCTGGCGGCAGGACGCACGCCGGACGCGGTATCCGCGGCCGACGCAGTCCTGAAACGGAGACCCCGGTCGCACGCTGCGCTCTCGCTCAAGATCGAGGCGCTCTCTTCCGGCGCGCAGCCGCTCACTGCGCTCGACGCTTACGAGGAGTGGCTCGCCCGTGGGGGAAGGAGCGTCGAGGACCGCGGGCTGCTGGAAGCCGTCGCGGCGGGCATCCTGCGCGCACTCGCGACGGACCCGGATCCGGATATTCGTTCTCGAGCGCTGCAGTCACTGGCCCGTGCGGGAGACGAGGCCGCCCTGCAGGCGCTCAAAGCGCGCAGCGCCGCGGGAGACCAGACGGCGACGGTCGCGCTCGCGGAGGAGGGGGATGCCGGTGCGATCGGGGCGCTGCAGACTCTCGTCCAATCGGGGACAGGCAGAGATATGAGTGCCGCGATTGCGGCGCTGGCGGGTCACGGCGGCGTCACGCCGCAACTCATCGAGACGCTCAGCAAGGATCGCGTGCCGATGAACAGGGCGGTCGCGGCGGGCGCTCTCGCGGCGCGCGCGTCGCCGGCCGCGGCGCAGCAACTGGAGGAACTGAGCCGGGATCCGGACTCCTTCGTCCGCAGATCCGTCATCCTCGCGCGAGCAAAAAATGGAGACCGGAACGCGATGGCCGAGGCGCGCGCGATGCTGGCCAGTGAGGTCCCGGACCTGCGAGTGATGGCGGCGAACGCCCTGCAGACGGCGCTGCCGCGCGAATCCGAGGAGGCCGTCAGGCCGCTGCTCACCAGTCCCGACGGACTCCTACGTTTCGAGGCGGCGGCGATTGTCGGGCGAAGCGATCCCCAGGCCGTGCAGTCCATCGTCGTGGAAGGACTGTCCCACGAAAATCCCGTCATTCGGCAGCAGGCCGCACACGTGGCAGCGACGGCGCTGCCCGGAGATCTTGCGTTGTTGCGCCAGTTGCTCCGCCATCCCGATCGCGCAATCGTGGTGACGGCGGCGGGGGCGGTGATCGCGGCGCTGCCTTCGGGCGCGGAAAAGTAGTACAATCTGTGGGGTTTTTGACAAAGCTCGACAGTACGTCTACACTATTGCTTCCTCCCCAGTCAGCCGACATAGCAAGATAGCGGGCACAAGATTGCCCATCCCTTCACTGTATTTCGCGGAGATCTGACTGATGCGCTCTTATTGTGGAATTCTGACTGCCGCGCTCCTCTTCGTCGCGGTGGGGACGGCGCCCGCGAACGCTCAGACGGCTTCCCGGGCGGGACTGTCCCTCACAGCCATCGCCACCTACGTCAAGGGTTCGGCCGTGGCGTATGACCCGAAAGACTCCGTCTATCTGGTTGTCTCGGCTTATGGCGACCTGAACGGCCGGTTCGTCAGCGCCGCCGGAGATCCGATCGGCCTGCCGTACACGATCCAGCCCGGGTCGTTCGGAATCACCCACTTCCCGGGAGTGTCGTACAGCCCGGACGCCAATGGCGGCGCCGGAGGGTTCCTCGTCGCCTGGCATAAATCCGAAGCCGTCGGCGCAACCGT
>JANMCN010000022.1:0-2136 GCA_031361295.1 Acidobacteriota bacterium | reverse complement strand
CCCGGGTCAATGACGGCGCGCAACAGCGAGAAGCTGCGTCGTTCACCATGCACTGTGAATTGGCGCGAGGGGAAGCTGACGTTCTGTCCTTTACCGTCGCGCTTCTGCCAGACGGCAAACCCTACGAGCTTCAGGCCGTCGAGTTCGCCGCCGGCAAAATGGATCTCGGCGTCTGCCAGCTTGCCAGGTGCGGAGGAATGATTCACCTTGAGAATCTTGACGATGATCGTGCTCATGACTGTCTCCTGCGAAGCCGCCGTTTGGAGGCGCGCATTCCCGATGTCGGGGGCTCTGCAGTCGCTGCCAGAGCCACTGCTGCAAGGGGTTGAGGCCCACCAGCACCGGGTCCGCCGGGGCAAGCCGGTGGGCTCGAGATCGGCAGCGTGCGCGCTGCCATCCGAGCTCCGTGCTGTCGATGAGGACCAGTCGTGAAGGGGTCGCTGCGCGGCGCGCGGCGAGCATCACGGGGTCGTCGGTAAAGCCCGCGACGTCTTTGAGCGGGCCGGCGTAGAGCGTGAGCGTTGATGGAGCGTCGAGCGCGGCAGGCGTAGTCGTGATGAAGGCGTAGTAGAGGCGCGTCTGCCGACCGATCGTCACTTCGATGCTGGGCGTGACCGATGTGTCGGACATGGACATTCTCCAGAGGCTTCGAATTGGGTTTCTTCTTCGCGTCCGGGCGGACTTGCCGGGACATCACGTAAATGCCCGCCGTGGGCTCGACCGAGTCGCTGTCAAGGCCGCCAGCCCGCCGCAGGCGGGTCGGAGCGACGCGACGAGCCTTGACGGCGGCGAGGCGAGCCACAGAATCACGTGCGTGATGGCCCGGCTCGGCGTGTACGGCTGCGGTCATTTGGTCATCCTTCCCACAACTCCAGGGGGCGCCGCCCACGGCCATATCCGTGAGCGACGCCTTGGTGCATACCGGGTGCGGTGTTTCGCCTCGGTGTCTTCCGCGGTCTACCGCCGTCACGCTTTGTGCGGGGACGGTTCGAGCGCGCAGCGAACGACTGGCGATTCGTGTCTCGCGGCCATTCGGTGTGGAATGTCGCGTGATGGAGGCCCTGAGGCCATCCCGTACCGGTGCGAAGAGGCGTCAGATCGCCGACTCATTCCTGACACACCCGCTGCCGACGGGCCGCAATGCCCGGCTTCGCGGAAGCTGTAGTACCGGTCGCCCTCGCCGACGATGAGGTGATCCAGGACCGGCAGGTCGAGAATCACAGAAGCTGCACGCAGTCGCGTCGTGAGCGCGACGTCATCGCCGCTCGGGATCGGATCGCCGCTCGGGTGGTTGTGCAGCACGAGCAGCCCGGTTGTCCCTGGCGTCAGGCACGCAGGGATGAACACGTCCGGTATCGACACCGGCGTGCTCGCGCGGGTACCGCGCGAGAGCAGGCGCTGCCTCGTCGACAGGCAGACAACGGCGAACACTTCGACGGGCTCGTCTCTCAACAGCGGCGCGAGTGCTCCGGCCGCCGTTCTCGGCGTGTTCAGTACGAGCGTGGACACACTGACGACGAGACCGTTGAGGTCGCGCAGTGGTCGATACGCGCAGACCAGCTCCCGCACGCGATGACCGCGCGCGTGGGCTGAGGGCAACGATGTAGAACGAACCATGATCTGACTCCTCTCACCCGCAGGCGCGGGTGCTCGAAAGCGCGGAAAGGCGCACCTGGAGCGAAACGGATCACCGGGCTCTGGAGCGCCGGCGCCGAAGTGCGCGACAACCACTCGCGCGGTGGAACGAGCGGGCCTGGGCCGCACCCGTCAGTGACTGGTTGGGAAAAGGGGCCGTGCGGGCGCTGGGCCCGCACGGCAATGGCCAGGGTCAGTGGACCGTGGTGAGGAGGCGACTGGCGGCGCGGTCGAGAACGAAGCGTCCGTCCTGCCAGGGCGTGCGCTGACTGAGTCGGGTCAGCCCTTGCACGTAACCCCAGACCGAACGTGGATTCGTCTCGTGCTGCTCCGCCAGCGTATACGCCTCCGCGGCGGATTTCTGCGGCAGCTCGAGCCGCTGCGTCACCGCGTCGATCACCCCGTCGCGTGTCGGCGCGATCTCCTGGGTCGTGGCCCGCAGGAGCATCGCGCGATCGCGCGCGGGATCGGCGTCGAGGGCCTCGTGAACGCTCGCAAGCG
>JANMCN010000192.1:0-2613 GCA_031361295.1 Acidobacteriota bacterium | reverse complement strand
TGACGCTGCGCGTGAAGCGCACGTCGGCGTAGGAGCAGCCCGCCTTCTTCGCCTCGCCGTGCACGAGGTCGGCGAGGCCCTTGAAGGCGGAGGTGAGCGGATTGCCTTTCGGCGACTGCGCGATCAGCCCGCCGACCAGATCGCTCGAGGCCAGGAGGAGGCTCGTCGCCCCCGTATACCGGAGAAAATCTCTACGACTCGGACTCATTGATGCCTCGGTGAATCTAAGGATCTGAGGATTTCAGGATCTGAGGATCTGTCTGAGGAAGTAAGAGCGCGCACGGCGAGCGGCTCCAATCCGCAAATTAGATCCTGAGATAAATCCGAAGATCCTCAATTCCTTAGATCCTGAAATTAAACGGCTGGCGAAACGGAAGTCATGTAGAAGTCTTCGACCCGGAGCGCCGGGACCAGCGCCGTGCCGGGGCCGTCGTAGGCTTCGCCGGTGTGGATCGGCACCGACGTGCCGACCGCTGAAATGTTGGCGAACGCGACCAGCGGCGACATGTTCCAGCGGAAGTTCTGCACCGGCCCGGTGATCTCGCCGTTCTCGATCAGGAACAGGCCGTCGCGCGTCATGCCGGTGTTGAGCAGGGTCAGCGTGTCGACCGGGCGCAAGTACCAGAAGAAGGTGACGAGCAGCCCGCGCCTGGTCGTCTTGATCATGTCCTCGATCGACTGGTTCGTGCCCTCGACGACCAGGCTCATGTTCGGGTTGGCGGGGGACGGCGCCACTTTCTGCCGCCGCGCCGTCGCCGCGTCGTAATAAACGTTCTTGAGCACACCCTTGTCGATCCAGGTGACCGGCTTCGCCGCGAGGCCGTCGGGCATGATCGGCGTCTGGCGCAGGATCGGGTTGCCGATGTCGCTCTTCAGCGTGAAGCTGTCGCTGAACAGCTTCTGGCCGATCTTCGGGGTGCCGTCGGCGGCGACGAACGGCCGGCCCAGGCCTCCGAAATTGAAACCACCACCACTACTGTTGTTGGCGTTGAACGCGCCCATCATCGTCGAGAGCAGGCGCGCGACCGGGCGCGGCTCGATGATCGTGGTGTAGCGCCCCGGCTCGATCGCGCGCGGCTTCTGGCTCTTGAGCGCCTTGTTCGCCGCGATCTCGGTGAGCTCGGCGACGTTGACCTGCGAGAGATCCTTGGCGCCGGTGATCCCCGACCAGCCCGAGCCGCCGCCACTGGCCATGCGGCAGGTGAGGACGAAGCCGGTTTCGGCGGCCTGGTAGTAGGCGAACAGCCCCTCCGAGTTCGACAGGCAGGTCGTCTGGTAGTTCTTCGGGATGTAGCCGGAGCCGAGCACGCCTTTCTTCTCGCAGATGTCGACCGACTGCTTGACCCACGCGGCGCGCTCGCCCGGGCCGAAGTCGGCGGTCTTGGGCAGCACCGCGTCGACCGGCAGGTAGTCCTGCGGTCCTTTGACCAGCGGCGTGAGGTTCGGATTGTCGCGCGCCTTCTGCGCCGCGTCCTGCGCCTCGTCGACCATCGCCTTCAACGATTCGTCGTCGAACTCGCGCGTCGACGCGCTGCCCTGCTTCGCTCCGTGGCGGACGTTGAGGGTGAGCTGCTGGTCGTACTGGACCATGTTCACGGTGATCGACGAGTTGGCCCAGCGCGTCGCCGACCGCTCTCCGCCGTCGAAGTTCACGTCGACCGCGTCGGCCTTCGCCATGTCGAGGACCTTGTCGGTGAGCGCCTTGATTTCGTCGCGTGAGTACATAATGCTCCCGCAGTCTATCAAAGAGGCGCCCATGAAGAGCTCCAGCCTGTCGCGTCTGACGCCGTATCTGCTCAGTGTGCTGCGCCTGGTGGCGGCGTTCGTGTACATCGCGCACGGCACGCAGAAGATGTTCGGCGTGCCCGGCCACCCGTTGCACGCGCCCGTGTTGGCGGTCACGATGATGGGCGCCGCCGGCCTGCTGGAGACCATCGGTGGCGCTCTGATGTTCCTGGGCCTCTTCACGCGGCCGGTGGCGTTCGTATTGTCCGGGCAGATGGCGGTCGCCTATTTCACCCAGCATTTCCCGAGGGGGCCCTGGCCGATCCTGAACGGCGGCGAGCTCGCGGTCCTGTTCTGTTTCTTGTGGCTGTTTCTCTGCGTCGCGGGGCCGGGTCCCATCAGCCTCGACGCGCTGCGCGGCAAACGATGAGCCGAAGAAGAAAAAACCGCAGAGATCGCAAAGGACGCAGAGAGAGATATCTTCTTGCGTTCTCCGCGTGCTCCCCGGTTGTCCTGCACGGTGACGAGCGATGGGGATGCATCTCGCGCAGGTTCGCTATTCGCGTTCACATTCAAGACGTTCTTTCCACGGGAGTGCCCTCAAGACAGCTCATCCGCTGAGTCCACCCATCGAAAGCGCGCCATTTCCAATAGTCGCGCTGGCGAGCTTCTTGCCCCTCTCCAGGCATCGGCTGAGGAGGCCGCGCACATGCTCCGACGCACGTTGTCCGTATTGACCGTGATCGCCGCGCTGGGAGGGTCGGCCCTGTTGCCGGCGTCGGCGCTGGCCAAGGATCGCGACAAGGACAAAGAGAAACACAAGGGCAAGAACAAGCACAGGTCCGAGTCCCGCGTCTACGATCGCGCGCATCGTGACTACCACCGCTG
>JANMCN010000187.1:0-11751 GCA_031361295.1 Acidobacteriota bacterium | reverse complement strand
GCCGTCTGTTTCCCGGTCATTCGGCCGCCTCGAGCGCCAATGGCGCATCGACCACGTCACCCTCGACCACATCATCAGGCGAGGGGTTTCCGGTCCCGTGCAGCGTGATGCCATTGAGGATCAGCGTCAGCTTGCCGTTATCGCCGCCGCCTTTCTTCGGACGCACCACGTCCACCCGCTCAAGAATATCGAGCACCGTCACCGGGTCCGCTTCCGCGACCATCCGATCCGCCAGTTCTGCCGCGCTCGAGCGAAGCAGCTGCCGCGCCACATCGCGCGTGTCGGAGGCGTCACGAAGGATCGCGGCAATCTCACTGTCCGACCGCGCAAACTCCGACGCGAGCTGCGCGATGCTCATCCCCGGGCGCTTCGAGGCCACGACCACCTGGGCCCGTTCGATCCGGGTGAGAGGTTTCGGTGTGTCGCCGTTTGCGATGGCCCGCGCCTCGGCCCATCGCGCAATATCCGTCGGCGTTTTCGGTGTCATAGGTGAACACGCTCCGTTACTGGCCGGCCTGTCCAGACTGGTGCGTCAGGTCCGAGAGGATACGCCCCTTGATGATGGGTTTTTCTGTCCGCGTCACACTGGCCCGCGTTTTCGCGATAGCGCGATCGAGGACCTCCGCTTTGGCCGGGTCCGGTAATTGCTGATACGCCGGCAGCGCGATCAGACTCGCGAGCACGCGGCCGACCGCCGTCCCTTTCAGCTTCCGCACGTCGAAATCTTCCTGCCGCGTCAGGTGTTGACCCGGCGGGAGCGCCACATGCGCGCTCTGCGGCCCATCGAGACGCCCAGCCGTCCGAGCTCCGCGACGACCGGATCATCATTCACCGCAGAGACGTTGAAGGGATCGGCCACACGACGAATCGCCCCACCCGGCCGCGTCACCTCTTGGCCGAAGCGTTCAAGCCGAGGCGGCAGCGACGGCGACAGCCCGGGTACGCCCGCCTTGACGGTTTCCCCGATGCCCTTCGGATCGCGGATGGTCGGATCGACGGCCGCCGTCAGGGACCGCTGCGCGCCCGCGAACGGCAGGAAGCCATGCGCCTGCTTGCCGGCCCACGTCGCCGCCGAGGACAACGAGTGCCCCTCGACCACGTCAAAGAGATTCGCCACGCCCTCGCCGCCAAAACCTGATCCCATCTCGAATCCTCCACAAACAACAAAAAGGGCGACCACGCCAGGCACTCGTGTGCCGTTTCATGGTTGCCATTAGTTCCACGCGATGGAATTGTCGCCGCGGATGATCAGCCCGCGACGTGCCGCCGAGTGCTACACCGAGGTGATCTCCCGCAACGGCACACGCTCCGCGCCTGTCCAGATCGACGGTTCCAGCACCCGATACTGCCGCACGGCCGCAGTCACGCGACCGGCGAGCGCCCGCACGTCGATCGCATACGTGTCCGTGTCGCGCGTCTCCGAAAGCGTCACCGTCCCACGCGCCGAGTCCACCAGGAGGAACCGCGGCGACCGGCGCCCAATGGCCCGCCGCAGCGCATCCCCCCGATACGTCAGCGCCGCGCGAGCCGACCACGCCGGCAATTCCCATTCACGACACCGTGCGAGCAGATCCGCGAAGACCGCGAGCAGCGTCACGTCCACGGGATCGAACAATCGCCCGCCGTTCCGTCCCGGCCACCGTTGCGACGGCACCAACCCGAGATACCGGATTTGCCGCTCCGTCAGCTCGTGCCCGAGGCCCGCGAGGACCGTGACCGCTTCTGACACCGTGACGAGGGACGTCATAACCACGATCAGTATACCATCGATAACAATTCCTTGTTAAACGATGATAAAATATCCGTATGGCAGACGGCCCCGATCACGTCCCCACGCGACGCATGCGCTCTTTGAGCTCGAACGGATTCCTTGACCGCGCCCGACTGTGGCTGCAGTGGTGGATCTGGTGAAAGACTCTGCCGCGCAACCTCTCGCCTACGCCATCGCGGAGCACTTGGATTCGCTGTATGTCGAGAACGCCGTGGCGGTGTACGCCAACGGGGTGGAGGACGGCCGGCAGTTGGGAAGTGAGCAGTCTGCGAACGTCGTCACGATGCTCCGGCAGCAGATCGCTGCCCTGGAGAAGTCCGTCCGCGTCATGACGGGCGCAGAACCCGAGAGCGCTCCACCCATGACGCATTGACGATGCTATGCTCCCGCCATGTCCGTCCAGGTATTTCAGCGTCCAGAGTGGTACGGAGAGCCCGCACGGTCGGAGACTTGTTTCGACGCCACAAGGACAAGGGGGTCCGGGTTGGCCCGCTCGTCACCAAGTCGCTCGTCTTCATGGGCGAAGGCTTCGACACGAACAACGGCGGAGGTCCGCCGTTTGGCGGCGGCGAGAAGTTTCGCGCGTTCGACAAGGCGACCGTTCGGGTCGTGTGGGAGACCGAGCTCGAAGGCGGCACCACGGCGCCGCCGATGACGTATCTCTGGCAAGGCACGCAGTATCCTGATCAAAGGAAGCCGATCGCTCGACGACTGTCGTGTTTGATGCACACAGGAGTGATCGGATCGTGTGACATCCTTCATGAAGAAATTTCAGCGATTCGGGTCCATCGACTACACGAATGGGCTTAAGATCCACAATTCACTGCTCACGGTCATCATCCACGAGTAGAAGCGTCGCACGGTCCCGTTGGGCACAGCCGTCCAGGCGCGAGGCGTGTAACCTAGGCGCGTGGCTAAGCTCACAGTGTGACTCTGGCCCGATCATGAATGCGAAGGAAGATGACCCCCCGCGTACGCTCCTGGAGCGCCTCCCAGTGCTCAAGCGTCCCTGCGATCTCGACCTGTTGCTGTTTTTTGCCCAACACCGGCGAACCCTGATATCCAGTGAGCAACTCGCTCGGCTGCTGGGCTACCCGATCAAAGAGATCGCTCGGTCGCGGGACGCGCTGATTGCGGCGGGCTTTCTGACGGAGACACAGAACCCGGTAAGCCCGGCGCGGATGTCCGTGTTCACGCCTGGCGGCGCGAACAGCGGATCGCTGTCGGCCGTCGTGGAGTGGGCCTCCACACGCGAAGGACATTTGGCGCTGCGGGCGGCGCTGAAACGCTCGCCCGCAGGACGCACGGACGGTCTGGCCTCGTCATCTGAGGACGACCTGGCAACTGATCGGGTGAACAACGAAGGAGAACACAGTGATGGCTGATCGCGATCTGGTCAAGACAGGTCTCAGCGGGCTGGATTCCATCCTGGCCGGAGGGATTCCGCGCGGCAACCTGATTCTGCTCGAAGGTGGAATTGGCACGGGGAAGACGACGCTGGGTGTCGAGTTCGTCTATCGTGGCGCCAGTCAGTTCGACGAGCCCGGGATCATCGTGCTGTTCGAGACGTCGCCCGACAAGATCATCCGCGACGCGGCGCAGCTGGGGTGGGATCTCCCGGCGCTCGAGCGGGCGGGCAAACTCAAAATCATCTTCACGACCCGCCAGGTATTCAGCAACGAGTTGCAGCAGGCCGACAGTCTGCTCCTCGAAGCGGCGGCGCAGATGCACGCCCGACGCCTCTTCGTGGACGGCGTACCCGGCGTGGCCGGTGGCCTTGGGAACGGCGGGCTCGCGGAGGCTCGGGATACCTTTCACGTCCTCGCTGAGGGGCTGCAGCGCGAGAAGCTCACGGCGATTCTCGCGGTGGAGGCGACGGCGTTCAGCGATCAACGGACGCTGGTGGCGCTGCCCGAAGAATCCATTGCCGATACGGTCATCCGGCTGCGGATGGAAGAGGTCACCCGCGCCACGGTGCGGTCGCTCGAGATCGTCAAGTCGCGCGGCCACGACTTTCAGATGGGCCAGCATACGTTCCGGATCGTCGACGGCGTCGGGATGGAGGTGTATCGGCGCGTGCAGGCTCCGAGGACGGCGAGTCGGGATTCGGCGGGGTCGTTTGACACGGACACGCGCATCACCACGGGTGTGCCCGGCCTCGACCCGTTGGTGAACGGCGGATACTTCCTCGCGAGTACGACGGTCGTCGCCGGCATCTCCGGCGTCGGCAAGAGCGTCATGGGCCTGCAGTATTTGGCCGAGGGAGCACGTCGCGGAGAGCGCAGCCTGATGTTCACGCTGGACGAACCGGTCCGTCAGGTCATCCGCAACGCCAAAACCATCGGGATCAATCTCCAGCAGCTCATGGACGGCGGCCTCGTGCGGGTGCACTACGATACGCCGCAGGAAATTGAGATTGACCGTCACTTCCAAAGCGTCGAGCAACAGGTGGAGGACTTCCAGCCGACGCGGGTGCTGTTCGACAGCCTCTCCACGTATGGCATGAACCTGGGCGTCACGGGGCGCATGTTTCGCGACTTCTTCCACGCGCTGGTCGCGCTGATGAAGGAGAACCAGACCGCGACCGTGTACAACCACGAGAACCCGGAGATGCTCGGGATGGCGTCGATGATGGGCGATTTCGCCATGAGCTCACTCGTCGACAACATCCTGCTGATGAACTGGATTGAGATGGGCGACACCTTCCGTCTCGGGCTGACCGTGGCGAAAATGCGCGGCAATCCGAATGCCCGGGCGACGCACGAGTGCGAGATTGTGAACGGCCAGGGTATGCGCGTTCTGCCGCGCGAGATTCCGGCTGCGCTGACTCGTCCGTTTTCCAGTTATCTGAACCTGGTTTCGCGCAATCCCAAGCGGAGTCCGGATCCCAGCGCGACGTAGACGCCCAATGGGCCTGTACGTGCTCAGTCGCCGGTAGGGTCCCCCAGCGGATCGCGCGCCCGGTTTGGCCTCGCGGGGTGGAGGGTTATCGGATCGCGGGATTCAGATTTCGGGCGAGGGGCTTGCCTATCTGCCAGTGCCAGCCGTCCGACGCCCAGCGTCAGGGCTCGAGGTCCACGGACAACCGCGCCAGGCGCAGCACAGGACGGCCCACGGCGCCACCAGACCGACCGCCCGAACCGTGGTGCTTGGCATACGACCGCAGTGGAACCGCCTACCCACGCGACGGCGGGGTTCTCGAGGAACAGACTGAGGGTCTCTGCGGGAATGACGCGCCGACCGTGGACGTTAGAACGCATCAACTCGGATGGGAGCTCCGACTCGACGTCGCAGGCTCACTGCAACGGTCACAGGTGTGCCGCAGCCAGGACGAAGTACTCGACACCGCCGACCAGTGGAAAGCCGCGATGCTCGAAAAGGGATGGCTGTAGCCGTCCCGCCGTGCCCGGGCGAGCCAGCGGCCTGGCTGAGACCACGGTGGGCGTGATACACATCCTGACTAAATGACGGCCGTCGTTGTGCAGCCCTCCCCCATCGCCGGGCTCGGCGTCTTTGCCGGGCGCCCGTTTACGGCGGGCGACAGCGTGCTCGTGATCGACGACTCCCACACGGTTGACATTGACCATCCACTGAAGCCGGAAGACGGGGAGATCGATCGGCATCAAGATTACCTGGCGGGAGGGCGCGTCGTGCTCATGGGCGTGCCCGAGCGGTACATCAACGCGAGTTGTGACCCGAACGCCTATGTCGTCACACGGAGCGGCGTGCGGCACGCGGTGGCGCTCCGTGCGATTGCGCCCGGCGACGAGATCACCTGCGACTATCTGATCAATTGTGACTGCGGCGTCGAGTGGATGTGCAACTGCGGGGCCCCGCACTGCCGCGGTCTGGTCCCCCCGAGCTTCTTCGATCTCCCGCGGGCCGAACAACACCGCCTGCTCCCGCTGCTCGACGAATGGTTCGTGGCCGAGCACCGAGATCGGATCTCGCTTTTGCTGAACCGCGCCTGAGCGCCGCGCTCAACCGGTTCCGCATTGTTCGATCTCCTGATGCCCGCGCCGCAAGGCCATCAAGATACAGCACCCGGGACTCCTCCGTCGGCATAATGGACCGCAGCCGCCGCTTGCGCTCTCGTAACGGCAACCCGCGCAGGTCCTCGCCGTTCATCGCCAGCAAATCGAAGGCGTAGAAGTACGGCCACTCCCGCCGAAACAGCAGGTTGGTGAAGTGCGTGCGGCCGTCCGGCTCGAGGCAGCAAATCTCCCCATCGAGGACCGCCGACCGACACCGGACGGCGTGCGCCAGTTCCTCCGCGAGCTGCGGCCATGACTTGAAGACATGGCCGTTGCGGGACACCAGCTCGCAACGGTGCCCGCGGATGCGCGCGAGCGCGCGGAACCCGTCGAGTTTCGGCTCGAAGACGAACTCGGGATGGTCGAACGGGTCAGGGATGCGCAGCAGGCGCATCGGACGCAGGAACTGCTCAGGCGTGCGACCAAACTGGGGTGGGTTCTCGTGATCATCTTGGCGATGGCTCATTCGGCTCTCAGCGCGCACAGCGGGTCCATGCGGCTGGAGCGCCGCGCGGGAAGATAGCAGGCCGCGAGCGCGACGGCCGCAAGACCCGCGACCGCGATCCCCGTCGCCGCATCCGCCAGCGTGACCCCGAACAGGAGCGACTCGACAAGGCGCGTCAGCGCGAATGCGCCCGCCATCCCGATGGCCACGCCCAGGCCGATCAGCCTCGCGCCGTGACCCACCACCATCCGGACGATGTCCCCGCCTGTGGCGCCCAGCGCGAGCCGGATGCCGAACTCCCGGGTCCGCTGGGTCACGAGGTACGACATGACTCCGTAAATCCCGACGACCGCAAGCAGCAGCGCCGCGCCCGCGAAGAAGCCCATCAGCCACGTCGTAAAGCGAGACTGCGCCGTTTGATCGCCGACGCGTTCGGCCATGCTCGCCACACTGAAGACCGGAATCGCGGGATCCACCTGGCGGATCCTGGTCCGCACGGCCGGCACGAGGGACTCTGGGGGCACGCTGGTCCGGATGACGAGCGAGATCTGTGGATTGCGGTCGAGGAACGGGAGATACAGGTCCGGGTCGGCCGTCGGATTCTTCGGCAGGCCGCGGTATTTTACCTCCGCAACGACCCCGACGATCGACAGCCAGGGCGATTTTGACGTCACCGTTCCGAGCTTCAGGCGCCGGCCAACGGGATTCTGTCCCGGCCAGAAGCGCGTCACGACGTGTTCGCTGACGACGACGACCCGCGCGTCGGGAGACAGTTCACGGTCGAGGAAGCTGCGCCCGTTGCGGATCGGGATGCGCATCGTGGTGAAGAACTCAGGGGTCATGCGATGGACGTAGGCGCGCGGGACGTCCGGCGCGGTCACCGGTGGCTGGCCTTCGGCCGTGTATAACGTCGCGGTGTCGAGGCCGCTGAGCGGCGGGTCGGTGATCACGCTCGCCGTGACGACACCCGGCAGGGCTCGGACGCGCTCCAGGAGCGTTCGCCCCGAGGCGACGAACGGCGCGTCGTCCGCAGAGGAGGGAACCTCCGGATTCGTCGTCTGCGGCACGGCGGCGCGCGGAATGCTGACGCGCAGGGTCAGCACGGCGTCCGGATCGAAGCCTGGATCCAGCGCCACCAAGTGCTGGACGCTCCGGATCATCAGTCCGGCGCCGACGAGCAGCACCACAGCAAGTGATACCTCGACCACCACGACCGCGCTGCGCAGGCGCTGGGCGCGGCGGCCGTCGCTGCCGCGGGCGCCGTCCTTCAGCGCGTCGGCGAGACGCGAGATGCGGCCGGGCAGCGCAGGTGCCATCCCGAGCACCAGCCCGCAGGCGAGGCACATCAGGACGGTGAAGAGGCCGGCGCGAACGTTCAGGCGCGGGTCCACGAAGCTGGGGAAGCTGACGGGACTGGCCGCCAGCAGTGCGCCAAGCGACACCTTCGCGAGCAGGAGGCCGGCGATCGCGCCGAACGTTGTGAGGACGCAGCTCTCCGTGATCAGCTGCCGCAGCAGCCTCGTCCATCCCGCGCCGAGCGCCATCCGGAGCGCGATCTCCCGCTGCCGCGCTTCCGAGCGGGCAAGCAGCAGGTTCGAGACGTTCGCGCACGCGATCAGCAGCACGAAGCCGGCCGCCGCCATGAGCGTCCACAGCGCCGGACGATAGTCGCCCAGCAGCTCGACGTCGAGCGGACTGGCCTCGACGGCACTCTTCTCGTTCGTGCCCGGGTAGGCACGTTCCAGCCGGCGCGAGATCGCGTCGAGCTCGACTTGCGCCTGCGTCATCGACGCACCAGGCTTGAGCCGCGCGAGCACCTGGAAGCCGCGGCGGCCCCGTTGCCCCAGCGCCTCGGCGGAGTCACTCATCACGAACGGCACCCACACCTCAGTCCCGTCCGTGATCCCTCTGAACCCCTGCGGCATGATGCCGACAATTGTGAACGGCCGGCCGTTGAGACTGACCGGCCGACCAAGGATGCTCGGGTCGCCGCCAAACTGGCGCTTCCAGAAGCCGTCAGCCAGCAGGGCGACGGCTACCTTTTCAGGCACGACGTCTTCGTCCGGCAGGAACGTACGGCCGGCCGTCGCGCTGACGCCGAGCAGCGAAAAATACGCAGCGGACACGGTCTCGACCTTGACGCGCTGCGCTTCCTCTCGTCCCGACACGGTCATGCGCGTCGAGTCCACGGCTGCCATGCCGTCGAAGCTGGTAGCCTGGGCGCGCCAGTCGATGAAATCCGGGTACGACGTCCCGCGGCGCTCGACTGTGGCGCGCAGCGCGTTCCCCCACAGGATGACGAGCCGGTCCGCGTGCGGGTACGGAAGCGCCCGCAATTGTACGGCGTCGAGCAGGCTGAAGATTGCCGTGTTGCTGCCGATCCCGATCGCGAGCGCGAGCACGGCCACGATCGTAAAGCCCGGCGATCGCCACAAGGTACGGACCGCGTATCTGACGTCCTGCCTAAGGCTCTCAACCGAGAGGAAGGTCCACATCTCGCGCAGTTGCTCCCTGGCTGAGTGACGTTACCGGCGAATCCACTGGGGACCGTACCATACGCTGGCTGTGTTCGTGCCGGAATCGCGCTCACGTTCGCACAGGGCGTTTCGCGCTCTTGCTGCGCCGAAGCCATGCGTTTCACGCACTCCGCAACGCGAGCACGGGGACGGCCACCCGCTACGGGTCGCGAACGTCCTTGAGCGCGGTGCTGAGTCGCTCCGCCAAGTCGCCGAAGGACTCGGCAGACTCCCGCAGTACCTCATTCTGGTGCTGGAGCTCCTGCGTCTCCTCCTGGAGGTGCTCGACCACCTCGCGACACGCTTGTAAATGATCTTCTCCTGAGTCGTCCATAACGCTCCCTCCGCCCCCTGTATGCAAGTGTCGCGCGACACCGAGGGTCCAACTGCGGCTTTTCGCGCGGAGCCATTCTCGGAAAGCGTGCCGCGATGGCTCGCCGACGCATCCGGGATGTCGAAACCGGCGGCCCTGCGGGAGAGGCATTCACGCCTTCCTTAATTCGAACTCAGTGGGTCCAGTCTTCCCCTTACACGACCGGTCCTCCGTGTGGGAGTGCACGACGAATCTCGGAGATCAGCCGGTCGGGCGTCAAGGGTTTGAGCAGCACGACGCCGCAGCCAGCGGCGCGGATCGCATCGTGCTCTCGGGTTTTAACACTCGCGGTCACGGCAATGACAGGAATCCCCGTCGCGGCGAAATGGCGACAGATCTCCTCAGCCGAGACGCGGCCGGGCATCCGCAGGTCGGTGACGACGATTGACGGACGCGTGTCGGCCCCGAGCGCGAGGGCTTCCGCACCGTCAGCCGCCTGAAGCACGTCAAAGCCCGAGAATCGCAGCATCTCGGCGTACATCGTGAGCGTGTCCGCATGGTCGTCGACCAGCAGCACCACCGGTACCTTGGGGCGTGTCATGGCCAGGACGAGGAATATACCTCGGTGCGCCTGGCGGTCCGTGACGTTCTGCGCGCCACGCGAGCGTTTTGTCTTCGATTGAGAATCACAAGCGAAATGCACGGATTCGTCACGTGCGAGGGTCAGGTTAGGGATGGAATAAATCGTTTAACGACGTCGGTGAGCAAAACAGAGCGCCGCCATCGCTTGATCATCTGCGCTGCGTCGGATGCGGTGAAGTCTTGCGCCTCTCGCGGCGACCCCTTTAGGCGCCGTCGTCGCCACCTTCTGCGACGCTCCTTCGCGAAGCCCGCGTGTTTCCCGCCATCGCCGCGGCATCACTCTTGCGCATGCCCGAATCTCTCCCCATACGTGGCAGGGCTCCCAGAAAGTCAAATGAGTTCAGCAGACAGGCCATCTGTCGTGCGCGACATGCAACGTTGTCCCCACTGTGACGGCGCGCAGGTGACCGCGGCGACACTCGCGGACAGATTCGTGTATTTGCGGTGTGCCGCGTGCGCGCACGTCTGGGCACGCGCGGAGCGGCGACGCCACCCCCGGGTCCTTTCCGATGGCGATCAGGCAGAGCGATATCGTCGTCAGCGGACGCAGCAGTAAATACACGACCGACGCAACGGGATCCTCCGCCAGCCACACGCCACCCATCCGCAGACTGGAAGCGATGCCTTCTCGACGTGATCACCGGCAGGCGACGTCGCTCTTTTGCGCGACGTGCGGTGTCTCCGCGGCCACGGGGATGAACGTGTCCGAGCAGTGGGTGTCGGTTCGCTGCACCGCGTGCGGCGAGGCGTGGGGCTTTCCTGAGCGCCGGGCGTTCCCGCGGTCCCGTGACCGCCTGATGCAGTTCCCGCTGCCCCACGACGACGGCGCGGAAACGCCACTGGAGCACGCACCCACGGATGCACTCGTCGTCTGGACCGATACGGCGGGGGTCATCCTCGAAGCGACGGCTGGTGTCGCCGCGCTCCTCGGCTTCAGCCACCACGGACTCCTCGGCCGCGGGATGGACGTGTTCGTCACCGCGAACCGCGCGCATGTGCTGCGCGCGGTCGAGCAGGCCGGCCGGGGCCATGACGACACGATCGACGTGGAGCTTCACCCGCGAGGGCGGCGCAACGTCCGGGTGCAGATCGACCTGCAGTTCGTCACGCAACTGGATTGGGGGTCCGTCGTGCGGTGGGTGCTTCACCCCGCAGAGGCGCCGAGGAAAGGCTAACGGCCACCGTCTCCCGTCCGTCGTGTCACACCCTCCGGTATGCTTCGCCGGTCATGAATCCAAGTCCTCCAGCGGACGTATTGGCACGGCACGCCGCGCGAGCTCGGCGCGCTGTTCATCTAAGAAAGGACCACCGCGAGGCCAAGGCGTTGCTGTATTCACACGAGTTCGGATGGGAAGTGCGGCTCGTGATCGGCACACAGCTCCAGGTCGTCCAGACGCAGGTGTGCCGCAGCCAAGATGACGTGCTCGACACCGCCGACCGATGGAAAGCCGCGATGATGCAGAAGGCATGGGCCTGATGGAAAGCACGCCGACCGCGATTGCGGCTGAGTTCATCAGAACCTTGTTGGCGAGGTTCCGCGCCGCGAGGGGACTCTCGCGCCGATCGATCGAAGCTGCGCCTCCGGATGCAGAGGAGACCAGTCGGCATCAGCTGGGCACTTTGCCGTTCTGATGTGAAACGGCTTCCGCCGCCGGACGCAGGATGTCACAAGTTTGGACATCCTGACGGCGCTTGAATCCGTGCTCAACGACGCGTCATTCAAGCTCCGTTTGTCGAGGTTGTCCGACCTACGTCGAACCCCCACCCGTTGATCCCCGCCGGGGAGTGCCGCTCTTGTAGCGGCCGCGGGAGTGGTCACCCCATCCGTGGCAGTATCCGCGTCCCAGCGACCCGGAAAGGGCGCCAGCTAACTCTTTTCTCGCGCAGACCACACCTCTATTTCCTTCCGGGTTGGTCCCATCGACCCGGACGCGCCGAGATTTGAAAACGGCACACCTCCCTGTTGGTTCTTCGCGTGGGACCCCGAACCGCGCCGGGATTTTGAAAACGCGCACATGCCCTAACCTGGA
>JANMCN010000166.1:0-2169 GCA_031361295.1 Acidobacteriota bacterium | reverse complement strand
GGCGCCGGCCGGCCCGCCGCCGACGATCGCCACATCGACCCGCGAGGGGGTGTCCATACGTTTACGGTACAATCCTATCGATACTTCCCCCACGCCTCATTTGTCAGGAGCCCCATGTCGCACCCGCTGGTTCTTGCGCTTTACGGGTCGCCCTCGAGCGCGGCCGCCGGTGCACGCGCCCTCCACGCTGCCGGTGTGCCGCACGATCGCATTTCGGTGATCACCAGGAATCACGATGAAGACACCGCGCTTGCGGCGCAGCTCGATGCGACTCCAGGCGTCGAACTCGAAGATTCCCGACCTGCCGGCCGGCTCGGTGAACTCTCGGGGTACGTCCTCGCCGCGATTGCGCTGGTGCTGCCGGGCCTCGGCTCGATTGTCGCCGCAGGTCCGTTGGCGGCCGGCCTCGGGGAGGCCGCTGGTCATGTGGCCGGGGGGCTCGCCGCCGCGTTGACCAGAGCCGGCGTTCCGGAAGACCGGGCGAGGGCCTTCGAGCGCTCCGTCCAGGAGGGGGCGGTCCTGATCGGCGTCCACACCGACGCCGCGGCGCTCCCGGCCGTCAGGGCCGCACTGGAACGAACCGGCGCGACCGGTGTGGAAACGGCGAACTGGCCGCAGTGAGCGACGCCGGGCGCTTCACGATCGCGGTGTTCCAGGACGCGCTCTGGGCACGCCGCGGAGTGGAGGCGCTGCTGCGGCACGGGTTCGACGCCGGGTCCCTGACCATCATCGCCCTCGAGTCCGCCTCCACGACGCCGCTGATGAGTCTCCTGCCGGGTCCGGCAGCTGCGTCCCTCGAGCTCGGCCCCCTCGGCAGGGCGCTGGCGAAAGGGCCACTGGTGGCAGCTCTGCAGGGCAACGACGACGGGCTCACCAGCATCGGGCTCGGAGGCACCATTCGCCGTGCGGGCTTCCAGCAACACGATGGCTACATCTTCGAGACGCTCACCGGTCGCGGGGGCATCCTCGTCGCCGTCCTCAGCGAGCCCCGAGCCGCGGATGCGCTGGCCACGTTCCACGCATACGGCGGGGGAAATGCGGCCATCGGTGCGTGGACCGGGCGTGTCTAATTCCTCAGTGAGCAATCAGCCGAGCCGGCGGCGTCCAGATTGTCCGGCGCGGCGTCCAAAGAAGGAGACTGTTCTGTGCGCCCGGCACACGGGTTTGTTGGTGTGCAGCGGGGCATCCTTATTGCAGCTTGCGGCATCGGCGAACTCAGGCCACAATGGTTTTTCCCATCACTTCCGAACACCTCATGCCTGAAGCCTACCAAGGCGCGAGCCCGAATTCGATATTTCTCGCCGGGGCCGTGCCGGCCAGCGAGACGTCATGGCAGAGTTACGGGCAGCGCTTCGCGGGTTCGGTACTTGCGCATATCGTCGGCTTGCTCCTCGTGCTGTTCGTCGCCACCCGCCTGCCCGCGGTCAGTCCGTCGGACATCGTCGCCACGCCTCCGCCCGACATCACGTGGATCGCGTCGCCAGGGCCCGGCGGTGGCGGTGGCGGTGGAGGTAACCGGATGTCCGACCCGCCGCGGAAGGCCGAGATCGTGGCCCCCAAGCTGCGGGCTTTCACGCCGCCTCCGCCAAAGCCGGAGGTCAAGCCCCCGAAGCCAGTCCCCCAGATGAACATCCCGGCCGTCACGGCCGTCCAGGAGCTGCCGGGCGCCATGTCGCAGCTGCCCGACGCCACGATTGCACAGGGGCCGGGGGTGGGCGGCGGCGGCGGAACCGGCACGGGGTCAGGCGTCGGGCCGGGGACAGGATCCGGCTACGGATCAGGTACTGGCGGCGGATTCGGGGGCGGGGCGTACCGCGAGGGTAACGGCGTCACGTCGCCGCGGGTCATCAAGGAAGTAAAGCCGAGCTACACCGGCGAGGCAATGCGCGCCCGGATCCAGGGGCTGGTGACGATGGAGGCCATCGTGTTGCCCGACGGGTCCGTCGGGAATGTCCAGATCATCAAGTCCCTCGACAACAGCTTCGGCCTGGACAAGGAAGCCATCAAGACCGTCAAGCAGTGGCGCTTCGAGCCCGGCCGCCGCCTCGGCCAGCCGGTGCCCGTGCTGATCGTCATCGAGATGACCTTCACGCTGCGATAAGCGCGCGCATGTGGGCCGATCGACGGATCCAAAAAAAAGGGCCGGCGGGATTGCTCCAGCCGGCCCTT
>JANMCN010000146.1:0-2364 GCA_031361295.1 Acidobacteriota bacterium | reverse complement strand
AGGACGAGATCGCGCAGAGCGAGGCGGCGACCGGCGTACCCTTCGCGCGGGTGTGGAGTCACGGAGCGTTCCTGCTCACTGATGGCGCCTAGATGGCGAAGCGCGTGGGGACCGTGAGCACGGTGCAGGGGTTGCGCGAAGCGCGCTTTTCGGCCGCGGCCTTGCGGCATTTTGTCTTCAATACGCACTACAGGAAGGAACTGAACCTGTCGGAGGAGGCACTGGAGGCGTCGCGCCAGGCCGTGCGCCGGGTGGGGGATTTTGCCGACCGTCTCCGTTCCGACACTACGCTGTTGCTGGGCGGGACCCCCGAGCTGGCCCAGGTGGCTTCGGCGGCGGTGGAGCGGGCGGAGGCAGCGTTATTCGACGACCTCAACGGGCCAGAGGCGCTCGCCGCCCTGTTCGATTTCATCCGGCAGGGGAATGCCGAACTGGACCGCAGGGGCGGTGATCGCGGGTCGGTGGAGCGAGCGCGGCAGGCATTCGACCGGATCGATGGCATCCTGGACATCGTGCCGGACCGTGAGGAAGCGGAGGCTGCGTTCGGTCAGTGGATCGAGCAGCGGATCGAGGCTCGGCGGGTTGCGCGGGCGTCGCGCGATTTTGCGACTGCGGACCGGATCCGGGGGGAGTTGGCGGCGCGTGGGGTGACCATCGAGGACTCCGGCGGCGAGACGCGCTGGAAGCTCGACTGAGGCGGCTTGACTCCCCCCTTTCGTCCAACTATCCTATGAGTCTCGCGCAGAAACGGCCGTCTGCTGACGTAGCTCAGTTGGTAGAGCACCTGATTTGTAATCAGGCGGTCGCGAGTTCGACTCTCGCCGTCAGCTCTCGAGGTGCTTGTATGAGCGCAGTCATGACGCCGGTGTGCGAGAGAAGTGGGTGAGGTTCCTGAGTGGCCAAAAGGATCAGACTGTAAATCTGACGGCGCAAGCCTTCGAAGGTTCGAATCCTTCCCTCACCATGCGTCGTTGCGGTCACATGGCGTGCACGTCGGGGCGGTACTTCGCGGGAGTAGCTCAGCTGGTAGAGCGCAAGCCTTCCAAGCTTGATGTCGCGGGTTCGAGCCCCGTCTCCCGCTCTGGGTGTTGCAGGAGGAGTGGCAGGTGAGTGAAGGCCGGCCGCCGCGCGGCATTTGCGGCGGCTTCCGTGTCTCCGGGGAAACCTTTTCCCGGTTCGCGTGGTTTGTGATGGGCTTGGACGCGTAGCTCAGTTGGTAGAGCACACCCTTGGTAAGGGTGAGGTCATCGGTTCAATCCCGATCGCGTCCTCTGCTCGATGGGTCGTCGTGCGGGTGAGGGCGACGTGTCGTTCGATTGGGCGGGGCGCTGCAGTGGATATGGCGTGCTCGCAGAAATTCATCCGGCCGCTGGGGGACGAAATATTCCTCTGGGGGCTACTGGCTGTCCTACCTTTTGCGTTATCGGTATAGGTCATGGGAAAGGCAAAGTTCGAGCGCACGAAGCCGCACGTGAATGTGGGCACGATTGGCCACGTCGATCACGGCAAGACGACGTTGACGGCGGCCATCACGGCGATCCAGGCGGTGAAGGGGTTGGCGTCGGCGGTGGCGTTCGACCAGATCGACAAGGCGCCGGAGGAGAAGGCGCGCGGGATCACGATCGCGACGGCCCACGTGGAGTACGAGTCCGACAAGCGGCATTATGCGCACGTGGACTGCCCGGGGCACGCGGACTACGTGAAGAACATGATCACGGGGGCGGCGCAGATGGACGGCGCGATCCTGGTGGTGAGCGCGGCGGACGGCCCGATGCCGCAGACGCGCGAGCACATCCTGCTCGCGCGGCAGGTGAACGTGCCGTATGTGCTGGTGTTCATGAACAAGGTGGACATGGTCGACGATCCGGAGCTGCTGGAGCTGGTGGAGCTGGAAGTGCGGGAGCTGCTGAACGCCTACAAGTTTCCGGGCGACGACACGCCGATCATCCAGGGCTCGGCGCTCAAGGCGCTGGAGAGCAAGGATCCCAACAGCGAGTGGGGCAAGAAGATCGGCGAGCTGATGGATGCGCTGGATTCGTACATTCCGCAGCCGAAGCGGGACATCGAGAAGCCGTTCCTGATGCCGGTCGAGGACGTGTTCTCGATCACCGGGCGGGGCACGGTGGCGACGGGGCGGATCGAGCGGGGCGAGATCAAGGTGCAGGAAGAAGTCGCCCTGATCGGCTTCAACTCGGACAAGAAGACGGTGGTGACGGGGGTCGAGATGTTCCGCAAGCTGCTGGACAGCGGCCAGGCGGGGGACAATGTCGGCCTGCTGCTGCGCGGGGTGAACAAGGAAGACATCGAGCGCGGGATGGTGCTGGCGAAGCCGGGGAGCATCACGCCGCACACGAAGTTCACGGC
>JANMCN010000094.1:0-24344 GCA_031361295.1 Acidobacteriota bacterium | reverse complement strand
GTGCCGCCGCCTTGACCGCCGCGGCGGCTTCCCTCACAGAGAGCGCGCCCCTCGAGCCCGAGACATTCGACTGGCTCGAGTTCACGGAAGCACTCCGCGCAAACGTCGCGCTGGAGGCCCGGCTGAGAGATGTGGAGGTGGAGTGGCTCCGCTCTCTAAAACTCCGTCCCGCCCTTGCAGACAAGCGGGCCATGACGACGGCCTGGAACGCCATTCTGCATGCCGCGCTGAGTGTCTCGACTGCCGGCGACCGTATCGGCATCGCACTGGCTACGCCGCGCATTCGTCCCGCGATCATCCTGACCGTCTCGCTGCACACGCAGCCGCGCTTCACACCGGCCACAGACGAGGACCAACACGGCGCCGGGGCGTTCCTGGGGGGTCCGGGTGAGCTGATGCTGGCGAGCGCGCGCCACAGCGCACGCCGCCAGGGCGGCCGGCTGACCGTCGCGACGACCGCAGACTCGCTCGTCGTCGAGTTCGTCGTGCCGCAGGCACTGGCATACTGGCAGTAGCCGTCAGTCCGTCTGGCCTTCCTTCATCCGGCGCAGTTGGCGGCGCTCCCGTTTGTCGGGCGACCCAGCACTCGCGGGCCGGACGAACGGACGCGCGAGTTTCGCCATTCGACGGAGCTCAATTTCCTCTGGCGTCGGCGGGGGCGTCAGGTCCTCGTAGAGCGCGCGTGCGTCGGCACGCGCGATGTGTCTGTCGGCGACCGCATACACCACGAGTCGCTGCTTCCGGCCCAGCGGGCGGCTGATCACGATTTCGTCGCCCGACTTGATCTCGCGATGGGGCTTGGCCTCCTGGCCGTTGACGTCGACCCGGCCCGCCTTGCAGGCCTTCTGCGCCTCAGACCTCGTCCGGAAGAGGCAGGCCACGTCCAGCCAGATGTCGAGGCGCACGGACTCCACAGGTCGATGGTAGGACGTGCAACGTCCAACGTGCAACGTGCAAGCACGTGCAACGTTCAACGTGCAACGTGCCACCACGTGCAACGTGCAACGTGCAACGTGCAACGTTCAACCACGTGGGAGTGGGGATGGGGGATTGGAAACTGGAAACTGGAAGCTGGAAACTGGAAGCTGGGAACTGGGAACTGGGAACTGGAAGCTGGAAACTGGAAGCTGGAAGCTCTCTACCTGTCCCCTGTCTGAGCCGCGACGTTCGTGTACCGCACGGTTTCCCGGCCGTTCCTGAGCTCGACGATCCTGTAGACCCGCGTGGCGGGTGCCCCGCCGCCGGCGTGGCTGCGGATCTTCGAGACGTAGTCGCGAGTTTCGCGATACGGCGGAACCGCGCCGTATTTCTCGACCGCAGCCGGACCGGCATTGTAGGCGGCCAGCGCCAGCTCCTCGTTGTGGGAGTACCGGTCGAGCAGGCGTCTCAGGTACGCGACGCCGGCGCGGATGTTCTGCACCGGGTCGTACGCGTTCGTCACACCGTATTGGACCGCGGTCGCCGGCATCAGCTGCATCAACCCCATGGCCCCCTTGAGCGATCGCGCCGTCGGGTTGAAGGCCGATTCGGCCTGGATGACCGCGTGCACGAGGTCCGGCCGCACGCCGTGCAATGAGGCGTGCTCGGCGATGATCGCGTCGTACGCGTTGTTGCGGCGAACGTCTGGCGGGCGGGTGGTGCGGAATCCGGTGGCGCCCACAGGATAGGTGGACGCGGCACCGTCTTTCGGGTGGTCCGACAGCACGAGATTCCCGGACGCGTCATGCCAGGCATAGAGCTGGGCATGCGCCGCGACGGGCGCGCCGGCGAGCAGGGCAGCCGTGACGGCCGCAATCCGCAGAAATCTGGACCGCATGGGGATGTCCGGACAGCAGACGTGCCGCCATCCTGGCCATCCTCAACGCAAGGGAGATGCCCCTTCACACCAACGACTTACGGGCAAATCCCGCGCGTGAGCGTTCCGGATCTGCACTTTCAGTTACGAAACGGTGATCTCGAGTTGACGGGGGAGTGAGCAGCTCGCCTCTCAGACTTCTGCGTTTAGACCTTCAGCGTGCAGACTTCAGACTCTAAAGCTTCCCACTTCATCCTTCCCACTTCAGCCTTTGGGCTTCAGCCTTTCAGAAGTGCCCCGAGCGCCTCTGGAGCTCTGGCGAGCAGCTCGTCGATCTTCGACGCGTCCTTCCCGCCCGCCTCGGCGAAATCAGGCCGTCCGCCGCCGGCGCCGCCGACGATGGGCGCTAGCTCCTTTACCAGCCGTCCCGCCTGTACGCGGGACGTGAGGTCTTTCGACACGGACACGACAAGGCTCACCTTGCCTTCGTTGTCCGAGGCAATGACGACGACGCCGCTGGAGAGGCGGTCTCGGAGTGAATCGGAGATCCCGCGCAGCGCGCTTTTCTCCAGGCCCGACACCCGCCTGGTAATGAGCTTCACGCCTGACACGTCGGTCGGCACGTCCAGCGGCGGGCCGGATGTCCCTGATTCCCCGCCGAGCGCCGCCTTCATCTTCAGCCCTTCGACATCGCGCGCGAGTCTCTTGCCGTCAACCTGCAGCTTGTGAATCGCGTCGACCGCGTGTTCGGCCGTGGTCGACAAGGCGCCTACGATGGCCGCAAGAGCCGCCCGCTCCTGCTGGGCACGTGCGACGGCGCCTGCGCCGGTCAGCGCCTCGATGCGGCGGACGCCCGCCGCAATGCCGCTCTCCTCGATAATCGTGAAGAAACCGATATCGCCGGTGGCTCGCACATGCGTGCCGCCGCAGAGCTCCGTGCTGAATCCTCCAACTGACACGACGCGGACCTTGTCGCCGTACTTTTCTCCGAAGAGGGCCATCGCGCCGCTCGCGATCGCGTCTTCGGTGGACCTGACGGCTGTCTCCACGGGCGTGTTCCGATAGACCTGCGCGTTGACAATCCGTTCAATTTCGTCAATCTGCGGGCGCGTCACAGGGGCGACGTGCACGAAATCGAATCGGAGCCGGTCGGGCGACACGAGTGAACCCGCCTGCTTCACATGCGATCCGAGCACCTGCCGCAGCGCCGCGTGGAGCAGGTGGGTGGCCGTGTGATTGCGCCTCGTGGCATCCCGTGTCTCGCTCGCCACCTCCGCCGTCACGGTCTGGCCCCGCCGCAGCGTTCCACCCTCGACGTGCACCAGGTGGAGTCTGGGCCGGTTGGACCCCTGCCGGACGATACGGTTGACCACGGCCTCGGTGCCGTCCGCGCCGAGCATCCGCCCGGAGTCGGATACCTGTCCACCGGCCTCGAGATAAAAAGGCGTTTTCGCGAGCGCGACGTAGCCCGTGGTTCCCCCGCGGAGCTCCTCGAGGGAGTGGCCGGCTTCGTCGAACAGCGCCACGATGGGAACGCCGGAGACACGCGTCGTGTCGTACCCCTCGAACGTGTCGCGAGTCTCGTCGAGCGCCTGCTCGATGTCCGGCGTCATCGTCAGCGCGAGCGATTTGTCAGCCTCCTTCGCGAAGCTGCTGCCCGCCCGGGCTCTGACACGCTGCCCCTCCATCGCCCGCTCGTACCCTTCGCGATCGATCGGGATGTTGCGCTGCCCGGCGAGGTCCTCCATGAAGTCGAGCGGCACGCCCAGGGAATCGTAGAGGCGGAACGCCTCGTCTCCCGACATCGGTTGGCCCGCCGCCGCGGCCCGGTCGAGCGCTTCTTCCAGGCGGGGGAGTCCGGCGGTCAGCACCGCGTCGAAGCGTTCCTCCTCGCTCTGGACCACGCGCACGACGGCATCGCGGTGCGCCGTCAGTTCCGGATAGGCGCCCCCCATCTCGGCGACGACCACGTCCACGAGGTCGTGGAGGACCGGCTGGCGGAAGCCCAGCTTCTTCCCGTGGCGCATCGCCCTCCGCATGATCTTGCGCAGCACGTACCCGCGCCACTCGTTGGACGGCACGACGCCGTCGGCGATGAGGAATGTCATCGCCCGCAGATGATCGGCGATCACGCGCATCGACACATCCGACGCTCCCTCGAGCGTCGAGCCGTAGGCGATCCCCGCGCGCTCGCCGATGGCCGAGAGAATGGGCGCGAACAGGTCGGTGTCATAGTTCGACAGCGTGCCCTGAATCACCGCGGTGATCCGCTCCAGGCCCATACCGGTGTCGATCGAGGGTGCGGGCAGCGGGTTGAGCGATCCGTCAGCCTGGCGGTCGAACTCCATGAAAACGTTGTTCCAGATCTCCACGAACCGGTCGCAACTGCAGTCGACGCCGCGGCAGGCCCCACCGCGCCGCTCCTCGTCGCAGGGCAGGTGCGCGCCGCGGAAGTAGTGGATCTCGGAGCATCGGCCGCACGGGCCGGTATCGCCCATGGACCAGAAATTCTCGGCAAGCCCAAGCTCGGTGATCCGGTCGGCCGGCACGAGCTTCGTCCAGATCCGGTGCGCCTCGTCGTCTCGCGGAATGCCCGCTTCGCCCCTGAAAATTGTGGGGTAGAGCCGTTCGGCCGGGAGCTTCCACACGCTCGTCAGCAGTTCCCAGGCGAACGGCACGGCCTGCTGCTTGAAGTAGTCGCCGAACGAGAAGTTGCCGAGCATCTCGAAGAACGTGTGGTGCCTCAGCGAGGGTCCGACGTTGTCGAGATCGTTGTGCTTCCCGCTGACGCGCATGCATTTCTGGGATGTCGTGGCGCGCTTGTACGTCCGCTTCTCCTTGCCGAGGAAAGTGTCCTTGAACTGGTTCATCCCGGCGTTCGTGAAGAGCAGCGTAGGGTCGTCGTGGGGGACGAGCGACGAGCTCGAGACAATCGTGTGGCCGTTCTGCTGGAAGTACTCCAGGAACCGTGAGCGGATTTCGCGGGAACGCATTCAGGTATTGTAAGGCGTCTGCCGGCGAGGCGGGCTGCAGCCTTGCGGAGTCGAGGCGTGGAAACGATGTGATGACGAGCCTGATCGATTCGAGCCGAGGGCAGGCGACGGGGACCGCCGAGGCCCAGGCGTGGTGGGCCTACGCGGGTCCATTCGTCTTGTTCGGCGTCTTCACGATGCTGGAAGGGTACGTCCCACTGCGCTGGTACCCGTTCGTCTATGCCGGAAAAGTGCTCGCGGTAACCGCAGGTCTCGTGGCCGCCGGCGCGGCGGCACGTGACATCACGCCGTCGTCGCGCGGGCTCGCGATCTCGATTCTGGTCGGACTGGCGGTTTGCGTTGCCTGGGTGGCAGTCGACACGTGGGTGCCGTATCCTCACCTCGGCGCCCGCGTTGGGTTCAATCCGTTCGCCGCGCTGACGCACCCGTCCTGGGCGGCGGCAGCCTTTCTGTGTGTACGGTTCTACGGGCTCGTACTCGTCGTACCGGTGATGGAGGAGCTGTTCATGCGTTCCTTCCTTCTTCGCTACCTCACGAATCCGGACTTCCGACAGCTGCCGATCGGATCCTTCTCGACAGGCGCATTCTGGATCGTCGCAGGGCTGTCCGCCCTCAGCCATCCCGAATGGCTGGTGGCGATCCTGGCCAGCGCGGCCTACGCCCTTCTCCTCAAACGCACCCGGAGTCTTTTCCACGCCGTCGTCGCTCACGCGACGACGAACGCTGCGCTCGGCATTTAAGTCGTGGTCACGGGCGATTGGAAGTACTGGTAGTTCCAGGCAGCGCTACCCGCGCGCGCCCCTCCGGCGCGCGCACGCTGGAAGGAGGACGCCGCGTTCGACTTGGCGCCGCGGCGGCCATCGCTCTGCGGCGTGCTCCCGCCGACGTCGCGCGGCCGACGGCCGGCCCCTTCTGCGACGCGACCTTGAGGCGCGTGAGGGCGACAGCGGGTAAAACGGCCGTGCAGGCGGGTCAGCGCGCAGCTCACGGAGCTGCGCGGTCGCCGATCATCTGGCCGGAACGGTCGTTTTTCCACGCGACGAAGCGGGAGCGAGCAGAAGTGGTCCGGCCATCGGCCGCGCGCACGGTCGAAGGCGGCAGGCGCGCTCGACTTGGGTCGCGGCAGCCATCCATCTGCGGCTTACTCGCGCACGCTGGAAGGCGATCTCCGCCGATTAGGTCTCGTCCTGGACCCGGCCCAGCTGCCGGAGGGCCGCCACGATGCCGGCGGGGCTGAACCCCTGCCGCATGAGGTATTGATACAGGCGCGCGTTCTCGGCGTGGTCGGCAACGCGCGCTCGCCCCCGCATCTTTTTGTGCAGCGCCTGCCGTATCAACGCGCGCTCATCGAGGTCGCCAAACACTTCCGCCAGCGCCTCGGACGCGACGTCCTTGGCAATGCCCATGGCGTGGAGCTCCCGCATCACCCGGAGCCGCCCGCGCCCTTTGACCTTCGCGGCCGTGCGGGCGAACGCGCGCGCGACCCGCGCATCATCAAGGGCCCGCGTCTCCAGCAGGTGACTGACTGCCGCATCCACTTCTTCGGCCGGGTGCTCGCGGTCGAGAAGACGCGCGCGAAGCTGCGACACCGACAGCTCGCGCCGTCCGAGCATCCGCAGGCCGTCGAGGTATGCGGAGGGGGGCACTTCAGTCGGGATTTGGGATTCGGATCAGGGACTCGGGAATTCGGGGTCCTATCCGCCGAACCTGGTGATATGGGCGTTGTCGCTGCTGTTCGGCGTTCGTGCCATCTCGTCCAGTGCGAGGTCGGACGTCGTCGAGATGCCCTGCACCTTCAGTTTGAACTCGTCGACGTTCGACGCCCACCGCAACGCCTCGTCGAGCGTCACGAATCCCTGCTGATAGAGGGTGAAAATGGACTGGTCGAATGTCTGCATCCCGTACTGTGACGTGCCGGCGGCGATTGCACCGTGGATATGCGCCGTGCGGTCCTTGTCGACGATGCAGTCGCGGATGAAGCCGGTGGTGATCATGACTTCGACCGCGGGCACCCGGCCCGCGCCGTCGGCCCGCGGCAGCAGGCGTTGCGCGACCGCTCCTTTCAGCACACCGGCGAGCTGAATGCGGACCTGCCGCTGCTGGTGGGGGGGGAAGACCGCGATGATGCGATTGACGGTTTCCGTGGCGTCCAGAGTGTGGAGCGTCGAGAAGACCAGGTGCCCGGTTTCCGCCGCAAGCAGCGCCGTCTCGACGGTCTCGTGGTCGCGCATTTCGCCGACGAGAATGACGTCGGGATCCTGGCGCAGTGCGCTTCGAAGCGCCTTCGAGAACGACTGCGTGTCCACCAACACTTCGCGCTGGTTCACGATCGAGTGATGGTCGCGGTGCAGGTATTCGATTGGGTCCTCGACCGTCATGATGTGCGCCGCGCGGGTCGTGTTGATGTAGTCGATCATCGCGGCGAGGGTCGTGCTCTTGCCGCTGCCTGTCGTGCCGGTGACGAGCACCAGCCCGCGTTCTTCGGACGCGATCCGCTTGAGCACGGGAGGCAGACCGAGCTCGTCGAGCGTCCTGACTCGCATCGGGATCACCCGCAGCACCAGGCCGACCGTCCCACGCTGCTGGAAGACGTTGACGCGGAAGCGCCCGATGCCGGGAATGCTGTAGGCAAGGTCCACTTCCTGCGAATGGCGGAACTTGTCGCGCTGCTCAGGGCTGAACAGCAGGCCTGCCATCGCCTCGGTGTCCGCCCGATCCAGCCGCTTCTCCTCCGACGCGACCACGAGCGTGCCGCTCACCCGCATCATGGGGTAGCTGCCGACCTTGAGGTGCAGGTCGGACGCGCCGCTGGTCACGGCAATCTGAAGCAGGTCGTTGATGTGCATATCTCTTCAACGTTCAACGCGGGACGCGCAACGTGCGACACGTTCAACGTGCAACGTGCAACGTGCAACGTGCAAGGTGCAACACGTGCGACGTTCAACGCGGGACGCGCAACGTGCGACACGTGCTACGTTGCACGTGTTGGACGTTGCACGTTGGACGTTGCACGTCCTGCGTGTTGCGGCTCGCCGGGATACACGTAGGTCAGCCAGCCGTGCTGGTCCGGCGCCTGTCCGTTGATGACGTTGAAGAACGCCGTCTGAATCGCCTCGGTCACGGGCCCGCGGCGGCCGTTGCCGATCGTGATCTTGTCCACGGTCCGGATGGGCGTCACTTCCGCGGCGGTCCCCACGAAAAACGCCTCGTCACAGATGTAGAGCATCTCGCGGGGCAGCATTTCCTCCCGGACCGTGAAGCCGTGGTCGCGGGCGAGAGTGATTACCGAATCGCGCGTGATGCCAGGCAGGATCGACGCTGTCAGCGACGGCGTGAGGATGACGTTGTCGCGTACGAGAAACAGGTTCTGGCCGCTGCCCTCGCTGAGCAGACCGTTCACGTCGAGCGCGATGCCTTCGCTGTAGCCCTCGGCGATCGCTTCCATCTTGATCAGCTGTGAGTTCGCGTAGTTCGCGGAGCTCTTCGCGAGCGTCGGAAAGGTGTTCGGTGCGGCCCGGTTCCACGAGCTGACCCGCACGTCGACGCCATTTTCGAGGCCGCCCTGGCCGAGATACGCGCCCCATTCCCAGCAGAGAATCGCCGTATCGACCGGGCACGGAAACGGATTCACGCCAAGTTCGTTGTAGCCGCGGTAAACAATCGGACGGATGTAGCAGGCCTTGAAGTCGTTCGCCCGGATGGTCTCGAGCACCGCTTCCGTCAGCACGGAGACGTCGACCTGAGGATCCATCCGGTAAATCTTGCTGGAGTCGAACAGGCGCCGCATGTGCGCGTCGAGCCTGAAGCAGGCGGAGCCCCTCGGCGTGCTGTAGCACCGCGCCCCTTCGAAGACCCCGCTGCCGTAGTGCACGACATGCGAGGCAATGTGGATCTTCGCGTCCGCCCAGTCGACGAGCGCGCCATTCATCCAGATCTTGCCGGTGCCCGTGAACGCCATCAGTGACTCCTGAATCTCAGCCGTCAGCCATCAGCGACGAGCCTTCAGTTCCGTGCGTGCCGCGCTTGGATGGATCCGGGTCGTGCTGCAGCAGGGGAGCGCTGACGGCCTGAGAGCTGTGAGCTAGAAGTCTAACATACGGGTCATTGGGCTTCGCCGCAGAACGGACACTTGTCGGTCCTGACATGGAGGGGCTTGCGGCACTGCCAGCAGAAGCGCGCGGCGGGGATCTCCCGGGCTCGCAGCCGCGTCTGGATCCCGTGCGCATCGTCTTTCACGCTCCGTCCGCCGCCGGCTTCGGCCTTGACCACGCTGCCCGCGGGTGTGCGCCGCGGCTGTGCGGCTGCACGCGCCGCCATCAGGTCTGCGAGGAGCTCCGGCGCGCGTTGGTATCGCGCGGTGACCTCCGGAGCCATCGCCCGCATGACGATGTCGCTCAACGTTTTCGGAATGCGCGGGTTCTTGAGCCTGGGGGCCGTGACCAGCTCGCCGGACATGAGCTTTCCAATGTCCGCTGGCGCCGGCGTGTCGTACGGCAGCTCGCCGGTCAGCATCTGGTACATCGTGACGCCGAGCGAATAGATGTCCGAGGCGAACACCGCCTTGCCGTGGAACTGCTCGGGAGCCATGTACGGCGGGCTTCCGATGACGGTCGTCCCGTGCGCCGCAAGTTCGAGGAAGCGCGAGGTGCCGAAGTCTGCCACCTTCACCATGTCGTTGTCGGTCACGAGGACGTTCGCCGGCCGGAGATCGCGGTGGATGACCCCCTGCGAGTGCGCGTGATCGACGCCGTTGCAGATCTGGCAGGTGAAGTCCAGCGCCCGCGTGATGTCGAGCGCTCCATGCGTCTCGATGATGTGCTCGAGCGTCTCCCCCTGCACGTACTCCATCACGATGAAGAACACGTTCTCCTGCTTTTCAGCGGTGGTGATGGCGACGATGTTGGGGTGGCTGACGCTCGCGAGCAGCCGGGGCTCCCGGAGCAACTCGCCGAAGTCGAGCCCCTGACGGTGCGGCACCTTGATCGCGACCTTCTTGTCGATCCAGGTGTCCTGGGCAAGGTAGACCGTACCGAATCCGCCGCTCCCGAGGGGGGCGAGGATCTTGTACTTACCGAGCGACTGGACTTTGAACAGCACGCGGAAGATGGCTGATGTTTAGGGGTGAATCCGACGCGAGTATAGCGCGGATGACCGATAATCTGGCGAATGCTCCCACGCTTTTACGTGCCGGATCTCGACCCCGCCGCGCCGAAGACGCCGCTCCCCGCCGACGAGGCGCTCCACCTGACACGCGTGCTGCGGCTGGGCGAAGGAAGCCGCATCGCCATCTTCGACGGACGTGGCCACGAGTTCGCGGCGAGGGTTGCGGCCGCGTCGCGCGATCGCGTGCAGGTGGATCTGCTCGAAGCGATCGTGCCCGTTCCGGAGCCTCGCGTGCCGCTGACGCTCGTGCCGGCCCTCCTCAAGGGCGACAAGATGGACGGCGTCGTTCGCGATGCGACGATGATGGGGGTGGCAGCCATCGACCCGATCGTCACGATGCATTCGATCGGCCGCGCGCGGGACGAGCGCGTGCGCGCGACCGAGCGCTGGAGACGGGTCGCCGTCTCGTCGGCGAAGCAGTGCCGCCGGGCAACGGTCCCGGCCGTCAGCCCGTCACGGCCGTATGTGGACTGGCTGTCGACCGGCAGGGCAGGCCTTCGACTGATCCTCGTGGAACCCTCCGCGTCGGCAGGGACCGAGTCGTCGCTGCGCGTCCTGGAAGACCATGAGCCCGAGGCACTCTCCCTCCTCGTCGGGCCCGAGGGAGGCTGGACATCAGAAGAACGCCGGCAGGGCGAGGCGGCGGGCTGCATTCCCGTGACGCTCGGAGCGCTCACACTGCGCGCGGATGCGATCGCCGTCGTCGCGATGGCCATCGTCAGGTTCGCGCTTCGCGATCTCTAACGTGCAACGTGCAACGTGCAACGTCCAACACGTGCCACGTGCCACGTGCCACGTGCCACGCGCCACGCGCCACGTGCAACGTCCAACACGTGCCACGTGCCACTTCAGCCCGGGTGTTCAACGTCCCAACGTCAGTTCCCGTGGCCTGCGGCAGCGACTCGTTGTAACGTCACGATGAGCGGCCGGTGATCCGACCCGACGTCCGGTCCCACGTGGCTCGAGACCGCTTGCCAGCCGTCGTCGGACAGGACGTGATCGATCCGAATTCCCCACAGGGACGTGAACTTCGTGTACCCGAGACCGGCGCCGGACGACTCGAACCCGTCCGACCAGGCGCGCCAGTTGTGACGATAGATGGCGCTGTCGGTGGGCATGTTGAAATCGCCGGCCACGATTGCCGGATGCGTGCTGCGCGACCGAATCCAGGATTGCGCGGCGCGGGACTCCCGGTCCCTGAACACCAGGTTGTCACGGAGCTCGTCGGTGGCGCCGAACCCGGCGTGCAGCATCGGCTCGATTCCCCTGCGCACGGTATCGAGATGGATGCTGAAGAACGAGACCGGGCCGTCGCGCGTCGTGATGTCCGCCGTCATCACCATGGCGCGTGATCCGCTCGGCGTTCGACTGGTCAGGATGGCGACGGGGCTCATCGGAAGCCGGCTGCCAAGGCAGAGTTCTCCGTCGCAGTGGACCGTCCAACCCGGCAGGGCCGCAGCGGTGGATGCCTGATTCCACTCCTGCATCGCGACAATGTCCGCGTGGACGCTGTCGATGACCTGCTTGACCGCGTCAGGGCGTGCGGCCTGGTTCCCGTTCAACGTGACGACGGTCAGTCGACAGCAGGTCTGTCGGACGGACACACGGGGCAGCTGGAACTGCATGACGCCGACAAGGCAGGCGGCGAGCGCCAGCGAAAGCGGTAACAGAAGCGATCGCCGCCAGAAGGTGAGCGGGGCGAGCGCGAGTACGGGGAGGAGCCAGAACCAGCGCGCGCCGTAAGCAAGCAGTGTCGGAACGACCATCGCATCACTGAGCCGCATCGCGATCCAGCCGACGCCCTCCAGAAGGACGATGGACCAGCACAGGAACGGGATCCATGCCGAACGCACCGTCCAACGCGGACGGCCCGCGACGCTCCCTGGTTCACCACCCGGAGCCAACCCGATCAAGCCCCCGGTCCGGCTGCCGGGCCGATGAGAGCGGACGCCCACTCACCTTCGGTCCTGGTGGCCGCGACAGGCAACCGAAAAGCCCCGACCACGTCCCCGAGTTCCTCCGGGCTGAAGCCGCTGATGATGAGGACTCCGTGAGGGCTCATCATCCGACAGAGGGCCGCGGCCGAACGTTGCAGCACGGCGCCGGTGAGATTGGCGAGGACGATGTCGGCATTGGAGGGCGGGATGCCGGAGAGGTCCGCTTCGACGACCTCGATCGGGTGCACGAAATCGCGCGTCTCGTTCTCCAGCGAACGCCAGGATTGCCTCTCTCCATTCGTGGGGAAGTTGCGGACGATGTTGTCGCGGGCATTCTGGAGGGCATCCGGGTCGTTGTCCACAGCCGTCACGTGGGCCGCGCCGAGGCGGGCGGCTGCGATCGCCAGGACGCCGGAACCCGTACCGACGTCGATGACCCGTCTGCCAAACACATCGATCGTCTGGAGGAGTTCCAGACAGAGTCGAGTGGTCGCATGGTGGCCCGTCCCGAAACCCATGGAGGGCTCAATTACGATAACAAACTGGGGATTTGGGTTTTGGGATTCGGGATTCGGGCCGGGCTCGGGGCAAGACAACCGGAGTTCGGGACTGGCTGAGAGGTCCGGGATGTCCCACGGGGGCGCAACGATAATCCGCCCTGCCTGGATCGCCGTCAGGGCGGCCTGGCTCCGGCGCGCCCAGTCTTCGTCGTCGACATCAGCGGGGGAGAGCGCGAGGAGACGATCGCCGAGTGCGGCGGAGAGCGCCGCGCGCGCGTCGTCGCGGTGAGACCGAAGCCGGAAGAACACGCGCCAGCCGTCACCCGCGGGAAGGTCCTCTATCGCGAGGGGCTCGAACGGATCGAGCTCGGCATACAACAGGTCGTGCAGGGGGCCCGTCTGAGGACCGGCCACGTACCGCACGTCGAGCGCCGGGTACCTAGCCAAAGATGTCTTTGACGCGCTCGAAGAACGGCTTCTCGGCGCTGTCGTCATCCTCGGCGTCCAGCTTCTCCTGCGGCAGGGTGCGTCCGAGTTCCTCCAGCAGGTGCTTCTGTTCCTTCGTCAGCTTCTTCGGGACCGCGACGCGCGCGATGACGTGCAGGTCCCCCTGTCCACGCCCGTTCACATGCGGCATGCCCTTGCCCCGCAGCTTGAAGCGCGCGCCCGGCTGCGTGCCCGCCGGCACGTGAACCTCTTCGCGGCCGTCGAGCGTCGGCACTTTGACCGTGCCGCCCAGCGCAAGGGTCGGGAAGCTCATGGGCATCTCGCAGAACAAATCGTCTTCCTCGCGATGGAAGAACGAGTGCTCCTGCACGTGGACGACGACGTAGAGATCGCCCTGGGGGCCGCCCGCTGAGCCGTGCTCGCCTTCGCCGTACAGGCGGAGCCGCTGCCCGGTCGCGATGCCCGGAGGGATCTTGACGGTCAGCTTCCGCTCGCGGGCGACGCGTCCCGCTCCGCGGCACGTCTGGCAGGGTTTGGCGATGGTCTTCCCGGTCCCGCGGCAGTTCGAGCAGGGACGCGCGACGGTGAGGAAACCCTGCTGGTAGCGAAGCTGGCCCGTCCCCTTGCACTGGCTGCACGTTTCGGCGGTCGTGCCCTCGGCCGCGCCCGATCCCTTGCAGGTT
Source organism: Acidobacteriota bacterium (assembly GCA_031361295.1). Taxonomy (GTDB): domain Bacteria; phylum Acidobacteriota; class Vicinamibacteria; order Vicinamibacterales; family 2-12-FULL-66-21; genus JALZOC01. Next base: position 10,826 of record JANMCN010000094.1, on the reverse strand, counting down.
TCGCAGGTCTCCTCGCGCGGGATCTGGATGGTCGTTTCGGCGCCGCTGGCCGATTCCTCGAAAGAAATCTCGAGGTCGTAGCGGAGGTCCGCGCCGCGCTGCGGACCGCCCCGCCGGCGCCGCTGGCCGAAGATATCCCCGAGCCCGAAGACGTCGCCGAGCCCCGAGAAAATGTCGGAGAAGTCCGCGAAGATCGTCGGGTCGAACCCGGCCCCCCCGCCGGCGCCGCTGCTGACGCCGGCGTGGCCGAAGCGATCGTACAGGCTGCGCTTCTGCGCATCGGCGAGCACCGCGTACGCCTCTGCCGCTTCCTTGAAGGCTTCCTCCGCCTTGTGGTCGCCGGGATTCCGGTCGGGGTGGAACTTCAGCGCGAGTTTGCGGTACGCGCTCTTGATTTGCTGATCGGTCGCCTCGCGCTCGAGTCCGAGCACCTCGTAGTAATCCCGCTTCGTCACGCTGCTCACCCTTTGGCCACCTTTACCATGGACGGCCGGAGCAGCCGGTCCCCGAGCATGTATCCGCGCCGGAACTCTTCGATCACCTCCCCTTCGCGCTGCCCCTCGGCGGGGTCGTGCGCGACGGCCTGGTGATAGTAGGGATCGAAGTCGGCGCCGAGCGCGTCGATCGGCCGCACGCCCCGCTTCCGCAGGATCTCGGCGAGCTGCCGGTGGATCAGCTCCACTCCGCGTCGATACGCGTCGGCCGCGTCGCCGGCGGCCTCGGTCTTGAGGGCGCGCTCGAGATCGTCCATCAATGGGAGCAGCTCCTCCACGATGCTGGCGGCCGCTGCCTCAGACACCATCTGGCGCTCGCGCTCGACGCGCTTGCGGTAGTTGTCGAACTCCGCCTGTTTGCGGAGCAGCAGGTCGTAGTACTCGTCGCGCTGCCGCTGCGCCTGGTCAGGTGACTCGGGAGCGGCCTCAGCAGCCGCCGTGGTCGGATTGTTGGTGTTGTCGTCCAAGGTAGGGCTCGCAATCACAAAAAGAAAAGAAGTCGAAACGGTCCGGACCTCAGAGCGAAAACCGGGAACTCCCGTCGTTCAAGGATTCGCCTTCACCATGCGCGTGATGGCCTTCGAGAGGCTCTCGACCGCGTTGATCGCGCGCGAATATCGCATCCGGGTGGGGCCGATCACGCCCACGGCGCCCGTGTTGTGCCCATCCGAATAGGTGGACGCGACCAGGCTGAAATGCTGCAGATCGGGCGCGTGATGTTCAGAACCAATCACTATCGTGATGCCGTCGGTGCTGATGTAATCGTCCAGCAGCTTCACCAGCCGGGTTTTTTCCTCGATCATCTTGAGCAGGGTGCGAAGCGTCGACAGCGTCAGCTCCGGATCCTCCCCCCCGACATCGTCCAGCATCAGCGAGGTGCCCTGGATGAAGACCGTGGGCGCCACGTCGATATCCTCGAACGTCGTGCTCGCAAGCCGGAGTGCCCTGGCCATGAGGACGTCGTAGAGCGTCCGCTCTTCCTGCAGGCGCTCGAGGACCGCTCGTCGGACATCCAGGAGCGATCGGCCTTTGAACTCCTGGTTCAGATAGTTGGCCGCCTGCTGGAGCTCACCGGGCCCGTACTCTTCGGAGGGGTTCACGACCTTGTGGGAGACGTGGCCGCCCGCCGCGACAACGATGACGAGAAGCTTTCCGCCGTCGAGCGGCACGAAGTCGAGGCGCTCGAGCGTCGTCATCTCGGCCGCGGGTGCGATGGCGAATCCGACCTGGTGGGAGGCGCGGGCGACCTCCTGCGAGACGTGGGACAGCATGTCGCCCACGGTGCCGGCGCGGCGCAGGCGCGCCTCCATCTGGGGGGTCGGGCGGGCCGACGAGCGTCGCTCCGCCAGCAATTGATCCACGTACAGGCGATAGCCCTGGTCGGTCGGCACGCGGCCGGCGGATGTGTGGGGCTGCCGGACGTATCCCTGCTCCTCGAGCCTCGCCATGACGTTGCGAAGTGTGGCGGAAGAGACCCCGAACCCCCGGCCGGCCAGCCAGAGCGACGACACGGGCTCGCCCTGCTCGATGTACGCCTGTACGAGGACGCCGAGAATCCGTCTATCCCGTTCCGGCAATTCAGGATGGCGTGTCATGGGTCTTTAGCACTCTACCCCTGAGAGTGCTAAGACAATTATACACGGATCGGGGCAAAACCGCTCATGCCCCCCTGGTGCGGCCAACTCCTTCGCGGCGATCGCCAGTCTGCGGCAGCCCCGACTGTCGAGCTGGCTGAGTGAGCCGGGGTCAGACGCGCGTTTGGCGATGGTCGGATGGTCGTGGAGGCGCCGTCGAGGATTTCGAGAGATCCTCACAGGGACGAGGCGCGTGGGGATCCGGGGGCAGGGCTGTATGCGGCCGCTGGCGGGGCTACGCGCGCCTCATCGCGAGAGCGGCGGTGTCGGCGCCGCGGCGCACCGCGATCAACTCCGCGAGGATGCTGATCGCGATCTCGGCCGGGGTGACGGCGCCAATCTCGAGGCCAATCGGTGCGTGGACCCGCTCGAGGCATTCAGCAGGAATGCCCTCCCCGCGCAGCGCCTCGAAGATTCGGGCGATCTTCGCGCGGCTCCCGATCAGGCCGAGGTACTTGCATTCGCGAGGCGCGAGCGCGCGCACCGCGTCGAGATCATGCTGGTGGCCGCGGGTGAGCACCACGATGTAGGCGGCGGCGGGCAATGGCGCCCGTTCCAGCCACTGCGGGATCGGCTCGACCGCGATGTCCGCGGCAGGGAAGCGCTCAGCGTTCGCGAACTTCTCGCGGTCATCCACGACGTGGATGTGGAAGCCGGCGTCCCCGGCGACCCGGGCGAGGTGGAACCCGACGTGGCCGGCGCCAATGATGTAGAGCTGCGGCGACGGGGACAGGGGATCGATGTGCACGTCCATCCGTCCGCCGCAGATCAGTCCGTTCTCCTGCGCGAAGTCGTCGTTCAGTTCGTAATGCACCAGGGAAGGGCGTCCGGAGACGATGGCCTCGCGGGCCTTCCAGAAGGCGTCGTTTTCGTAGCAGCCGCCTCCGATCGTCCCGACCATGCGTCCGTCCGGCCAGACGAGCATCTTGGCACCGGCGCGCTGCGGGGTGGATCCCTGGGCCCGCACGACCGTCACCAGCGCGACGGTCTCGCCGAGGCGCAGTGCCTCAGCGGCCGAGGCGAGGACTTCTTCGTTCAGACGAGCACCTCGATCTTCGCTTTCTGTTTCAGCGATTCGATGAAAGCCGATGCGCGCTCCTGCTTCTGCTGCTGCGCCAGGTACTCCTTGATGCGCGCGCTGACCTGCTCGAAAGGCACCGTCGAGGCAGGGCGGCGGTCGGTCACCTTGATGATGTGGTAGCCGAACGGGGTCGTCACCACGTCGCTGATCTCCCCGGGCTTGAGCGCCCACGCCGCCTGGTCGAACGCGGGGACCATCTGGCCCTTGGGGAAGAAATTGAGGTCGCCGCCCTGTGCGGCGCTGCTGTCCTTGGAGTGTTTCTTCGCGAGCTCCGCGAAGTCCCCGCCCGCCTTGAGCGCCTTGAGCACCTCGTCGATCTCGGCTCTCGCTTTCTTCTTGGTGGCGTCGTCCGCCTTCTCGTCGGCCGGGATCAGGATGTGGCTTGCGCGGATCGCTTCGTCCTGCTTGAACTTGTCGGGGTTCTTGTCGTAGAACTCGCGGGCCTGGGCGTCGGTCGGCGGCGGGGTGCTCGCGACCTCGGCTTCGACCATGCGGTTGATGCTCATGTCGACGCGCGCATCGGCACGCAGGCGCTCGAGCGTCATGCCGCGCGCCGCGAGGGCTTTGGTGAACTCCGCCTCGCTGGGAAACTGCGACTGCATCTGCTTCAGATTGCCGTCGATCTCCGCATCCGTCACCGTCACCTTCCGGGCACGGATCTCCTGTGACAGCACCGTGTAGGTGACCAGCTGGTCGAGCGCCCGGCGCAGAATCTCGTCGCGACGCTCAGGCGGAATTGGCTGATTCGCGCTCAGCTCCATGTTCTTGATTACACGGTCGAGGTCGGCCTTCTTCACCGCTTCGCCGTTGACGCGCGCGAGCACGTCGGGCAGCTGGGCGGGAACCGGCTTCGCGGGTGGGGGAGGCGGCGGAGCCTGTGCGGTGCCCGGTGCCAGCGCCCCGGGCGCGCCCGTCGCAGGTTTGGCCGGGGAGATGCCCGCCTGGGCCGCAGACGCTGCCGCTGCCGTGGTGGACGGCGACGGCGCCTTGCGGCACCCCGCGCCGCCGCAACTGACAACGGCCATGAGAACAGTGGATAGAACTCTGATCAAGACGAGGACCTCGACGCTGAATGCGCGGTGGACGATGGATAGGAAACCTCTATTCTAAACCGATTGTTCCCAGGAGCGGTTCAGTTTACAGCCAGCAGGTTTCTGCGATCGCCCTTCAGTTTTCCGCTTCGTCAGCGTTCCAGTTTCAACTTCAAAATTGGAACTTTGAACTTCGCACTCTCCCTACGAGCCCCCGTGGACCGAGCACATCTCCGTCGGTTCGGTACCTGGGATGAACGCTTCCTGCAGCGTCTTGGGGCAGGCCGGGGTCGCCAGCTTGCCGGTGTCGCGGTCAATCTCCGCGTAGACAAGGCCTTCGGGGGCGTCGAACGGGACGTTCGGACGGCCGGCGAGGGCGCGCATCATGAAGTTCGTCCAGATCGGCAGGGCCGCCTGGGTGCCGCTCAAGCCGAGCGGCATGTTGTCGTCGAGCCCCACCCATACGACGGTCAGCAGTTCGGGGGTGAACCCCACGAACCAGGCATCGCGCAGATCATTGGTCGTCCCGGACTTTCCCGCGGCGTCGAGCAGGAACCCCGCCGCACGGGCGCCCGCGCCCGTGCCCTCGTTGATGACGCTCCGCATCATGTTGGTCACGAGAAAGGTCGTATCGCTGCGCGCGATGTTCTTTCCCGCCAGCACCGGGATCGGCACGTCGTGGCCGGCTTGGACGATCCTGGAGATGGCGTGCAGCGGCTTGAGCGTGCCGCCGTTCGGGAAGAGCGTGTAAGCGCCGGCGATCTGGAACGGCGTGGCTTCGAACACCCCCAGGGCGATGGATGGATACGGCCGCGGCGTGGTTCCGGCGCCGACGCGTCTCCAGAGCGCCGCGACCTGATCGTACCCGGCGGCTTCGGCGACCTTGACCGTGGCAATGTTGCGGGAGAGCGCCAGTGCGCGCCGCAGCGTGATGGGGCCTTCGAAGTGTCCGTCGTAGTTGGCGGGGGTCCATGTCTGCTCGTTGAAGACGAACGACGTCGGCTCGTCGAGGACCACGCTGGCGGGGGTGACGTCGGTGCGCCCCTCTGCGAAGGCGCGCTCGAACGCCGCCAGGTAGACGAACGGCTTGAAGACCGATCCGGGCTGCCGGTTCGCCGACAGCACGCGGTTGAACTGCGACTGATTGTAGGTGCGCCCGCCGATGAACGACAGCACCTCACCGCTCCTCGGATCGATCGCAATCAGCGCCGCCTGCGCACGCTGCCGCTTGCGGCGGGCGAGCAGTTCATCGACGTGCGCGAGGCCGTCGCGCACGGCGTCCTGGGCGATGTGCTGCATGTGGAGGTCGAGCGTCGTGTACACGTCGATGGCGCCGGACGCGACGGCCTTGTACTTCTCCTGCAGCTCCTCCGTGATGTAGTCGATGAAATACGGCGCCTCCGCATCGAGCGCCCGCGGCGCGAGCTGCAGCGGTTCGCGGGCCGAGCGCGCCGCCGTATCGGCAGTGATATAGCCCGAGTCCGCCATCGCCTGAAGGACCACGTTGCGGCGTTCGGTGACCGCATCCGGGTTGTTGAAAGGGGAGAGCCGCGACGGCGACTGAATCACCCCGGCGATGGTGGCGGCCTCACTCAGAGTCACGTTGGAGACGTCCTTGGAGAAGAACAACCGCGCCGCCTCCGGGACGCCGTGAATGGCGAACGACCCGCGCTGGCCGAGCGAGACGTCGTTCAGGTACAGGGTGAGAATCTGGTCCTTCGTGAGCCGGCGCTCCAGCGCCACCGACATGAACCACTCGGAGAGCTTGCGTTTGAGCGTCTTCTCCGGTGTCAGGAACGTGTTCTTGACGAGCTGCTGCGTGATGGTGCTGCCGCCGCGCATGTACTTGCGACGGCCGAAGACGTTGCCAATGGCCGCGCTCGTGAGCCCGATGGGATCGATCCCCGGGTGTTCGTAGAACCGGTGGTCTTCGATGGCGAGGACCGCCTGCACCATCCGTTGGGGAATCGCCGTCAACGGCACGTCACGCCGCTTTTCGCGACCGGACGTCACCACGGCGGTGATGAGCGGAGGGTCGAGAGTGAAGCGCTCGATCGTGCGCTTCGTGCCGGGCAGTTCGACCCGGGCGATCGTCGCCGGCTCGGGTCCCTTGCCCCGGCGGGCGCCGAAGACGACGCGAACGAGCTGGCCCTTGCGATCGCCGTCCCGCGGAATCAGCAGCACCGCGTCCCGCCCGACCGTGAATTCCCCCGGGTCCTGGGCCTTGGCCCGATGCGAGTAGCCGAGATCGTTCAGCCGGTCGATGATCTGCACGATCGTGAACGCCTGGCCGTGGCGCAGCTCGAAGGGCCGCGCGAAAATGCGGGGGTCCGCGCGCTCGGTTTCTCCCCGGAGCCGCGCATCCACCTGGCGCGAGAACGAGTGGTAGAAATAGATCGTGAGCGCCGAGACGAGGAGGAGCGACGCGCCGAGCCCGAGCAGGAGGTACAGCGTCCACCGCCGCCGCCGGACGCGCCCGCGCTTGCCCGGGGGTTGTCTCGCACTCGCTTTCGGCGAATCGGTATTCACTGTCGTCAAGGGCTCCGCCCGGCAGCCGCCGGTTGTGCACACGGTATCGGTCGCTCGGCGCCGCAGATGCGGACGCTCGACACACACGGACGAACCGCGGAGCTGAAGCTCCGCGCTACGACAGGGACCGCGGATCCGCGGAGCTGCTACCGTTCCGCCCCCGCAGTGCGTCCAAGAATCGGGTTGAACCGCCATTGTATACTGCGGTTGCAGCTCATACATAGATGAAGTGATCAGGTGCGCGTGTCGCGTCTGCGCGACATCCAGGAGGTAGTTCGATGTTTCGCGTGGTTCGGGTCATGGTCGTCCTCGCGCTGGTCCTGTCAGGGGCCGCGACGGCGTTCACCCAGTCCCAGTCGGTCAACGGCACAATAGAAGGCACCATCAGCGACGAATCGGGCGCCGCGCTTCCCGGGGTCAGCGTCACCGTCGCCAACCTCGACACCGGCGACACCCGGGTGGTCCTCACGAACGAAGCCGGCGTCTACCGCGCGCCGCTGCTCCCGCTCGGCCGGTACCGGGTCGCCGCCGAGCTGCAGGGGTTCAGGAAATTCGAGCAGCAGGGCCTGACGCTCTCGGCCGGCCAGTCGGCCGTGATCAATGTGACGCTGAGCGTCGGCAGCCTGACCGAAACCGTCACCGTCACGAGCGAGTCGCCCATCGCGGAGCCCGGGAAGATCGACCTCGGCCGCACGATCGGCGAGACCGAAATCCGCAACCTGCCGCTGGTCTCCAGAAACCCGTACAACTTCGCGTTCCTGCAGGCGAACGTCACGGGTTACGAGAACAACGAATTCGGTGTGCCGCGCATCAACGCGAATGGCACCCAGATGCACACGAACTATCAAATCGACGGCAACACGAACACCGAGAAGGACCGCGCGGGTCTGCGCATGCTGCCCATCTCCGAGGTGATCGTCCGCGAGGTCAAGGTCATCACCAACGGCTTTGCGCCGGAGTTCGGCCAGACGACGGGGATGGTCTACAACGCCATCACGCAGTCCGGCACGAACATCGTGCGTGGTTCGGCCAGCTTCCGGTTCAAGCGCAATCCGATGTCGTCCAAACCGTTCTTCCTGGCGACGACCGCCCGCAAACCCGACACCGAAGCCAACGACGTCACGGCGACGGTCGGCGGTCCGATCCAGAAGGACACGTGGCACTACTTCGGCGCGTACGAACACGTGGATCGCAGCCTGATCACGGGCGGGCAGGTCATCACCGTGGCGCCCGCGGACGCCCAGGCGCTCGGCATCACGATTCCGTCGAGCGGCGTGATTCCCGCGCACCAGAAGGTCAATTTCGCGTTCGGGAAGACCGACTACCAGCTCTCGCCCGGCAGCCAGCTGTCGGTGCGCTACTTCGGGTTCAAGAATTTCTCGCGATCGAACATCGGCGGCGGGCTCACGACGACGGACCGCGCGACGGACTTCACCGACCGGATGGACTCCACGTCGGCGCAGCTCGTGTCGACGCTTGGCGGCAGCATGCTGAACGAACTGCGCGCGCAGTACGCGCATCGGCACCAGTTCCGCACGCCGGGAATCTCGGTGGACGGCCCCGCCGTGACCGTGAGTGGCAAGGCCAGCTTCGGCGGCGCCCGCCTCGGCGACGGCAATTCGGTGGGCTTCAACTTCAACCAGGGCATCAGCCAGGTGATCGACAACGTGAGCCTGATCCGCGGCAAGCATGCGCTGAAGGCCGGCATCGACGCGCAATGGATTGCCGACAGGCGCGTGCGGGGGGACCTCTTCCTCTACAACTTCGCGACGATCAGCGACTACCTCGCCGCCAAGAACGGAGCCAATCCCCGGGCGTACACGAACTTCCAGCAGCAGCTCGGCGACGTCACGGCCGGCTACCATTCAGGCTTCTATGGAGCGTTCATCCAGGACGACTGGCAGATCGCGTCACGCCTGAAGATCCTGTACGGGCTGCGATACGACGTGTTCGACGTGCCCGCCGCACGCCAGTTCGGACCCAACCAGTACTCCAAGAGCTTCGCGATCGACAAGAACAACGTCGGCCCGCGCGCAGGCGTAGCGTGGTCGCTCGACCGTTCGGCTCGGACCGTCGTCCGCGCCTCGGTCGGGCTGATGTACGAGCCGCCGCTGCTCGACTTCTATGACAACGCCATGCTGAACAACGGCGATCCCAAGAGCTACAACGTCGGACCTGTCCTGCCGACGGCGGCAGGCGCGCCGGCGTTTCCCGCCAACCTCTCGACCCCGCCGCCCGGATTCGTGTTGCCGAAGCAGAGCATCACTGCCGTGGACCCGAACTTCGACACGCAGTCGGCGTGGCTGAGCAACGTGCAGCTGGAACGCGCCCTCAGCCAGGACCTTGCGGTCACGGTGGGGTACGTCAACTCCATCGGGCGCAACCTCCCGGTGCTCATCGACGTCAACCTGGCTGGGTCCGGTGCCACGCTGGCTGACGGGCGTCCCGTGTTCTCGGCGGTTCGCGTGGACCCCACGTTCGACCATATCAACGTGTTCCAGTCGATCGCCGAGTCGACGTACAACGCATTTACGGCGACGTTGACCAAGCGCATGACCCACGGGTGGATGACCCAGGCGACGTACACGCTGGCGCGCGGTGTGGACAATGCTCCCCTGACCGGCACCTACGTGGTCGGCAGCAACGACGACCGCGTGTCCGATCCGACCAACCTCGATCGCGAGAAGGGCGTCACCCCGTTCAACCAGACGCATACGCTGTCGGTATCGGCAGTGGTGGCCCCGCAGATTGGAGGCAGCGGCCTCGGGGCCCTGCTGCTCAATAACAATCAGGTGGGCATCATCCTGCAGACGAACAGCGGGCTGCCCTTCAACATCCGGTCGAATCTGGACGTGAACCGGGACGGCGTGCTCAACGACCGCCCGATTGGCGTCGAACGCAATGCGGGCCGCCTCGGCCGCGTGGCGAATCTCGATCTGCGATACTCACGGTTCCTGCCCGTCCGCGGCACGTGGCGCGGGGAACTGTTCTTCGAGGCGAAGAACCTGTTCAACGTGCAGAATGTGTCGGGGGTGAACAGGGTCGTGACGACGGACGCGTTCGGGGCCCCCGCCACCGCGATTCCGGCGACATTCCCCGGCAACTCCGGCTACGACCAGCGGCAGATGCAGCTCGGGCTCAAAGTTTCCTTCTAGGCTGCCGGCCTGGAAGTCACCATCGGGTCCGGGGGAAACCCGGACCCGCGGCGTAACCAGCTCCTCGGCTTTTCAGATGTCTATGCGACCCTCCCGCATTGCAGCGCTTGCCATCCTCCTCCTCGTGGTCTCCGTTCCGCTTCCGGCCCAGTTGCGTGTCAGGCCCGTCGGAGAGCTCCCCGGCGACGCGTCGCTCAAGCTCGCTCTCCGGCAGCTGCGATCGGTAGGCACCTTCATGGAGACCACCGCGCACCCGGACGACGAGGACAATCCGCTGCTCGCGATGATGAGTCATGGCCGGGGGATGCGGACCACGCTCGTGACGGCCACCCGCGGCGACGGAGGCCAGAACGAGATCGGGCCGGAAATCTTCCAGGCGCTCGGCGTGCTGCGGACCGAGGAACTGCTGGCCGTTCACCGTTTCGACGGCGCGGAGCAGTACTTCACGCGGGCGATCGATTTCGGCTTCTCGTTCAGCATCGACGAAACGATCGCGAAGTGGGGCCACGACGAAATCCTGGGTGACTTCGTCCGCCATATCCGCGCCATCCGCCCTGACGTGGTCGCGGGCTTCCTGTGCGGCGGGACCGGCGGAGGGCAGCACCACCAGGCCTCCGCCCGCCTGACGATCGAAGCGTTCCGCGCAGCCGCGGATCCTGCGCGGTATCCCGAGCAAATCAGGGACGGCCTGCGCCCCTGGCAGGCAAAACGCCTCTTCTGCACCGAAGGGTTCGGGGCGCCCGGCCAGCCGTCGGCTGCCCCCGCCCGCGACCTGTTGCGGGTCAATGGCTCGGAGTTCGACCCGGTACTCGGCCGCACTTACAGCGAACTCGGTCTCGAAGGCCGGAGCATGCACAAGTGCCAGGGCACGTCGCAGTTGCTGCTGCTGCCCGGCGCCTCGC
>JANMCN010000090.1:0-2389 GCA_031361295.1 Acidobacteriota bacterium | reverse complement strand
TTTGTTGAATCGATTGGCCGTGTTTGCTCGTAATTCGTTGACCAGCGACGCGCCGGAATGCCCAAATCCTCTCTTCCGCACCATCAATTCGGCCCGTCACGACGGGCATTCCACTTCGGTCCAGCTACCGTATTCTGCCCGGCGCTCGTGACCGCACTTGACTCTGTAGTCGGCTTCAGGGTTGATACTCGTGGGGATGAGCGTCTGTCGCTGCTCACCGCACGAAGAGGCCCGGCACCGGGCCTGCCCGATGTGCGGCGTCCCCGGGTCCGTCGTCGAATTGCTGACCGTCAAGGCATTGGCAACCGAGGCCGCGTTGCGACGGCTCACGGCGACGCGCCACCGTTTTTGCGCAACGCCCACGTGTGTCGTCGTGTACTTCAATGACGCCGGCCGCACGCTCAGCGCGGCCGATCTCCGCGTACCGGTGTGGCAGAAGCAACCGTTCGGCGCGCGGACCCTCTGCTATTGCTTCGGCGAATCGGAAGCCGTCATCCGGCAGGAGCTTCAAGAGCACGGCCGCACTGACGTCGTGGAACGCATCCGCTCCGACATCGCCGCCTGTCGCTGCGCGTGCGAGGTGCGCAACCCGCGCGGCGCGTGCTGTCTCGGCGACGTGATCGCGGCCGTCACGCGCGTCACAAAGGCCAGGCTCGTCGGGTCCGACTAATGGAGCACAGCCGCACTTACCGGATCGGCGAGATCGCGCGACTGACCGGCCTGTCGGTCGAGACGCTGCGCTACTACGAGCGCCGCCGGCTGCTGAGGACGCCCGCGCGCTCGACGGGCGGGTTTCGTCGGTACACGGACGACGTCCTGCACCGCCTCCGGTTCATCAAGCAGGCACAATCGCTGGGCATGACGCTCGACGACGTGCATCAACTCGTGGCCAGCCAACCGAATCGGAGCCGCACCGCCTGCCGGCGCGTCCACGACCTCCTGGCACGTCGCGTCGCCGAAATCGACGCGCGCATGCAGGAGCTGCGGCGTCTTCGGCGCACCCTCGACGCGCACCGCCGCTCGTGCGCCCGCGCCTTGTCCGATACGGACGATCCCGCCTGCCCGACGCTCCACGAACTGGCAGGGACGGAGTTGTGAGGCACACCGAGAGAATCGCCCCCGTCGCGGCCGCCCTGAGCGCGAGAGCGACGCTCACGTTCAAAGAAGGTCGCATTCTGGACCTGAGATAAGATTCCCGGCGTGCAGGCGCGGCTCACAGCCATCGTGGTCTACATGCTCATCGCCGCGGCGAGCGTGCTCCCGATGTACGCTGCGACCCTGGGGTACGGCTTCGATTACGACGACTACCATTTCGTCCGCCCGTATCCCGTCTCGGAGGTGTCAGCGGCGTTCAGCGGCCCGTGGGATCCGGCCGGGATTGAGGTGCCCTTCTTCCGGCCGCTCACGATTGCGCTCTACGCCGTGCGTTTTCACTTCTTCGGTGTGAACGCCGAGGCCTACCACGCACTGAGTCTGGTGATGTTCTGGCTGGCGGCGGTGCTGTTCGGGCTGCTCGCTCGCGCGTTCCTCTCGAGCAACGCTGCCGGGGCGCTCGCCATCGTCGTCTTCGCCGTGCACCCGGCCATGCCCTACGCCGCGGTGGCGTGGATCACCAACCAGATGCATCTGCTGCAGCTGATCGTGGTCCTGTCGGCCCTGCTCTGGTGGTTTGTCGTTCGCCGGCGGGCGGCGGCCTGGTGGCTGGGTCTCGTACTGTTCGAGCTCTGCGCCTTGATGGTGAAGGAGGACGGCGTCATGCTGGTGCCGGTCGTCCTCACGCTCCACTGGCTGCGGCGCGCCACGGCCGAACGCGACCTCCGCCACCCTCCGTGGCCGTTCATGATCATGGCGATGATCGCCGGGGCGTCATTGCTGGTGTACCGGCGGCACGTTCTGCACGGCATCGGCGGCTACGGGATGCCGTCGATCGAGCAGGCGTGGACCCATTACCGCACCGGGCTCCTGAATGTGTTCCGTCTCCTGCCGCCCAGGAGGCCGTGGCAGCCGGAGGCGAGCTGGTTCGTCACGCTGCTCCCGGTCGCCGCGCTCGCCGCCTGGCCCTGGTCGTCACGCGAGGTCCGCTTCACGCTGGCCGCCTCGATCGCAATCGGCGCCTTGTTCAACGTTCCGTTTGTCTTCGTGGTGAAGGCACAGCAGATGCACCTCGTTGCGATGGGCGCCTCACTGCTCATCGCGGCAGCCGTTGCCGGTACGGGACTCGGAGACCGCCCCCGTGCGCTGTCGGTCGCGGTCGTGATCGTGGCCGCTGCCGGCATCGCGAGCCTTGCCGCGGTCACGCGCAGCATCACGCGCGATTTCGAACCGTTCGGCACAATCATTCTGGCGACCGACGATCTCGTCACGGGCTGGGCGGCCGTCCCGGTGGAGC
>JANMCN010000028.1:0-2104 GCA_031361295.1 Acidobacteriota bacterium | reverse complement strand
GCGACAGCTGCGCTGGGCGCCACGTGGCGTGGGTGAGCCACCGCTTCGAAGGCTTCCCACAACCCCCTGCGTTGCCCCGGGCTTCTCGGATGCGTGTCGCGTGGAGTCGAAGTCAGGGTCAGATAGGTAAACGTGTGTGGTGACCTCTTGCTGGGCCAGAGCGCGACCAGTAATGGATCTACAGCGGCCTTACCTTGTGGTTCCGGCCATGACGTCCTTGCTCGGTTCCTCGACAGCGAGAGCGCCGGGCGTTTGCGGACGCGGCCCTCGATCTGAAGGCCCGACTCTACCCGCGGCCGAGGTGATGCCCGTCAGCACGGATGGGCTCCCACTTCGGAGACTTTCGTTCAAATCGGACGGCCTTCGATGACCGACACGGGCGACTGTGTCGGCGTGATGCCGGTCAGTGCGAACCCCGACGCGCCGAACAGCGCCCTGAACTGCGCTTCGCTTCGCTCCAAGCCGTCCGGCAGGAGCATCATGAACATGTCGAAGAGCTTGGAGGGTGACGGGGCGTTGCCCTCAGGGACGACCGTTTCGATGATGAGCAGACGGCCGGCGGAGGGGATCACCTTGCGAATCTGACCGAGGATTCCGATGCAGTGTTCGTCCGACCAGTCGTGCAGAATGTGGCGCATGCTGTAGGCGTCGGCTCCTGGGGGCGCTGACTCGAAGAAGTTGCCGCTGACGAAGGTGCAGCGGTCGGCCACGTCCGTACCCTGGATGCGGGGGGTGGTTCGCTCGATGACGTGGGCCTGGTCGAACAGGACGCCGCGCAGGGCGGGGTAGCGCCGTAGCGTCGCGGCCATGACGACCCCGCTGCCACATCCGACATCGGCCAGCGTGGAGATGCCGTCGTAGCGGTAGGCGTCCAGGACGGCGTCAGTCTCAGGGCCGTGGAAGGAGTTCATCGCGGCGTCGAAGATCGCGGCATCTTCCGGCTTGCCGCTGAGATCGTCGAAGATCGGTTTCCCGAATGCCAAGTTGTACGCGCAGCGGCCCGTACGCACGTTCTCCAGCAGATGCGGTGTGACGCTCGACATGCGCCCCAGCATTCGGGCGCCTGCGCGCATGGAGCCCGGGACCTCGCTGCGCAGCACTTCCGCAAGAGGCGTCAGGCCCCAGGTGTCGTTCGCGCCCAACGTGAACACGCCAAGACTGGCCAGGTAGCGCAGAAGGCGATACAGCTTCTCCGCATCGGTGCCTGTGGCCATGGCGAGCCGCTTCGTCGTCTGGGGTGCTGTTGCCAGGAGGTCGGCGATGCCGAGCTCGGCGGCGGCGCTGATCGACTGTGCGGCGATTCCGCCGCTGATGAGTTCCATGATCTGGAGAGAAGGATTGGGGTCCATGCTGGCAGAGGCTAGCACGCCGCCACCGTCAGAGATCACAACCATCGCTCGCCGCCGTCATTCTTCTGTGACGCACGATCTGGCTACTGAACGGTCCGGGCAGTCTGGCTAAATACTTCGCGATTACAGACGAGCCGCTACCCCAATGTGACGATCACTGCCTAGCCTAGACGGTCGGATGTTTCCCGCCGCTGGGCGACGACGCATTGGAATTCCGCCCTCTAGCCCGCGCTCGGGCTAGAATCTGCCTGACTTGCCGCCGCTCGGCACACGCCTCGGCCCGTATGAAATCGTTGCCCTGCTCGGAGTCGGCGGGATGGGCGAAGTGTATCGGGCCACCGACACCAACCTAAAGCGCCAAGTCGCCATTAAGGTGCTGCCCGCGTCCGTGGCGGGTGATGTGGAGCGCCTGGCCCGATTCCAGCGTGAAGCAGAAATTCTCGCGGCCCTCAACCATCCGAACATTGCCCATATCCACGGCTTCGAAGAATCCGGCGGCACGCGTGCGCTCGTCATGGAGCTGGTTGAGGGACCGACGTTGGCGGATCGCATCGCGCAAGGACCCATTCCGCTCGAGAATGCGCTGCCCATCGCGCGGCAGATCGCGGAAGCGCTAGAAGCCGCGCACGAACAAGGCATCATTCATCGCGATCTGAAACCCGCGAACATCAAGGTGCGCGGTGACGGCGTGGTGAAGACGCCGTTCATGGAAAAGCCACTCTGAGTTTCGAGCGGCTCATCCGTTTTGGGCGGGG
>JANMCN010000015.1:0-4334 GCA_031361295.1 Acidobacteriota bacterium | reverse complement strand
CAGCCGGCCGCTCGCTCCCAAAGAATCAAAGGGAAAGAAGTGACCCTGAATTTTGCCAGTTGGAACCAAGTGGACGGCTGGCCGCGGTCAGCTTCAGCACCTGCTGAAGCACTGCCGGACACGCAAGGGCAGGATTCACTTCGTGGTCGTGTACAACCTCACGCGGTTCGCCCGTGAGAAGTACGACCATTTTGCGCTGCGTGCGCATCTGAAATCTCTCGGCATCTCACTGCGATCGGCGACCGAGCCGATCGACGACACATCCACCGGCAAGCTGATGGAATGGGTACTGGCGTCGTTCGCGCAGTTCGACAACGACGTGCGCTCTGACCGCACGCGCGTCGGTAGGCAAGCGCGCGAAACCCGTCGATCTTCGGCTCAAACAGGCAGTCCGGGTGATCGAACGGCTGCGGGATCCGCAACAGGCGCATCGGTGGATAACTGCGGCGGGCCATCGAAGATCCAATCATACCCGGGACGACCTCCGGCACACGTTCGCGTCGCTCCTGCTGCAGCACGGCGAAAGTGTGGTCTACGTCAAGGAGCAGCTCGGGCACGGCAGCATCCAGATCACGGTGGACACGTACGGCCATCTCATCCCGGGCGCGAATCGCGCGGCGGTCGATCGGCTCGATGACGTGCCGACGCTGCAACCGGATGCAACCCCCGCGCAACCGGCAGATTCCGCCGAGGCGGATGATGAGTCAGAAGTGGATGTTTTCTTAGGGGAAAGTGGTGAGCCGCGATGGAATCGAACCCTTCCAGCGGCTTTTTCTAAGTTATTGACGGTGCGCGACTTCTGGTCACAAGTGCTTATGTGTCATCAACATCCCGTTCGACTGGCGTCACCTCGAGTCGTCCTGAGTTGTCCCCAATCGCCCCCACTCTTGGAGACATTCTGGAGACGGCACTGGAACTCGGATGCTGCGCTTGCGCATCAGCGCGTGGCCCTTCACCGTGCCTGACCTCCCTCGTCACGACGCTAGTAGACACGTGCGCGTGGTAGTGGACCTGCCGCCGGCTCACCTGGGACCTGGTTGGAGGAAACGCGTCTGAGCCGGTTTCCGCCCCGATTGCGCATTGACGGGTGGAGGACACGATGATGAGCAAACTGATGATGGGACGATTGATGGCGGCCGCGGCATTCTCGCTGGTGTGTCTGGAGGCGTCCGCGTAGCGGTGCAGTTCTGACCGATCCGCTGGTCACGAGACCAACCGCAGCGGCGCACCTGGGCAGAAAGAGGTGTCCAGCGGAGTTCGCGGGAACCGGTCGGTATCAATATTGAGGTCGCTCAAAAATCAAAGACGGCGTCCGACCCGAGAGCACCGCTGCCGCTTTTCGGGGATGAGCCGATGTAGCTCTCAATGTCGCATGTGAGGTTGCCATGCATCACACATATACAAGAGCGTCGCGATCCGCTCGGCCAGATCAGTCCGGCCGCCTTCGAACGACGGGCGACTCACGCAGCGTAGCTAAACCGTCCACCAAATCGGATCAGCCCCATACTGGCGTGCGGGTCTGTTGCGGAGCGAGATCGAGACCCGCAGTGTCGGCAGGACTTACGCGGCGCGCCCTTCGCAGGGGATGTGCAAGCCACTCACGTGGAGAGTCGGGAGGATCTCTCCGTACTCTGTTTCCGAGGCAAGCGGCCGCGGGATGGGGGCCTCCCTGCCTATGAGCCTGGGAATCGAGCAGCCTGCGCCTTAGAACATGAACTCGAGGAATGTGGCGTATGTGCAACAAAGTGGCACTGTCGGCGGCGATCGTGGGCGCCCTCGCGCTCGGGGCCGGTCTTCGCACGACGCAGTACGTCGCGTCCACGTCGCTGTGGCACGACGAGTTGACGGTGGCACTGAATGTGGAGCAGCGGCCAACGGTTGAACTGCTGTCGCGCCCCCTGGCCTATCGGCAAGTAGCGCCGGTCGGGTTTCTCGGCGCGGTCAAGGCCGCGACGGCACTGTTCGGACGCACTGAGCCCGCCTTCCGGCTCGTACCGTGGCTGTCCGGGCTCTGCGCGATGTTCCTGTTCGAGCGGGTCGCGAGGCGGGTCGTCTCCGGACTGCCGGTACTCGCCGCGGTGACGTGCTTCGCCTGCAGCCCGGCGCTGATCTGGTACGGCGCCAACCTGAAGCCGTACTCGGGCGATGTCGCGATTACGCTGTTCCTGGTCTGGCTGGCGTTGCGCTTCCGTGAACGCCCCCGCACCACGCGCCATGCCATGTCCGCCGGGCTCGCGGGAGCAGTTGGCATTGTGTGTTCTTTTCCGGCGGTACCCACGGCGCTGATCCTCTGCGCGCTCCTCTGGGTATGGCATCGAGAGGTAGACTCCTGTCCACTACCGCCCCTGCGCTGGCTGACCGGGCTCTGGGCGGGAGCATCGACGGTCGGCGCTGCCGCTGCCTTTGTTCTCCTCGATCCCGCGACCAGCACCTATATGCACCGGTACTGGGCGAACGGGTTCGTGCCGATTCCGTCGAGGCACGCTGACTGGTGGTGGATTCCGAGACACCTGCTCATCACTTTTGCGCACTTCCTGTTGTTCGACCCGCGAGAGCTCGGCGTCTTCGGCCTCATGTTTGTGGGTTTCGCGTCAGCAGCAGCGGTGGCAGGGGCCACGGTGTTGCTCAGGGCGCGATCACGTCAGGCCGCGTTGATCGTGACCCCCCTTCTTGGCGCCTTGCTGGCGTCGGGCGCCCGTCTGCTCCCGTTCGACGGCCGTGTCGCCGTCTACGCTGGATGGCCGCTCCTGCTGCTTGCGGCCTCTGGGCTGCAAGCGGTGGGGTTGTCGCCATTCCCCCCCGTCCGCTTTCTCGCACTTCTGGCGACGGGGGTATTTGCAGGTCTTCCCCCGCTGATAGCTCTGACCAGTGGCCGTCCGCCCTATCCGAACGAGGAGTCGCGGCCGGTACTGGAGCAGCTCGTCAAACGGTTCCGTCCCGGCGACGCCATCTACGTCTATTACGGTGCGGGTCCCGCGATGGAGTTTTACGGTAAACGGCTGGGGCTGCGGGGATGGTTGATAGGGGACTGCCATCGCGGAAATGTTCGGGCGTACCTCCGCGAGGTGGACGGTTTCCGAGGTCGGCCTCGTGTCTGGTTCACTTACACGCATGCGGCGCTCGGGTTTCGCGAGCCGGAGATGATTCGGTCCTACTTGAGCACCATCGGTGTATTGCGCGAGCGGATCGACGATCCACAGGGATTGACCGGCCAACGCGCGGCGGCGGCAGATCTCTACGACCTCTCCGACGAAACGCGACTGGCATCGGCCAGCGTGGAGGAGTTCGACGGGCAGCCTGAACGCACCGGTGGACCGGGAACGTTCTGCGATGGCACGCGGCTCGACTCTGGCGAGCTGCTGCGTCAGCCACGCCTGCCGATCCGGAAGGCGGGCTCGCGATGATCCGCCAGAAACCGGGTTTGTCGGCGGCGCGGGTGCAACGCCTGGAAGGCACCGCCGAAAGTCTGCGCGGCGAGATCGTCGATGTCCTTGCGCACATCGGTCACGACCACCGGGGGCACCCCGGCGGGGCACTGTCGATCGCAGACATCGTCACCGCCCTCTACTTCGACGTCATGCGGATAGACCCGAGGCGGCCGGACTGGCCGGACCGCGATCGATTCGTGCTGTCCAAAGGGCACGGGTGCATGGCGCTTTACGTCGCGCTGGCGCGGCGCGGATATTTTGGAGCCGGCCACCTCCGCACCTTTCGAAGTGTCGACAGCATTCTTCAAGGGCATCCCGATATGCGCCGCACCCCTGGTGTAGACATGACGTCCGGCTCGCTGGGTCACGGAGTGTCCGCTGCCGCAGGTATCGCGCTCGACCTCCGCGCGCGACGATCGCCCGCGCATGTCTACCTAGTGCTTGGCGATGGGGAACTGCAGGAGGGCCTCGTCTGGGAGGGGGCGATGACGGCCGCCAAGTACCGCCTCGGAAACCTGACTGCGTTCGTGGACTGCAACCGGCTGCAGAGCGGCGGTCGTGTCGAGGACGTGATGCCCCTCGAACCGCTCGGCGCGAAGTGGCGCGCGTTCGGCTGGCGCGTCCGGACGATTGATGGTCACGACATGCGGCAGATCGTCGGCGCGGCCACCAGGGCTCGAACAGCGACTCGCCCCACGGTCATTTTGGCCAGGACGACCAAGGGGAAGGGGGTGAGCTACATGGAAGGGGACAATCGCTGGCACCAGGCGTGCCCCCCTGGAGGAGCAACCACCGGCCGGCCGCGGCTGTCGCAGCCGTTGGAGGCACGGGCGCGACGAGGTTCCACACGGGCCGCGTTCGGGCGTGCGGTGCTCGAGCTGGCGGGTCGGAACAGCGAGGTGATGG
>JANMCN010000295.1:0-4629 GCA_031361295.1 Acidobacteriota bacterium | reverse complement strand
GCCGTGCACCCGGCCGAGCTCGGCGCGGTGGCGGCCCCTGCCGCGTAGGCGAGGGGGGGGGTGGACGGCGCGCGCCTGGACGTAGTCCTGATTGGGCACGCCAGGCGGGCGGGATCCGGTCCGAACCCAGCGAGGCGGGTCGGGCGGCGTGCGGGGCTGCCCGACTCGGTCCCGGCGTACACCGTCAACAAGGCGTGCGCGTCGGGGATGCAGGCGATCGCGGCCGGCGCGCAGGCCATCATGCTGGGCGACGCCGATGTCGTGGTGGCGGGTGGGATCGAGTCCATGAGCCGCATGCCGTATCTGGTCGACGCCGAGGACGCGCGGTGGGGCCACCGGATGGGGAACTTCACCTTCGTGGACGCGATGTACCGCGACGGGTTCACGTGCTCGCTGTCGGGATTGATCATGGGGGAGACGGGGGAGGAGCTCGCGCGCGAGTACGGCATCACCCGCGAAGCGTCGGACGCATACGCCGTGGAAACACAGCGCCGCGCTGCCGAGGCTGTCGCCGGCGGACGATTCTCCACCGAGCTCGCGCCGGTGACGGTGACCGATCGCAAGGGACAGCCGGCACTGGTCGATGCCGATGAGCATCCGCGGCCTGACACGACCCTCGAGTCGCTCGCCAGGCTTCCCCCGGTCTTCAAGGACGGCATCATCACGGCGGGCACCTCGTCAGGCATCACCGATGGCGGGGCGGCAGTCGTGCTCATGAGCGCGGCCCGCGCCGCGGCCGACGGAGTCAGGCCTCTCGCCCGCATCGTCGGCTGGGCGTCCGCGGGCGTCGACCCGCGCCGCATGGGCATCGGGCCCGTTCCCGCCATGCGGAAGCTCCTGACGCGCACCGGGCTGTCGGTCGCGGACTTCGATCTGATCGAGCTGAACGAGGCGTTCGCGCCGCAGGTGCTGGCGGTGCTCCGTGACGAGCCCATTCCTCTCGATAAACTGAACGTGAACGGCGGTGCGATCGCGCTCGGCCACCCGATCGGCTGCACGGGCACCCGGATCGTCGTGACGCTGCTGCACGAGATGCTGCGGCGCCAGGCGGCGCGTGGCCTGGCCACGCTCTGCGTGAGCGGCGGCATGGGCATGGCGATGGGGATAGAAATCGTCTGATGCTTCCAGCGTCCAGCTTTCAGCTTCCGGCTCCCCGGGGGGGGCCACGGGTGCCGGCGTCGCGGCTGGCAGGAGCTAGCTCGAGCTGGAGTCCGCTATGAGAACTGGAAGCTGGCAGCCGGAAGCGGGAAGCTAAGCGTGCGAATTGCCATCATTCCCGGCGACGGGATCGGGAAGGAGGTCACCGCCGAAGCGCTGAAGGTGCTGCGCGCGGTCGGCGAACGGTTCGGGCGGAGCTTCGATCTGGAGCATCTGCCGTGGAGCGCCGACCACCTGCTTGCGACCGGTGTCACGATCCCGCCGGACGGGTACGACCTGCTGCGGCAGTTCGACGCGGTCTTCATCGGCGCGCTCGGGGATCCCCGCGTGCCCGACAACCGCCACGCCCGCGACATCCTGCTCGGCACCCGGTTCGAGCTCGATCTCTACGTGAACTACCGCCCGGTCCGCCTGCTCGACGCGCGGCTCTGCCCGCTCAAGGGCCGCGGCCCGCGCGACGTGAACTTCGTGGTCTTCCGGGAGAACACCGAGGGTCTCTACGTGGGAGTCGGAGGCCGCTTCAAGGCCGGGACCGAGGATGAGATCGCGATCCAGGAAGAAGTGAACACCTGGAAGGGCGTCCACCGGATTGTGCGGCACGCGTTCGAGTTCGCGCGCGCGCACGGCCTCACGAAAGTGTGCATGACCGACAAGAGCAACGCCATGACGCACGGCCATGCGCTGTGGCAGCGCGTGTTCAAAGAGCTGGCGCCCCTGTATCCCGGCATCGAAGCGACCCACTACTACGTCGACGCGCTCGCGATGTTCATGGTGCTGGACCCCGCCCAGTTCGAGGTCATCGTGACGAACAACCTGTTCGGCGACATCATCACGGACCTGGGGGCCGCGCTGCAGGGCGGTCTCGGGATGGCGGCCTCGGGCAATCTCCATCCGGGAAAGACGTCGATGTACGAGCCCGTCCACGGGTCCGCGCCGAAACTGGCTGGACGGAATGCCGCCAATCCCATCGGCGCGATCCTCTCGGTCGCGCTGATGCTCCAGACGTCCGGATTGCACGCGGAAGCGTCCGCGGTCGAGGCGGCCGTCGCCGCCACCGTTCGCGCCGGTCACGGCACCGCGGACATCGGCGGCACTCTCGGCACGGCTCAAGCCGGGGATCTGATTGCCCGGGCCATTACCGCGTAGATTTCAGATTTCAGCCTTCCGCCTTCAGACTCTCTCGACGATTGCCGCGATTCCCTGGCCGCCGCCGATGCAGGCGGTCGCGAGCCCGCGGCGAAGCCCCCTGCGACCGAGTTCGAGAACGAGTGTGAGCAGCAGGCGGGTGCCCGTCATGCCGAGGGGATGGCCGAGCGCGATGGCGCCGCCGTTCACGTTCACCCGCTCACGGTCGAGCCCAAGCTCCTTTTCGACAGACAGGTATTGGGCGGCGAAGGCCTCGTTCACCTCGATCAGGTCGATGTCCGCCAGGCTGAGTCCCGCCTTCTGGAGCACCATGCGCGTGGCAGGAACGGGTCCCAGACCCATGAGCGTCGGCTCGACACCGACTGTCGCCCAGTGCGTCAGGCGCGCGAGCGGCGTCAGGCCATGCTCGCGCACGCCGGCGGCTGACGCGAGCACCAAAGCCGCGCCGCCGTCGACGATGCCGGACGCGTTTCCGGCCGTGACGCAGCCGTTCGCGCTGAAGGCCGCAGGCAGCTTCGCAAGGCCTTCCATCGTCGAGTCCGGCCGCATGTGGTCGTCCTCAGCGAAGACATCGGTCCCTTTGCGCGTCTTGATTTCCACGGGCACCATTTCGTCGCGCAGGCGGCCCGCTCTCCAGGCGGCTGAAGCCAGCTGCTGACTGCGGATGGCGTAGTGGTCCTGTTGCTCTCTGGAGACGCCGTACTTGGCAGCGCAGTTCTCCGCCGTGCCGGCCATGGTGCATCCGCAGTGCGTATCGAGCAGCGCAGACCAGAGCGAGTCCTCGAGCTGACCCTGCCCGAGGCGAAGGCCACTTCGCAACCCGCGGATCACGTGGGGCGCCTGGCTCATGCTCTCCATCCCGCCAGTAAGGACGACGTTGGCCTCGTTCAGGCGAATCATCTGCCCCGCGCTGATCGCAGCCTGGATGCCCGAACCGCACAAGCGGTTCACTGTCAACGCCGGAACCTCGACCGGGAGCCCGGCTTTCAAGCCGACATGCCGAGCGCCGTACACCGCGTCCGAGCTCGTCTGCAGCACGTTGCCGAAAACGACGTGGTCGACGGCCCCGGGGAGGACACCCGTCCGCTGCATCGCGGCGCGGGCGGCTATCGCCCCCAGCTCGATGGCCGAGAAGTTCTTCAGCCTGCCGGTGTAGTCGGCCATGGGCGTCCGTGCGCCGCCGAGAATGAAGATGTCGTCAGGCATGATCTTGTGAACGTGGCGAGGTTCAACGTGTAACGTGCAACCGATGTGCCCGTGCAGTCTTACAGAGGCACGCGGAAACCGAAAGTCTGAAAGCTGACGCTCGAACGCGGGAGCGCGGGGCTGCAGCCCCGTGTCAATACTTGTAGAACCCCTGCCCGCTCTTCCTGCCCAGTCTGCCGGCGAGCACCATCCGCTTCAGCAGCGGCGGCGGTGCATATGCGGGCTCGCGGTACTCGTCGAACATGATGTTGGCGATGTAATACGTCGTGTCCAGCCCCACGAAGTCCAGCAGCGTGAACGGGCCCATGGGGTAGCCGCACCCGAGCTTCATCCCGTTGTCGATGTCTTCAATCGTGCCGAGCCCGTGCTCGTACGAGCGGATCGCGTCGAGCAGGTAGGGGACGAGCAACCGGTTCACGATGAAGCCCGGTGTGTCCGGCGCGGTGATCGGCTCCTTGCCCAGTGACCCGGCGAATGCGAAGACGCGCTGATAGGTCTCGTCGCTCGTCGTCAATCCCCGGATCACCTCGACCAGCTTCATCAACGGCACCGGGTTGAAGAAGTGCAGCCCCGCGAAGCGGTCGGGCCGTCTGGTCCGTGCGGCGAGCTCCGTGATGCAGAGCGACGATGTGTTGGAGCAGATGATGGCGTGGTCGCCGAGCGCCGCGTCGAGCGCCGCATAGCTTGTCGCCTTCTCCTCGATGTTCTCGACGATGGCTTCGACGACGATGTCGCAGGCGTTCAGGTCCTCGAGGCGGGTCGTGCCCGACAGGTTCGAGAGGGTGCGCGCCTTCTCCTCCGCGGTGACCTTGCCCTTCTCGACGCCGGCTTCCAGGAACTTCTCGATCCGCCGGAGCCCTTTCTGGAGATGGCTGTCTTCGACTTCCCGCACGATCGTTCGATATCCGGCCGCGGCTGACACCTGTGCGATTCCCGCCCCCATCAGACCGCAACCGAGAACGCCGACTGTCTTGATGTGCATGATCATGCTTCGGGATTCGGGATTCGGGATTCAGAGTTTCACTCGTTCCAGTGGTCAGCCGTCGGTCTTGAGCTTCGCGAGGAGCCGCTGTCCCTTCACTTTGTACTCGTGATCCTCTGGCCCCCAGCCAGGCTCGC
>JANMCN010000285.1:0-8431 GCA_031361295.1 Acidobacteriota bacterium | reverse complement strand
GCTCCAGCGCATCGAGGACCAGGTCGCCGAGTTCCGCGGCAAGATCGAGTTGTTCGACGATGCCACGATGATGGCCCTGCGGATCAGCTGACCGCGGCCGCTTACTTCTTCAGCAGATCCGCCGCGGCGCGCAGCCCCGACGCGACCTTGTCCGGCGTGCCGACCACCCAGAAGTGCATGAAATAGAGCTCGGGCGCTCCGTGAAGCATGTGGTTGTGCAGGGCGCGGACTCCGATGCCGTTCATCCGGAGCGCGCGCGCGATCGGATTCACCTCGTCGCCCGTCATGACGAAGTCCCCCGTCGCGGCAACATTTCCGCCACCCGCCGCCTGGAAATTGAACGCCGTCGCCATGCCCATCGCCGGTGGCATCGCGACCCCCATCATCGTGATCTGCTCCGGACGCGGTATCGAGATCGACAGGACACCTCCGCGTTCCATGCCCGTTCGGCCGAGCACACGCTGAATCACATCAGCCTTCAAATCGGGATCGGCCGGGGCCTGAGCCGCAGCGGCCCCTCCGGCCGGCGCGGGGGCGGCGGGAGGTGTCGCCGTCATCGCGAGCGCGGCGTGCAGCCCGGCGGCCAGCCTGGCGGCATCT
This sequence comes from Acidobacteriota bacterium, assembly GCA_031361295.1. GTDB lineage: Bacteria > Acidobacteriota > Vicinamibacteria > Vicinamibacterales > 2-12-FULL-66-21 > JALZOC01. The sequence goes on along the minus strand of JANMCN010000285.1, from coordinate 7,831 downwards.
CCACGCCCCCAGAAGTGCACATACATGATGCGGGGCGATTCGCCAACGAGGTGGTTGTGCATCGCCGTGATCTCGAGGCCGCCCTCGAACAGCTTCGAGATCACGGGATCGATCTCCGCCTCCGTGAGTACGAGGTCCCCATGGGCAATCGCGTCGGCGCCGGCGGACCGGAATGCCCCCCAGCTGCCGAGCGCGAATCCGGCGCGCAGCTTGACTCCGTCGACGGTGACGGTCAGGTCGGTCCGCGGGAACGCCACCCGGTAGACATCCCCCTGCATCTGCCCCGCTCGCCCGAGAGCCTGGTCGATCGCAGCAGTATTGAGTGTCCCCTGTGCCACAGGCGCGGCGGCGAACATGACGACGGCAAGCAAGGCCGGAAGTGCCGGGATCTTCTTCATCCCCACATCTTACGCCGTTCATGCCGCACGATGGAACTGGCTCTGCTACACTGGCGCCGCGCCGGGCCGCTGAGCCCGGACAGGAGGATGCATGGCCACTCTTGGAGAGCGGATGATCGGCGTCATGAAGGCGGATGTGAAGACGTTCCAGGAGATCGAGGCCGACCCGGCGGCCATCGGACAGGCCGTCACCGTCATCGTGATCGCCGGGGTCGCGGCGCTCATCGGGAATATCTTCCGCGCCGGCGTGTTCGGGGGCATCACCGCGCTCATCGTGTCTCTCATCAGTTGTGCCATCTGGTCGCTCCTCGTTGTCGTGATCGGCACGAAGATCATGCCGGAACCCGCCACCAAGGCAAACTTCAGCGAGGCCTTCCGGGTGATCGGCTTCACGACCGCCCCGGGGGTCTTCCGGGTGTTCGCGATTCTTCCGTTCCTCGGCCCGCTGATTTCGATGGTGATCGCCATCTGGACCGTGATCATCGGCGTCATCGCCGTGCGCGAAGTGCTGGACTATTCCAGCACGGCACGCGCGATCATCGTCTGTCTCATCGCCATGGTCGTGGCATGGGTCGTCACGCTTCTGGTGCTGACGCCGCTGCTGATCGGAAGGGCGATGATCGGATAGTCGACCAGGCCACGCGATTCCCTCCTCCGCGCGTTGCCGCGCGGGAGGTTCACGCTCGAACGGGCTGCCGGCGATCGGCGACGCTCAGCCCGCGGCGCCTTCGACGAGCGCCTTCAATCGCTCCAGGTCGAACCCGAACAGGTCCACATCGCTGGCGGCGCGCACCACGGCCCTCGAACCACCTTCCGTGCGCTGAACTTCGTAGTGCACGTCGCCTGTCTGGCCGCCGGTGATCCGCAGCCGCAGGACGTGCGGGAAATGGAACCCCGCCACCTGGGTCGCCCACGCGATCTGCTGCCCGCCGACCACGCTCGTGCGATCGACTTCGGCTCCGACGGTGATGCCGGCCGTGCGCGGAGTCGTGGCGGTCACCGATGTCATCCACTCCCGGTCGCGTGCGGGATCGAACATGACGGCCGCCACATCCGCCGGCGCCGCCGCGATCTGGATATTGTGAACGATGTCCATTGGCGGATTATCCCTCAACCTGGCCGGTGGCGCGTCCGCGTTGCATAAACGGACGAGCTGTGGCATCGTCAGAGTTCCAATGCCAGATCGGGTGGAAGCATCTCGAGACGGCCCGTCGCGGGCCACCTGCCCCAAGTGCGCAGGTACGCGTGTGGCAGCGGCCAGTCTCGCCGATCGATTCGTGTATCTGCGCTGCGCAGACTGTGGCGAAGTCTGGTCCATCGTCGAACGGCGTACGATTCCGCGGACGACCGTTTCATCCGGCCTGCGGTAAGCCCTCGCCCTCACGCCGGCAGGGCCCTCGAGGGCCGGCGGTACGCATGCGCCTCCAGTATCGAAACGATCCTCGGTGCGCGCTGCGCAGCTCGCGCAAGGCGCGCTTCTGATCGATCAGCGCACGCGGCTGGGCGGGCTGCACGGCGCGGTCGTTCGGCGCCGATTATCTCGTCAGCCCGGGGAAACGACACACTGATGTCGGGAGGTGTCAGAGGAAGCGTACGTGGCGGATCGCGCTGGAAACCACGAATACGCGCAGGTTGTTGCCTCGAGGATCGGCCGGACTGAGAAAGAATCCGAGCCCATCGGTGCGGTAATTCAGGGTGGATCCCAGCAACACCTCGTCGTCTGCGAAGGTGACCTCGATGCGTCGCCCTTCAACGGCCGCGTCGAACGTGCGCTGCTCGACGTAATCGGCGTTGCCCTGGAAATCACGAACGAAGAACACCGCTTTGAGCTGAGACGCCGGTACGAACATGCGTTCGCTCGGTGCCGCGTCGACCGACGGCCAGAGGCTGAACTGAGGCCGCGAGGGATGGAAGTCGTGCGTGAATCCCTTCGAGAGGCGCCCATCGCGGTACCGCACGACGATCTTCCTCCATCCGGGCGCCGGCTCCGCCGCGGCTTGCGCGGTCGGCGCATCAAGAGGCCCCGCGCTTTCTTCGGACCCATCCGACTCGGCGTCCGTGTCTGCGGGTGAACCCTCGACCGGCTCCGTGCCCGCGGAAAGCAGCTCCAGCAGGTAACTTCCGGCCTGGAGCAGGCGGAACTCCCAGTCCGCGATGCGATACCCCGCCGGGAACTGGACGTTCAGGACACCGGGACCCGATGTCCCCTGGGACTCGAAGTAGATGGTCTCTGATCCCGCGGGCGCTTCCACCGGAGCTGAGCGGATGGCGATCCCGGCACGTGGTACTGCGCGGCGCAGGCGCCCTTCCAGTTTGGAGCGAAGGACGGCAGCCGGCTCCGCGCGGTTCAGCGCCGGCACGATCTCCGAGAGAATCTCCTGCAGGGTCCGACTCAATGGATCGTCGGCACGCGCGCTCTCGTGCACTGACTGCAAGAGCTGCAGCAGATCGCCGCTCGGGTGCTGAGGTGCTGATGCGCCCGCGAGACCGACCTCGTTCCGTCTGCGCAGCAGGAGATCTTTCAAAGCCACGTCCCATCGGGCCGCGCGTGCCGCGCCGCTCGAGGCCTTGCCGAGATTCAGGGGACGCTTGAATTCACAGGCCCCCTGATAGATGACGCCCTGATCGGAGATGCGCGCGAGCTCTGAACGCAGGACCCGGAACGGCACCGCGTGCACACTCGGCCCGACGATCTCGATCACCAGCTCCGACCCGGGCCGGAGCCGCACGTCGGTCTGCACCAACGCTCCCCCGTCTGACAGATCGATGAGCGATACCCGTGGTCCGTACTTGAGCCGCACTTCGCGGATCCACGAGAGCTCGCCGGTAGGCACCCTCGGGTGCGATCGTCGGTCAGGGGGGCAGACGACTACGTCGGACTCCGGAGCAAGGACCGGGATCATCGGGTTGTCCCCGGGCCGCGGATCGGAAGTTCAAGTTCGTCCATCGTGCGCTCCGAAGGTGGTGCTCCGCCAGAATCCGTAAGGGACTGCCAGAGCCATTCTGAGCAAAGTCCACGCCGCCCCGGCCGCGGACGGGACGCACGGCCCCCCGGTGCTTTGCAGGTGTTTTGGCCGGGTGCTCGGTCTCGGCGTTCGCGCCGTGTTCCGAATCGACACAGCTTCAGGTTGTTTCGTAATCGGCAGGAGTGTGCCGGGGGCGGGAATCGAACCCGCACGACCCTTGTGGGATCTTCGGATTTTAAGTCCGATGCGTCTGCCAGTTCCGCCACCCCGGCTCCGCCTCATTCTACGCGGTCGGACACGGGTGGAGCGGCCTGCTTCTCCTTCGAGGCGGCAATTCCCCCACCAGTCCCCTGCGCCGACGCAAATGTCCCGCGAACAATGTGCCGGTACGGCATGGCGGGGCGGGGCGTCGTAAGATCGCCGCGATGATCCAGGACGACGAGCTGGTGGCCGGTTTCGAGCGCGCATCGCTGAAGCAGTTTCACCATGCGGACCACGTGCATTTGTCAATCGTGTACCTGATGCGCCATGGCCGGGACGAGGCCCTGCGCCGCCTGACGAACGGAATCCAGCATCTCGCCGCGGCCGACGGTCACTCGGAGAAATTCCATGTCACCCTCACGCGAGCCTGGCTCGAGCTGATTGACGCGGCGCGCACCGTGTTTCCAGACGCGGCGGACGCCGCGACGCTGGTCCGCGCGTGCCCCGATCTGCTCGACCGAATGACCCTCTACCGCAGTTACTCCCGCGAGTTGCTCGACAGCGACCGCGCGCGGACGGAATGGATCCCCCCGGACCTCCGCCCGATCGGCGACGCCATCACTCGTGGACCTGATCACAAAGCCGGAGTCTGGCGGCATAATGAACAGATGCCGAGCGCCGATCCGATCGCCATGTTCCTCGAGTCCGCGGCGCGCGCCCAGGCGCGGCAGGTCGACACCGCGCCCGTAACCCTCGCGACGGCCGACGCCCGCGGCCGCCCTTCCGCCCGCATGGTGCTCCTTCGGGGTGCGGATGCTCGCGGGTTCGCCTTCTTCACAAATTATTCGAGCCGCAAGGCCCGCGACCTGACCGAGAATCCGTACGCGGCCCTGTGCTTCCACTGGCCCACTCTCGAGGAACAGATCAGAATCGAAGGCGGGGTCGAGCGACTGCCCGGCGAGGAGTCCGACGAGTACTTCTCCGGTCGTCCGCGAGGCAGCCAGCTTGGCGCATGGGCCTCGGATCAGAGTCAAGTGCTGCCGTCACGCGCGACACTCGATCAGCGGTACCGGGAGGCTGAGCGACGCTTCGACGGGACGGCGGTGACACGCCCTCCCTTCTGGGGCGGATTCCGGCTGGTCCCGGCGCGGGTGGAATTCTGGTACGGGCGGGCGGATCGGCTCCACGAGCGTCTGGTGTACGTGAGGGAGCACGGTGGCTGGCGCACCGAACATCTGTATCCTTGATGGAATCGCTGTGGCCGCCTTCTGCATCCGCCACTGACGCCGCTCCAAATGGCCAGCCGATTTGACGCCCCTTACCTGCAGTGGGCCACGACGCGCGCACCCGCGCGCCTCGATCTCGCCGGCAGCGCCGTCGCCGCCTGCACCGTGGACGAACTGGAGGGGGCGCGGGACGCGCTCGAACTCACTGGCGAGAACACGGGCGCCTACGTCCCGCTCGTCGGCGCCATCAGCGCTCGCTACGGAGTGCCCGAGGCGGGGGTCACCACCGCGCACGGCGCATCGGGAGCCAACTTCCTCGTCTTCGCCGCCCTGCTCGCGCCGGGCGACGACGTGGTCGTGGAGCGGCCCGGGTACGATGCCCTGCTCGGCGCTCCTCAGATCCTGGGCGCCCGGACCATCCGGTTCGACAGAACGTTTCGGGATGGATTCGCGCTGGATCCGGATCGCGTGCGCCGGGCGATCACGGCGGAGACGCGGCTCGTGGTGATCACCACGCCCCACAATCCAAGCGGGGTCGTCGCCTCTCGGGATGCGCTCGAAGAAGTGGGACGGATCGCCGAAGCCAATGGCGCCCACGTACTGGTGGACGAGGTGTACCTCGACGCTGCGGACTCCGGCATGCAGGGCGGGAGCTCCGTCATTCGGACCGCGGTCGCGTCCGGAGAGGTGTTCATCAGCACGAGCAGCCTGACGAAATCGTACGGACTGACTGGCTTGCGGTGCGGGTGGATCCTGTCGTCACCGGCGATTGCCGATCGCGTGCGGAACGTCCGCCGGGTGATCGATGTGGCGGGCTCTATCGTGACCGATCGGCTCGCCGCCCTGGCCTTCCGCCAGATCGATCGGCTGACATCGCGGGCGCGGACGCTGCTCCACGCGAACCACGCCCTGGTGCGAGCGTCCCTCCGGGCTCGGCCCGAGTTGGAGTTTATAGAGCCGCGCGGCAGCACGGTCGTCTTCCCCAGGATTCGTGGAGTGGACGACTCCCGTCGATTCACGGAGAGGCTGCTCGACGAGCGAGACACCGCGGTCGTGCCTGGGCGTTTCTTCGACGCGCCGGCTCATTTTCGCATCGGGCTCGGCGGTACGACCGAGACCGTCCGGCTCGGCCTTGCGGCGATCGTGGCGGCGCTCGATGCGGGCGCATGGTAACGCGCGGCACTTTCGGCGGTCTCCACGGTGCCGGGAACAGCCCGCCATTCCACCGTGCCTCCCTGGCGCGGTGCTACGATGGCGGGATTGATCATCGACACGCTCAGCCAGACATCACGGTACGCATTCCTGCACCCGCTCTTCAGCCGGGTCTTTGATTTTGTCAGGACGGCCAGGCTGACGGCGCTGCCCGCGGGGCGAATGACGCTCGATGGCGAGCGCCTGTTCGTCTCGATCGATCACACCGATGGGCGCGGCCGCGCCCGCGCCCGCCTCGAAGCGCACAGGCGCTACATCGACATCCAGATCACGATCGCGGGCACCGAACACATCGGGTGGCGGCCTCTGGTTCGCTGCCGCAAGCCGGACGCGGCGTTCGACGCCGATCGCGACATCGGCTTCTTCGACGACCGGCCGGATACCTGGCTCGTCGTGCCCGAGGAACACTTCGTCATCTTCTTTCCGGACGACGCGCATGCGCCCCTTGCGGGCGAGGGACCGATCAGGAAGGCCATCGTCAAAGTGCAAGTCTGACTCCGTATGACGCCTGCCGTCCGACGCGCGAAGGATCAGCGTCCGCGGCCGGGCGCACTCGGCCCGTCTGATCCGCCCAGTGACGCCGTCGGCAGGAACTGCGGCGGCTTGCGGTGGTGCGTCGCCTGCTCGTATGCGTATGCGTACTGAATGAGCCTGGCTTCGCTCCAGGCGGGCCCGATGAACGAAATCCCCACCGGCAGCCCGTGTGTGAAACCCGCCGGCACGGTGATGCTCGGATATCCGGCGACCGCCGCGGGTGTCGAGCTCGCGCCGAGAAAATGGTCGCCGTTCAGCAAGTCCGTGGTCCAGGCCGGGCTTCCAGTCGGCGCGACGATCGCGTCGAGGCGCAGCCGGCTGAGGACGGCGTCGATCCCGCGCACGCGGGACCGCATCCGGCAGGTCACGAGCGCTTTCTGGTAGGCGGGTGAGGTGAGCGGCCCTTTCTTCTGCGCGGCGAGCAGGGTCTCCTGGCCGAAGAACGGCATTTCGCGGTCAGCCTCGCGTGTGTTGAAGGCAATGAGATCCGCCAGGGAATGTACCTTCGCGCCAGGTGCGAGCGTGCTCAGGTACGCGTCGAGATCGGCCTTGAACTCGTACAGCAGTACCTCGAACTCACACCCATCCAGCCTGCCGGCGGTCGCGATGTCGGCCGGATCGACGATGACGGCCCCCTGCCGCGTCATCTCGGCCAGCGCGTCCTCAATCAGCCGATCGGCCGACGGACTGTAGCCAAAGTACTTCTTGCGGGCGACGCCAATCCGGGCGCCCTTCAGACCATCCGCCCGGAGCGACGCCGTGTAGTCGGTCGTCTTGCCGGCACGCGTGGCGCGATCGCGCGGATCGACGCCGGCAAGCGCGCCGAGCAAAATGGCGGCGTCGGCCACGGTGCGCGTCATGGGACCTGCGGTGTCCTGGGTGTGCGAGATGGGGATGATCCCGGCGCGGCTGATCAAGCCGACGGTGGGTTTGATCCCCACGAGGGCACTGGCGCCGGACGGACAGACGATCGAGCCGTCGGTTTCGGTACCGACCGCGATCGTCGCGAGGTTCGCGGCGGCGGCGGCGCCGCTTCCCGAACTGGATCCGCACGGATTGCGATCGAGCACATACGGGCTCTTCACCTGCCCGCCCCGCCCGCTCCAGCCGCTGGTCGATTTGGACGACCGGAAGTTCGCCCATTCGCTCAGGTTGGTCTTGCCGAGAATGACCGCTCCCGCGTCGCGCAGCCGCGTGACGACGAAGGCGTCCCGCCCGGCGATCGATCCCTCGAGGGCCAGCGATCCGGCGGTGGTCGTCATCGCATCGGCGGTGTCGATGTTGTCCTTGATGA
>JANMCN010000282.1:0-9882 GCA_031361295.1 Acidobacteriota bacterium | reverse complement strand
GCGGGCCCGCATTCCCGCCGAGCCCGCGGCCCAGCCCGCGGGGGCCCAACGCGCGCGCCCCCCCCTCGATTGGCGCGGATTTGCGGCGTCCCCGCTCGTCACGCTGACGCCCGGCCGGACGATCGGCGCCACGACGAGCGTGCCGGCGCCGATTGACGGTGTGGTGACGGAGCGCGGCGCGAATGTCGGGCTCAACGTGGATTCCGCGACCAAGCTGTTCACCGTCGTCGATCTGTCAACCGTCTGGGTGGTTGCGGACGTGTACGAAAAGGATCTGTCTCGAGTGCGCGTCGGCACTGAGGCGGCGATCACGACGTCAGCCAATGCCGACCTGACGCTGCGGGGCCAGGTCAGCTACATCGATCCGCAGGTCAGCGCCGACACACGAACCGCCAAGCTGCGCGTCGAAGTTCCCAACCCGCGCGGCGATCTGCGGCTCGGGATGTACGCCGACGTCGTGGTGACCGGACCGCCCGAGGCCTCGACACTCCGGGTCCCGCGCAGCGCCATCCAGAACGTCGGTGACCGAACCGTGGTCTATCTTGCGAATCCGAAGGATCGCGGGACATTCGTCGAACGGGAGGTCCAACTGGGGCAGACCTCGGGAGAGCAGGTCGAAGTCGGCTCGGGGCTTCGGCCCGGCGACGTCGTCGTGAGCAAAGGCAGCTTCTTCGTGAGAGCCGAGCGGGAGCGCCTCGGTCTCAGGCCGGCGACGATGGCGGCCGCAGATGCCAGTAGGGCGCCGGCGTCGTCGACCGGCGGACGGGCCAACGAGGCGGTCCAGACGGCGAAGGTCGTCTTGAACGAGCAGGGCTACGAGCCGGCGACCGTGACGTTGCGGGCGGGCACGCCTGCGCGGATCACGTTTGTCCGCACCACCGACAAGACCTGCGGCACTGAAGTGGTCGTTCCCTCCCTGAACATCAGGCGCGCGCTGCCTCTGAACGAGCCCGTGGCCATCGAGTTCACGCCATCGAAGGCCGGCGAGATTGCGTTCCTGTGCGGCATGGGCATGCTGAAGGGAGCGATCGTGGTCAAGTGATTTCGGCATCGTCTCTCGTACGGCGCGCCTGATGTGCCCGTCAGCTAGACTCGCCTTATGCCTGTCAAAGTGAAGGGCCGCTTCATCGATCCGATGCGGCTTCTGCGGGCCGATGCACTCCCCGACGAGGGGGACCGCTGGGAGTACCAGTTGAAACTCGACGGCTACCGGGCCGTCGCGTTCAGGACCGGCGGCAAGGTCCATCTGCGCTCCCGCAACGACCATGACTTCAGCCTCCGCTATCCGGGCGTCGTGAAGGGCCTGGCGAAGCTGCCGGACGAGACGGTCATCGACGGGGAGGTGGTCGCGCTCGATGACGATGGGCGGCCGTCATTCACCATCCTGCAGAACCATGGCTCGTCGAAAGCGTCCGTGCTGTATTTCGTGTTCGATGTGATGGTGCTGGCGGGTCGCGACGTGCGGCGCGAACCGCTGGCGCTGCGCCGTGCGCTCATGGAGAAACGTATCCTCCCGAAGCTCGGCGAGCCGGTCCGATATGCCGCGCCGCTGCAGGCCAGTCTGCCGGTGCTCATCGCGTCCGTGAAGGCGCAGGGGCTCGAAGGCCTGGTCGCCAAGCGTCTCGACAGCCGGTACGAGGCTGGTCTGCGGTCCGGTGCCTGGCAAAAGATGCGCGTCAACCGCGGGCAGGAATTCGTGATCGGCGGGTACACGGTTGGGTCGAAGACCTTCGACGCGCTCGTCTTCGGATATTACGAGGGCGACCGGCTGGTGTACGCGGCGCGTACCCGAAACGGGTTTACGCCGGTCGTCCGGGAACGGCTGTTCATGAGGTTTCGCCAACTGGAGATCGCGGATTGCCCCTTCGCGAATCTCCCTGAGGCGAAGAGCGGTCGATGGGGTGCGGGGCTGACGGCCTCGAAGATGAAGGACTGCCGGTGGCTGCAACCGGTGCTGGTCGCGCAGGTCGAGTTTCTGGAATGGACGGGCGAGAACCACCTGCGGCACACCAGGTTCATCGCGCTGCGGGACGACAGGCCGGCGCAGGAGGTCAGGCGGGAGTAGGTGACACACGTTGCCGGACAGCGGCCATCGATGACCACGGAGTTAGTTCTACGGCAACGCCGGTCTGGGTTCCACAGCAATGACGCGCGGGGCGCAACGACCTCCGAAGATCCCGTCACGCACGAAGCGGCCGACCGTGTGACGCCGCTGGTGAGAGCCACGGGAGCCGAATTTCGGCATGCGGACGGTGGCCATTCCGCACGTGCAGACGACGGTCACCGCGTGGATGCTCGACCTCGCCTCGGAGCTGGTGTTTTCTGGAGACGCGGGCACGACCGAAGCCGGCCGACCCAGTCGACGAACCGGCGTCGAGTGGGCCAACTACTGGAGTCCGCGACGATGGATGACGCTCGATGCGGATCTGGCCTTTTCGCGCGCGCGATTCGCGGACGTCGATCCCGTTGGCGATCATATTCCTGGCGCGGCCGGCGTCGTTGTCTCGGCCGGCGCCTCCATGGGGAAGGGCCGCGGCGCGTTTGGGGACGTCCGGGTCCGCTACTTTGGTCCACGCACGCTCATCGAGGACAACAGCCGTTCGGTCAAGGTCCAGCAGCATCGTGAACACGCAGGCGGGGTACCAGCTGCCGAATGGATTGCGGCTCGCCGTCGAGGTGTTCAACCTGTTCAACAGCGATGCGAGCGATATCGACTACTACTACGCGTCACGGCTGCCGGGCGAGCCGGCCGACGGCGTGCTCGACCTCCACACGCATCCGGTCACGCGGCGGATGGCGAGAGTCGCCTTGAGATTCGGATTCTAGGGACCCGCCGCCTCCCGCCCAGAGAACCACAACCGACGGCAGCACCACGAACACGCGTGCGCCCTTGCGTTCACCTGGCCGCAGCCGTTACTCTCCGCCCGGAGGAACTTCGTACATGGGGTTGTCACGTAGAAGAGTGCTCGGTGGCGCTGTCGCTGCGTTCGGCGCGGCAGTGGCGTCCTCAAACGCGGGAGAGCGGCAGGCGCCCCGGCCGGCCAGCGCGAGCACGCGACCAGCCAACGAGCCGTTCGGATACTGTCTCAACACCAGCACCATACGCGGCAACAACCTCGACATCATCGGCATCGTCCAGGCCGCGTCGAAGGCCGGCTTCCAAGCGATCGAACCGTGGATCATGGAGCTCGATCGCTACACGGCCAGCGGCGGGACGCTCAAGGATCTCGGGAAGCGGATTGCGGACGCCGGCCTGACCGTCGAGGACGTCATCGCCTTCAACTCGTTTCTCGACGACGACGACGTGCGGCGCGCGGCGTCGATGGAGAAGCTGAAAGTCGACATGGACAAGGTGGCGCAGATCGGCGGGCATCGCATCGCCGCGCCGCCCGGCAACAACCGCGCCGCCGTCAGCCTTGACAACGCCGCGACGTACTATCGCGACGCGCTCGAAATGGGCGAGAAGATGGGCGTCCAGCCGCTGCTCGAGCTCTGGGGCACGCATCCCGTTCTCGGGCCGCTGTCGCACGGCATCTACGCGACGGTCGCGGCCGGGCGCGCCGATGCGAGCCTGCTGCTCGATGTGTTCCACTTGTACAAAAGCGGGACGCCGTTCACGTCAGTGAGACAGATCAACGGCGGATCTCTCCACATCATGCACCTCAACGACTACCCGCAGGCGGCCGACTCGTCCTCCCTCAACGACGGCAACCGGATCTACCCGGGCGACGGCGTCGCCCCACTCGGGCAGCTCCTCCGCGACCTGCGCGACAACGGCTTTCGCGGCCACCTCTCGCTGGAACTCTTCAACCGCGACTACTGGGCCAGGAGCGCCGACGAGAACCTGAAGACGGCCATGGAGAAGATCCGCGCCACGGTGCGTTCGGCGATCGCGTAGAGCCGGTCACGGGCGGGCGAGGGGGCGTCGCGTCGCCATCAGAGCGCGTCAATTCGACTTGCCGCCTCACGGGCGCCGAACCGGGGTGGCGGCCGCAATCAGCGCCTGCAGCTCGCCGTCCGTCCACGGGGCCTGGCGGCCTGCTGTCGAGGCGCGGACGTTCTTCACCATCCCGGCGTCCACGGGCGATCCTCCCTGGCCCCATTCCCTGCGGATGTACGTGAGCACGTCGGCAATCTGCTCGTCGGTGAACACCTGCCCGACAGGGGGCATCAACCCGACCGCCCCTTCCTTGCCGTTGAGGAGGATGCGGACGGGGATGTCCGCGCGGGCCATCGCCAGTGGAGAGTTCACGAGCGGGGCCGCGATCTTGTCCTGACCGCGGCCGTCGGGCTGATGGCACGCCTGGCAGACGTTCCGGTAGACCTCCTGCCCGGCGTTGAAACGCTGCTGTTCCGCGGCGGAGAGCGGCGCGACGGGTGCCGGCGAGCCTGGCTTGCCGGGCCAGGCGACGCGCGACAGGACTGCCGCTGCGCGTGGGCTGAACTCGCCGCCGCCCGATGCAAGCGCGAGGAACGATGCCGGAGCGCGGTTCAGACGAAGCCCGCGCACGTCGGGACGTTCGGCGTCCGCGGCCGGTCCGATTGCCCTCGTCCTCGGAAACGCATACGCACCGCCCGGACCCGCCCGCCCGCCGGGACAGCTCGGACACGGAAGACCAGTGTTCGGAGGCGGCCCCCCGCGGCGGCCATCCGGGCTTCCGGGCGCCGGGGCGCCCAGCAGGGCGACTTCCGTGCCGCGCAGGATCGCACCGCGCACCCGGGCAGGACGCGTGCCTTCAGAGATCGCCGCAAGGATCTGCTGCACGGCCGCATCCTGTCCGCCGCGCACAATCGTCGCCGCCAGCATGGTGAGCGCGGCGTCGCGCCCGGCGGTCTCGGACGCACCCGCGCCGGCAAGCCGCTCGATCACCGCCGGCTCCAGGCCTCGAATGCCGCTGAGCGCCGCGTCCACAAGAACGGGGTCGCCACCACTCTTCTCGAGCAGCGACGCCACCGCCTTCTCGCGCGTACCCGGCGGCAGCGCGCCAAGCGAAGCCGCCAGCTGCCGGCGTACCGCCCAGTCCACGTCGAAGATCTTTTTCAGCACCACGGCCTGAATCGGATGTGCCGGCTCCCCCAGCCACCGTTCGGAGACGCGCACGGCCGCCGTGCGCACGTCCGCGGACGCGTCTTCGAGCGCACTCGAGACCGTGGAGGGCTGGACGGCGTCCATCCCGTCGAGCGCCCACAGCGCATGCAGCCGGGTCCGCCAGTCCGGCGCACTTCCGGCCAGCCGCACCAGATCCGGGACGACGGTCGTATCTCCCCGCTCGACCAGCAGTTGCTGGGCCGTGTCGCGGCGCCAGCCGTTGGGGTGTGACAGCCCTGCCACCAATCCAGCCGAGGTCTGGAACCCCGTCGGCGTGGTATCGCGTGTGGTCGTCTCGTGCATCACACGGTAAATGCGCCCGAGCCCGGTCGGACGCTCGAGCCCGTGCTTCACGATGTGACCACGGAGGTATTGCGTCACATCCGCGCGCTGCTGGATGACGCCGCGGTACATGTCCACGACATAGAGCGTGCCGTCCGGGGCATTCGAGAGGTACACCGGCCGGAAGCGCTCGTCCGTGGACGCGATGAATTCCCCTCGCTCGTACGCCTTCCGCGCCTCCATCGTCTCGGCGTTCATGGTCAGGACGATGCGGCTCACGACGTTGGCGGCAGGATCCGCGACGAAGGCGTTCCCGTTCAGTTCCGCCGGGAGACGATCGCCGCGATAGATGACGGGCGCGCAGACGGCCGTGAACTTCGCGAGGGTACCGTCGGGACGGTCGATGCCTGTCTGATACGCGCGGTTGGTGCCCGGATTCGGCCGAATGGGCCAGACGATGTCGATTGTCTCGTCGCCGAGCTCTTCGTAGCTGCCGCGCGTCCGTGCCAGATTGGGATTGCGCGCGTAGTACGGCGTCGGCACAAGGTCCACATGCAGCGCTTCTTCGTTCGTATTCCTGTAGATCCGCCCGGCATCGTCGTGGGTCACGCCCCACTCGCCCCGGACCAGCGTGTCGCGGACGTCGAACCTCCCCCCCTTGAGCCGGAGGTAAATGTCGCTGTCGGCCGTATGGATCCAGTTGTCGAGTCCCCAGTGGAGATCGTTCGCGTTTTCCTCGACGCGACCCTCACGACGGCCGTACCGGTTCGTCACGAGCTCGCGGCTGTCGGCATGGAGGTCGCCGTTGGTGTCGTGCATCAGCCACAGGTTTGGCGGCTCCCCGACCAGCACGCCGTGTTCCAGCACCTTGAGAGCCCGTGCGAGCACGAGACCGTCGGCGAAGACGGTCCGCTTGTCCATGGCGCCGTCATGATCGGTGTCTTCGAGCACCACCACTCGGCCGATCGGGTCCATGTTCGGTTCCGGCGTGACGAGCGTCTGGACGAATCCTGGCATCTCGACGACCCACATGCGGCCGTCGACATCCCAGTCCATCACCACCGGGTCCTGGACGAGGGGCTCGCTGGCGACGAGTTCGAGCCGGTAGCCAGGCGGCAGGACGAAGGTCTTCAGCGCCTCGGCTGGCGAGAGGGCCGGAGAGTCGAGCGACACCTTCTGCACTGGCGGCGGCCAGGCGGTCCCCGCCGGCGCCTGAGAGCCGATGCCCGTCGCCACGGCCGCGAACACGAACGCACACGTAATGTATCGACTGGTACGCACAGATGAAAGGATGCACGAACCCGCCGCCGTGTGACAAGCCCAGGGCGAAACCGCTTGCCGACTGCCGCCGCTGCTGCTACGGTATCGGCCTTCGACATGCGCACTGCACTTTTCACCGTCTCGTTTGCCGGGCTGTGGGGCCAGGACCGGCTGACGCTCGAGGCCTCGATCGAACTCGCCGCCGATCTCGGGTACGACGGCGTGGAGATCATGGGGAAGCGGCCACACCTCTCCGTGCTCGATTACACCCTGGACGACTGCTGTCGATTGCGCGAGCGCGTGGAACGGCGCGGGCTGCGCGTGGCCGCGGTGGCCGCTTACACCGACTTTGCGGGAGGCACCGGCGCAACCGAAGTGCCATTCGTGGAAATGCAGATCGCCCACGTGACGGAGCTCGCCAGTCGCGCGGCGACGCTCGGCTGCGATCTCGTCCGCGTGTTCACCTCGTACGAGCACGGCGGCGCGAGCTTCCTCGCGGCCTGGCGCACCACCGTGGACGCGCTGCGGAGCTGCTGCGACCGTGCCGCCGAGCATGGCGTGCGCATCGGCGTACAGAACCATCACGATATCGGCGTCGACACCGCGGCCTATCTGGAACTGCTGGCCGAGGTCGACCGTCCCAACATCGTCCCGATGTTCGACTGCTGGTCCCCGTACCTCCGCGGCGAGGATGTGGTCGCGGCGGCCAGTGCCCTCGCCCCTCGCATGCCCTTCACCACCGTCGCCGATTACAGGGTGCTGCGCCGCTGGAAATATCTACCGGGGCTCGTGAACTACGCGGCCTGCGAGCCGCCGGCCGTGCTGGCGGTTCCCATGGGCCAGGGGGACCTCCCGTACGAAGCCTTTCTGAGAGCGCTTCAGGCGAACGGCTTCGACGGATGGGTCACCTACGAGATGTGCTCGCCGCTTCGCGGCGGCGGGTCCATGGCCAACCTTCAGGGCTACGCCCGCACCTTTCTCGACTACATGCGGCGCTTCGTGCCCGCGCCGTCCAACTAGCGGGGCTCTCAATGAACCGGCAACGTTTTCTTGACGCGGCAATCGGCACTTTCGTCGTCTTGAGCGTCGTGGCGACAACCGGCCTCGCCCAGCGCCCGGCGACGTCGTCAACCACTTCCCATCCTTCCGCCGCTGAGGCAACGGCGAGCATTGTCGCCGCCGCGCAGGCGGTCCTCAAGACACTGGACGATGCCGGCCGCGCGAAGGTCCAGTTCCCGTTCGAGGGGCCACAGAAAACGAAGTGGTCCAACCTGCCGAGCGGCATCTTCAAACGCGAGGGCGTGCGGCTGGCAGATTTGACGCCGGCGCAGCGCACTGCGGTGGACAGGCTGCTCTCGACCGCGTTCAGCAAGGACGGCTATCGAAAGGTCACGGAGATCATGCGCGGCGATGAAGTGCTCCGCAAGGCCGAAGGCGACGGTCGAGGAGGACCGCCCGGCGGCGGAGGCAGGGCCGGAGGCCGCGGCTCAGGGGGCGGGGTGATCTTCGGCGGGGATGAGTACTACCTCGCGTTCCTCGGAACGCCGTCGGCGGCGTCGCCGTGGATGCTGCAGTATGGCGGCCATCATCTGGCGATCAATCTGACGATGGCCGGGAGTGAGGCGACCATGGCGCCCAGTCTCCCCGCCGCCCAGCCGGCAACCTATACGTTCGAGGGGCGGACCGTCCGTCCCCTCGGCAACGAGACCGACAAGGCGTTTGCGCTCGTCAACGCGCTGAACGACCAGCAGCGGAAGCAGGCAGTACTCGACTATCGCGTCTCCGACCTGGTGCTGGGGCCGGGCCAGGACGGGCGAACCATCCAGCCCGAGGGTATCAAGGCGTCGGCCCTCTCGGCGGCGCAGCAGGCGATGCTGCTGGACCTCGCACGTGAGTGGACGGGCATCCAGAATGAGGCCTTCGCCGAGGCGCGGATGGCCGAGATCACGGCCAATCTTGCGGAGACCTACTTCGCCTGGAGCGGCCCGACGACGAATGGCAGCGCCGCCTACTTCAGGATCCAGGGGCCGACGCTGGTCATCGAGTACGCGCCGCAGCGCGGCGTCGACCACATTCACACCATCTACCGTGACCCGACCAACGACTACGGTGCGAAGTTCACGAAGAAGTAGACGTGCCGCGGGCGTGCTGGCGCTGACGACGGTGGTCGGCTGGGGCGCGGGGGTGTCGGCGCATCGAACCGACGAGTACCTTCAGGCCGCACGGCTCGGCATCGAACCGGGCCGCGCGCACGTGGAGCTGGACTTGACGCCGGGCACCGCGCTGGCCGAGGGGGTCCTCGCAGCCATCGACAGCAATCGCGATGGGGTACTGTCCGCGGACGAGCAGCGAACGTTTGCCACCGTCGTGTTGAGCGCCCTGGCGCTCGAGGCCGACGGCACCCGCGTGACGCTGCGGCTGGATGCCGCCGATTTTCCCGAGGCGGCGTCCGTCAGGCGGGGCGAGGGCGCCATCCGGCTTCGTGCGACGGCCATTCTCCCCCGCCTGTCCGTTGGCCTGCATCAACTGGTGTTCCGCAACATGTATCACCAGGATCGCAGTGCCTATCTGGCGAATGCGCTGGTGCCCGCAAGCGACCGCGTCGCGGTCATGGCGCAGCGGCGCGACAGCGATCAGCGAGAACTGCGCATCGATTTCGCCGTCCGCGAGACGGCGGCGACGTCCAGGGCGGCGCTTCTCTTTGGCGCCGGCATCGCTGCCGCGACCGTGCTCCTCGAGCTGCGGCGGCGTCCTGCTGCCGGCGAACATGGACGGCGTCCCCGGCCTCAGCTTCAGCGGCATCGCGCCCGGTGAGGCCTATCTCTATCGCTTCCATGTGCGGCAGCACGGGACCTGGTCGCGCCGGATCGGCGCAGGGTCAGATGCGGAGGATGGACGAGCGCGCCGCAGACGGGTCGGTGAAGGGTGGACTCTTGGCGCCCACGCCGGATTGCGGCGCTCATTCTATCGAGAGGCGGGCGATAGCTCCAGCGGCCGCGTTTCATGGGCCGGATCGAGCCGATCCTGCCGGACCACGTCTCTGATGCGGGCGATGCGCTCCACTGTGGGCGGGTGAGAACGGAAGTATCCTTCGACGGCACTCTCGGGCAGGCCGAGCACTTCCTCGACCGGTGACCCGGCGCGTTTCGCGCCTCCACTGGGGCGATCAACCGGCCGGACCATGGCTTCAAACAACCGGATCACTGCCAGCGGCGCGTATCCCGCGGCGGACGCCAGCCGGGTGCCCTCCG
>JANMCN010000251.1:0-9421 GCA_031361295.1 Acidobacteriota bacterium | reverse complement strand
ACCCCCCCCCCGCGTCCCCCCCCCCCTCCGGACCGCGCGGCCCGTCGACCGCCACCGCGACTTTTTCGCGGGGGTGCTTCATGGGAAAAAGCACGCCCAGGGGCCCCACGCCGCCGCGCGTGGTCGACCCGGCAACGGTGTGATTGCCGAAGTGCTCGAGCACGCGCGCAATCCACTGGCCGTCGAAGTTGGCGCTCGTGAGCGCGACGATGCCGCGATCGCGGAAATACCAGGTGGCAGGGAGAATGCGGCCGTGCCAGAAGGCGATGATCGGCTGCCGCCCTGACTTGACGATCGCATCGTAATGCTCCGCGCCCTCCACCTTCCAGGTGATGGTACGGCAGAGCGCCGAGATCGCGGGGGAAACAGCGGCGGCGATGAGGCGAGTCTGTAGCCGTTGAGACGGAGTCAGGAGATCAGCCATCAGCTATCAGACCTTGAGCTCTCAGCTGGAAGCCGGAAGCTGGTAGCCGGAAGCTGGCAGCTTCACATCCCATCGTACTGCGGCCCTCCGCCCCCCTCAGGCGGGACCCAGTCGATGACCTGATACGGGTCCATGATGTCGCAGGTCTTGCAGTGTACGCAGTTCGACGCGTTGATCTGCAGCCTCCGCGTGCCGTCGCCGCTGTCCACCATTTCGTACACGTTCGCCGGGCAGAAACGAGTGCATGGGTTCCCATACTCCGTCCGGCACCGGGTCTGGCAGATGTCGGTATCGTGGACGATCAAATGCGACGGCTGATCCTCGTGATGGCGGGTGCCTGAGAAGTGGACGTTCGTCAACCGATCGAACGTGAGCTGCCGATCGATCTTCGCCGGACGCACCGGCGAGTCCACGTCAGGCCGGCCATCTTTATAGTACTCGTCGATCCTGGCCATCCGTTCGTAGCCGGCGTGCGCCGGCATCGGATCGCGATACCACCAGCCGCCGGTGACGAGCGACAGCCCGGAGTACGCCACCCCCGCCATGAGGCCATAGCTGAAACTCTGGTGAACGTTGCGCACCGGGTAGAGCTCGCGGCGCACGTCACTGCGATCGATCGCATCCGAGTAGCTCTTGAGCCGCGCCGCCGAGACGTCGTTGGCCCGGACGGCCTCGAATGCGCTCTCGGCCGCAAGCATCCCGGTCCGCATCGCCAGGTGGATGCCCTTGAGACGCAGCGAATTCAGAAACCCGCCGGCATCACCCGCGATCATCACACCGTCCGCGTACACCCGCGGCACGGTATGCCAGCCGCCTTCGGGCAGCGCCTTGGCGCCGTAACGCACCATCTGCCCGCCCTCCAACAGCGATGCGACGAGTGGATGCCGCTTGAAATGCTGAAAGGCGATGTGTGGATCGAACATCGGATCGCGATAGTCGAGCCCGCTCACGAAGCCCACGGAGACGAGGCCGTCCGGCATGGCGTAGATGAACCCTCCGCCGAACTCGTCGCGGCGCAGCGGATACCCCATGGTGTGCATCACGGTTCCGGACGGGATGCGGTCCGGCCGCACGTCCCAGAGCTCCTTGATGCCGATGGCATACAGCTGCGGCGCGCGACCGGCGTCCAGGGCAAGGCGCCGCACGAGCGCCTTGGTGAGGTTCCCGCGCACGCCGTCCGTCAGGATCGTGACCTTCGCGCGAATGTCGACGCCGGGTTCGAACGTCGGCTTCTGCTCGCCGTGCTTCCCCAATCCCCGATCTCCCGTGCGGACCCCGGCGACGCGGTCCCCGTCGTAGAGAATCTCGGACGCCGAAAAGCCGGTGAAGACGTCGATGCCCTCAGCCTCGACGAGCCCCCCCATCCACTTGACGAATCTGTTCAGCGAGATGATGTAGTGGCCGTGATTCCGGAGCGGCGGGGGCGTGACGGGGAAGGCAATCTTGCGGGACCGCGTGAGGAAGTACACGTGATCCTGGCGCACTTCCGCTGCCAGAGGGGCGCCTCGCTCCTTGAAGTCGGGAATCAGCTGCCGGAGGGCAGACGGATCGAGCACCGCACCCGAGAGCATGTGCGCGCCCACCTCACGCGCCTTCTCGAGCACCGCGATCGCGAGCGGCTCGCCGCCGCGTGCTTTCTGGAGCTGCGCCAGCCGCAACGCAGCCGACATCCCGGCCGGCCCGCCGCCGACTATCAGAACGTCAACGTCGAGGGAATCGCGATCCAAAGCTTCCAGCTCCCAGCTACCAGCTCCCAGCTCCCAGCTACAAGCTCCCGGCTACCAGCTCCCGGATACCAGCTCCCGGCTGCCAGCTACCAGCTACCAGCTCCCAGCTCCCAGCTCCCAGCTCCCAGCTCCCAGCTACCGCCGGGAGACCGCACCTCTCCAGCTTCGAGAGCTGGAAGCTGGCAGCCGGAAGCTGGTAGCTATTTGTTCAGTTCCGCCACGATCGCCGGAACGATCTCGAACAAATCGCCGGCGATGCCGAAGTCGGCGATTTCGAAAATCGGCGCCTCGGGGTCCTTGTTGATGGCGACGATCGTCCGCGCCCCCTTCATGCCGACCAGGTGCTGGATGGCGCCGGAGATGCCGAGCGCCACGTAGAGCTTTGGCGCAACGGTCTGTCCCGAGCTGCCGATCTGACGGTCCATCGGGAGCCAGCCCGCGTCACAGATCGGCCGTGACGCCGCCAGCTCCGCGCCGAGTGCTTCCGCGAGCCCTTCGGCGACCTTCAGATGCTCCTGCCCCTTGATCCCGCGCCCCACGGCAACGATGCGCTCCGCCTGAGAAAGATCGACGGCCTGCTTCGTTTCCTTGAAGGGAGCCTCGGGCTTCTGACGGATCGCGGACGCATCGACGACGATGTCCGTCGCACGCACCGGCGCGGGGTTGGTCCCGCGCGTTGCGGCATCCGCGCGAAACGCGCCAATCTGGAACGTCACGATGTGCGGGGCGGGGCCCGTCGCCTCGACGTCGGCGCTCAACTTCCCCTGGAAGACCGGACGAACATAGATGTGGCGGTCCGCCTCGATGCGAATCGCGGTGACGTCGGTCACGAGAGGACGGTCAAGCCGCGCAGCCAGCGCCGGCGCGAAATCGCGCGCCTGGTACGTGTGCGCGAGGAAGACGTGCGACGGCTGCTCCTGGGCAATCAGCCTGGACAGCGCGGCGACGTAGCCGTCGGCCGTGTACTCCGCAAGCGCCTCGGACACGACGACGATCACTTCGGCAACGTCTGCGGCGGCGACCTCGGCCGCACATCCATCCACCGCAGCGCCCAGCACGACGACCTTCAGAGGTCCGCCGGCCTGCTGCGCGGCCGCAATCGCCTCCCAGCTCGCGCGGTTCAGTCGCCCGTCACGCTGTTCGGCCACCACGAGCCGCATGACTAAATGGCCCTCGCGTCGTCGCGGAGACGGGTCACGAGCTCCCGCGCAGCCTCGGCCGGCGATCCCGAAATCATCTGCGTCTTTTTGCCCTTCTCAGGGAACGACACGCGGAGAATCCGCTGGGCCGGGGCTGCGGGCGCCGCGGGCGTCACCTTCCGGATCTCTTTTTTCTTCGCCGCCATGATGCCCTTGAGAGTCGCGTACCTGAGCTGATTGATGCCGCTCTGGATGGTGAGCAGCGCGGGTGTCGGGAGCGCCATCCACTGGAACCATCCGCCCTCCAGTTCCCGCTTCACCCGGACTCCGGATTCCGAGGCCTGGACCTCCATGATGATCGTGGCGTGCGGCATCCCGAGTTTTTCTGCCAGGACCACTCCCACCTGCCCGAACCCCTGGTCGTCGGACTGCAGCCCTGTGAGCACGAGGTCGAACCGCTCGTCGCGAATCGCGTCGGCCAGGGCCCCGGCCACGGTGAACGCGTCGGCTGAGGCGAGGGCGTCCGACTCGACGTGGATGGCGCGGTCCGCGCCGCGCGCCAGGGCCTCGCGGATGACCTGCGCCGCGCGCGCCGGTCCGGCCGAGCAGACGACGACTTCCCCTCCGTGCTGTTCCTTCAGCCGCAGCGCCTCTTCGAGCGCATACGCATCCGGCTCGTTCAGCTCGACGCTCGCGTCCTGATCGCGAATCCAGGTCTTTGCCTCGTTGACCCGGAGCTGCCACTCGCGCGTCACGACCTGTTTGATGCAGACGGCTATTTTCATCGCTTCCAGCTACCAGCTTCCAGCTTCCAGCTTCCGGCTTCCGGCTTCCGGCTTCCGGCTTCCGGCTTCCGCGCTATCGGCAACCAACTTCCGGCTTCCGGGAGAGCACGGGTGAAGTTCCACGATATCGGCTGCCGGATTTCAAGCAACGCCCCACGCCTGAGAGAGCTGGAAGCTGGAAGCCGGAAGCTATTTCCCAAACCTCTTGAACAGCAGCGCCCCGTTCGTGCCGCCGAAGCCGAACGAATTCGACAGGGCGAACTCAATCTTCGCCTCGCGCTTGATGTTCGGCACGTAGTCCAGGTCGCACTCCGGGTCCGGCGTGTCGTAGTTGATGGTGGGCGGAATGACCTGGTGCCGGATCGCGAGCACGGTGATCCCGGCCTCGAGACCGCCGGCCGCGCCGAGCAGGTGGCCGGTCATCGACTTGGTCGACGAAATCGCGACCTTCCGCGCGTGGTCGCCGAAGACCCGCTTGATCGCGAGCGTCTCGAGCTTGTCGTTGAACGGGGTCGAGGTGCCGTGCGCGTTGATGTAGTCCACCTGCTGCGGCTGCACACCGGCATGGTTCAGTGCGGCCTCCATCACGCGCCGACCACCATCGCCGTCCTCTGAAGGCGCGGTGATGTGAAACGCGTCGGCGGACATGCCATAACCCACGAGCTCCGCGTAGATGTTCGCCCCCCGCCGGGTCGCGAACTCGAGCTCTTCGAGGATGATGACGCCGGAGCCCTCGCCCATGACGAACCCGTCACGGTCCCGGTCGAAGGGGCGGCTCGCGCGCGCCGGCTCGTCGTTGCGCGTGGACAGGGCCCGCATCGCCGCGAATCCCCCGACGCCCATCGGCGTAATCGCAGCTTCGGACCCGCCGGCAATCATCACGTCGGCGTCGTTGCGCTTGATGATTTCGAAAGCGTCGCCGATGGCATGCGCCGAGGCGGAGCATGCCGTGCACGTGGCGGAGTTCGGCCCCTTGGCGCCGAACCGGATGGAGACCTGGCCCGCCGCGAGATTGATGATGGCGGCAGGGATGAAGAAGGGCGAAATGCGCCGGGGACCCCCTTCGAGGAGCGCCTTGTGCTCGCGCTCGATGGTGGTGAACCCGCCGATGCCAGACGCGATGAAGACCCCGGTGCGGGTCGCCATCTCCGCGCTCACCTTCAGCTTCGCATCGTCCATCGCATACTGCGACGCGGCGATCGCGAGCTGGATGAAGATGTCCATCTTCTTGACATCTTTCTTCTCGATGAACTGCAGCGGGTCGAAGTGCTTGACCTCGCCCGCGATGCGCGCGGAGAACTGGGCCGCGTCGAACCGCGTGATGGGTCCGATGCCGCTCTGCCCCGCGCAGAGCGCCTGCCAGTTCGCCTCCGTCCCGATTCCGAGCGGCGACACGAGGCCGACACCCGTCACGACGACTCGCCTGCTCAAACGGCCTCCCGCCCTACTTCTTCTTGCTGTGGGACTCGATGTACTCGACGGCTTCCTTGACGCGCGTGATCTTCTCGGCGTCCTCGTCCGGAATCTCGATCCCGAACTCTTCCTCGAACGCCATCACCAGCTCCACCGTGTCGAGCGAGTCAGCCCCGAGGTCGTCCACGAACGACGCATCGGGCGTCACTTCTTCTTCGTCGACGCCCAGCTGCTCCACGATGATGCTCTTGACCTTGTCTGCAACCGCCATTCATCCCTCCATCCGCGAGTCCCTGCGGAACTTCGCGCTACGTGTACATCCCGCCATTGACCGCCAGGACCTGCCCCGTAATATACGATGCCTCGTCCGACGCGAGAAAGCAGACGGCGGACGCGACATCGTCCGGTGTGCCGAGGCGCCGCAGCGGAATCTTCGACGCCCATTCTTCGCGCGCGCTCCCGGTGATCGCGCGGGTCATATCCGTGTCAATCAGTCCGGGCGCCACGACGTTGACGGTGATGCCCCGCGACGCGACTTCGAGCGCGACCGCCTTGGCAAACCCGATGACGCCCGCCTTCGACGCGGCGTAGTTCGCCTGCCCGGCGTTGCCGCTCTGTCCGACCACGGAGCTGATGCAGACGATGCGCCCGCCGCGCTGGCGGACCATCGGCTTCAGCACCGCCTGCGTGAGCGCGAAGGCGCCGGTGAGATTCGTCGCGAGCACCGCGTCCCAGTCGTCGCGCTTCATCCGCAGCAACAACTGGTCACGGGCAATCCCCGCGTTGTTCACCAGGATGTCGATCCGTCCGAGACGCTGGAGCGTCGCCGCGACCATCTCTTCCGCCGCCCCGGCCGCGGTCACGTCGAGCGGACTCGCCTCGGCGCGCCCCCCCGCCGCGGTGATCTCCTCCACGACCGCTCGCGCGTGGTCCCCCCGGGCGGCTGCTACGACATGCGCCCCCTGCGCCGCAAGCCGCCGGGCAATCGCGCGCCCGATCCCGCGCGACGCGCCCGTGACAATCGCGATACGGCCGGAGAGGTCAATCATACTTACCGGGGCCAGTTTTCAGTTTCCAGTTTCCTGTTTCCAATTCCCAGGTCTGGGCCTTTTCTCGCCACTGGCAACTGGTAACTGGATACTGGTCTCTTCACTTTCGAACTTCAGCCCTCAGCCGTTCCCGTGTGGCGTGCGAGTGTCTCGAGGGCGCGCTGAAAGCTCTCCTCGTCCTCGATGCTCATCAC
The DNA here is from genome assembly GCA_031361295.1 of Acidobacteriota bacterium. Classification (GTDB taxonomy): domain Bacteria; phylum Acidobacteriota; class Vicinamibacteria; order Vicinamibacterales; family 2-12-FULL-66-21; genus JALZOC01. The sequence continues at coordinate 2,690 of JANMCN010000251.1, read as the reverse complement.
CGTGACGCTGCGATCGATCTTCTTGATCAATCCGGCGAGCACCGTGCCGGGTCCCATCTCCACGAACGTCGTCGCCCCTTCGGCCACGAGCCGCCGGACGACATCTTCCCAGCGTACGGGGGACGAGACCTGCTTCACGAGCGCCTCGATGGACGACCGTGCGTCGCGCTTCGGTTCGGCGTCGACGTTCGCGATGACCGGAATCCCCGGGTTCGACGCGGACAGGGCGCGAAGTTCCGGTGCGAGACGCGCTTCGGCCGGCTTCATCAGCGGGCAGTGGAAGGGCGCGCTCACGGCGAGCGCAATCGCCCGCTTCGCTCCCAGTGCCTTGGCCCGTTCGCCGGCGCGCTGCACGGCATCCGCGTGCCCGGCGATGACGACCTGGCCGGGAGCATTCAGGTTCGCCGGCGTCACGATGCGGCCGAGCTCACGGGCGGTCTCGGCACAGGCGCGGGCCACACCTTCCGCGTCGAGGCCGAGGATGGCAGCCATCGCGCCCTCGCCCTCCGGGACGGCGTCCTGCATATACCGTCCACGCCGGCGTACCGTGCGCAAGGCATCCGCAAAGGATATCGTACCGGCGGCCACGTGCGCCGAATACTCGCCCAGGCTGTGTCCCGCGACGAACGAGGCGCGGATTCCCCGCGAGGCGACCAGCCTGTGCACGGCCATGCTCGTCGCCAGGATCGCGGGCTGCGTATTCTCCGTCAGGCGCAAGCGGTCCTCAGGGCCTTCGAAACACAGTGCGCTCAAGGATTCGCCGAGCGCTTCGTCCGCCTCGTCGAAGGCGCCACGGCACACCGGGAAGGCCGCCGCGAGCGCCTTGCCCATCCCGACCTTCTGCGCGCCCTGGCCCGGATACACGAACGCAATCATTGGACCGGTCCCTCATGGGTGGCGGCCGCGACATCGTGCGACAGCCTGTCGATGAGCCCCTGGCTCACGAACCGGGCCGTCATGGCGACGGCATTCCTCACCGCCTTGGGCGACGACCGGCCATGGCCGACCACGCACAAGCCGTTGAGGCCGACGAGCGGCGCGCCGCCGTATTCGGAGGCGTCCACCCGCTTCCGGAACCTCCGGAAAGCCTGGCGCGAGAGCAGGTAGCCAACGCGCGTGCCGAAGGTCGCGGAGAGCTCGTCGTGCAGCAGCCGCTCGACGGTCTCGACGAGCCCTTCGCTGATCTTCAGCGTCACGTTGCCGGTAAAGCCGTCGCATACGATCACGTCGACATTTCCGGCGTAGACATCACGTCCCTCGACGTTCCCGACGAACGTGATCGGCGCGGTCTTGAGGAGCTGATGCGCGTCACGCGTCAGCTCGTTGCCCTTGCTCTCCTCGCTGCCGACCGACAGCAGCCCGACTCTCGGCACCGCACACCCGAGCGCCACCCTCGCGTAGGCGGCCCCCATGATCGCGAAGTGGACGAGATGCTGCGGGCGGCACTCCACCGTCGCTCCAGAGTCCAGCAGAATCGCGGGGTTCTGGAGAGTCGGGATGATGGTGGCGAGCGCAGGCCGGTCGACACCCGCGAGACGGCCGAATGCGCCGAGCGCCGCCATCACCGACGCGCCGGTGTGTCCGGCGCTGAAGAGCGCGGCGGCTTCGCCGTCCCTCACCGCTTCGGCCGCGAGACGGATTGACGCACGTGGCTTCCGGCGGAGCGCCGCGGCAGCCGTCTCCCCCATGCCGATCGACTCCGGGGTATCGAGAATCCGCACGTCCAGGGAAGACACGCGGGGGTGGCGCGCCAGCTCGCGTTCGATGTCAGGGGAGGCGCCGACCAGCAGGAGCCCAATCTGCAGATGACGGGCGGCGACCAGTGCACCGTCGATGATGCTGCGCGGCCCGTCGTCGCCTCCCATCGCGTCGATGGCGATGCGCATCAATCAGCAGCTGAGGGCCAGTGGCGCTATTGCCTTACGCTTCCTCGACGGGGCGGACCTGGCGGCCCTTGTAGTAGCCGCAATGCGCGCAGACCTGGTGGGGCGCCTTCGCCTCGCGGCACTGGGGGCACGTTCCGACCGCCACCGGCGTCAGGGTGTCGTGGGTTCGGCGCTTGGCCGTGCGGGTCTTCGAATGCCGGCGTTTGGGATTGGGCACGTGTCAGCTCTCCTTCTCTCGGTTCAGCAGACTCTTGAGCGGCGCGAGCCGCGGGTCTTCCCAGACCGGCCTGCAGTGGCACTCGGTCCGGTTCAAATTCGCTCCGCACTGGGAGCAGAGGCCGCGGCACGACTGCGCGCAGAGCGGCTTCATGGGCAGCGCAAGCTGGAACTGCTCGCGCATCAAATCGATCAGGTCCAGCCTGCCCTCGGTGTAGAACGCCGTCGTCAAATCGTCTTCCGTGATTTCGCGTTCCGCTTCGGCTGCGGCATCCTCGGCCTGGGGCACGTACTGAAGCTCGAACGCCGCCTCTACCGGGAGCGGAAAGTCTTCGAGACACCGCCCGCATTCCAGCTGGAGCGTCGTCCTCACCCGACCCGTGACCCGGTACGACGTGCCACCCTTCTTCTCGACGTCCAGCGACAAATGGACGGGATGCACCACACGGTAATCAATGTCCTGCGGATCGAAATCCGCCGGCTGAAATGTCCGCTCGACGTGGTCCCGGGACCCGTGAAGCTTGTTGAGGTCGAAAAGCATGGCTCTGTCACCGCCCGGCACTCGGGCAGGAACCCGTCATTATACCT
>JANMCN010000300.1:0-85387 GCA_031361295.1 Acidobacteriota bacterium | reverse complement strand
CTGCCAGCGCGCCCGCGAATGCCGCGACGCGAGCGTCCACGCCGAGGTCCTGCAGAAACGGCATCGTCGCGAGAATGCCGGCGGGGATGAGGCTCGTGAGCAGCTGCACGGCCCAGTACCCGCACAGCAGGCCAAGCGTCGTGCCGAGAGTGACCAGCACAACGGCCTCGATCACGAACTGGCGAATGACCCGGGCGGTGGATGCGCCAAGCGCCGTCCGGATTGCGACCTCACGCTTGCGGCCTTCCGCGCGGACGAGCAGCAGGCTGGTGACATTCACGGCGGCAATCGCCAGAAGGAGCCCGGCGCCGCTCAGCAGCACCATCAACATCGGGCGGATCATGCCGACGATGACCTCTTCGAGCGCGAGAACGGCGGCGCCCTGCCCGCGATTCGAATCGGGGTACGCCTTTTCGAGCTGCTGCGCAACCGCGGTCATGTCGGTGGCGGCTGCCCGGACCGACACACCCTCCTTCAAGCGGGCGACGCCAAAAAGATTGTGGCAGCTTCGCCGCAGGTCGCACGAGCCCGAGCCGTGGAGGGTCACCCAGAACTCCGCCGGTTCGGCGGGCGCGAAGTGGAAGTGTCGCGGCAGGACGCCGACGATCACGTGCGGGACACCGTTGAGTGTCACGGACTGTCCGAGCACACCGGGGATGCCGCCGTACCGTGTTTGCCACGCCGAGTAACTGAGGAGGACCGTATGCGCCGAGGACGGGAGGTCCTCGCCGGGCCGAAAGTCACGCCCGACCACCGGCATCACCCCCAGCGTTCGGAAGAAATCATCGCTGACACGCGCGGCGGGAACTGGCTGCGCGCCTCCAGCGGCCGTCAGCGTGGCCTCGGATCGCTGGTATGCCGCAAGCGCGTCGAAGGACTTGTTGAGCGCCTTCCAGTCGAGGTAATCGGCGTACGACAGATTCGACTGGGGAAACATCTCGACGCGTTCGTACACCCCGACCAGGCGAGATGGATTCGCATAGGGCAGGGGGCGGAGCAGCGCGGCATCGACGAACGCGAAAATGGCCACGCTGGCGCACATGCCGAGCCCCAGCGTGAACGCCGCCGTGCAGGTGAATCCCGGGGTCTTCCGCAGTTGCCGGACCGTGAACCGAACGTCCCGGAACACGTCGTGAGTGAGGCCCGTGCCGCGCATGCTGCCCTCGTGCCTGGGGCGGAATCCTCGATCGTCGCCGTGGTCGGCTTCGATCACCCTGGCGGACCGTCTGCCAGGTGTCCTTCCGCCGATGGTATTCGACGGTTCACAGCACGGAATGGTTGCCGCCTCCCTCCGATCGATGAGGAGCCGGCCCCCTTACCAGCCGCGCGACTCGCTGCTGGTCCCCCCGGCCGCGGGGATGTAGGCGTTCGTCACGTAGTCGATCACCATCCGGTCTGCGCTGAACCGCCACCCGAGGGTGTGAATGGCCCGCTTCATCCGCGCGATCCATTCGCGCGGGAGCCCGTCGCGATCGCGGTCGTAATACATCGGGATCACCTGGTCTCGCAGGACCGTCAGCAGCGCACGCGCGTCGCGTGAATCGTGCACAGCGGCGGACGAATGGGTCTGCCCGCCGCCGATCGCAAACCCGTTCAGCCCGTCGTACGCCTCGGCCCACCATCCGTCCAGGACGGAGAGATTGAGGCCGCCGTTGAGCACGACCTTCTGACCGCTCGTGCCGCAGGCTTCGAGCGGACGACGGGGGTTGTTGAGCCACACGTCCACCCCCTGGACCAGGTGCCGCCCCACGTCGATGTCGTAGTTCTCGATGAACAGCACCCTGCCGGCGAAGCGCGGGTCGCGCATCAGCTGGGCAATTTCCTTTAGAATCTCCTTGCCGGGCCAGTCCTGCGGGTGGGCTTTGCCGGCGAAGACGAACTGCACCGGCATCCGGGCGTCGCCGAGGAGCGAGACGATCGCCTCCATGTCCTGCAGGATGAGATTCGCGCGCTTGTATGTCGCGAAGCGGCGCGCGAACCCGATCGTGAGCGCGTCGAACGCGAGCGCGCTGCGCGCCTGCGCGACGGTCTCGTTCGATTCGCCGCGCGCCGCGGCCTGTTCGGCGGCGCGCCGGCGGGCCACCTCGATCAGCTGCCGCTTCAATGCCTGGTGGGTCTCCCACAATTCGCCGTCGTTCACGGCATCGATGGACTCCCAGAAGCCCGGCCGGTGGCAGCGGGCCGGCCAGTCGGGGCCGAGATGCCGGTTGTACACCTGGCGCATCTGCGGCGCGAGCCACGACTGCACGTGCACGCCGTTCGTGATGTGTCCGACCGGAACCTGGTCCTCGCTCGTGCCTGGATAGAGCGAGGTCCACATCGTTCTCGAGACCTCGCCGTGGAGCGACGACACGGCGTTGGCGCGTCGGCACAGCTTCAGCGCGAGGACGGTCATGCAGAAGGTCTCAGCGGCGTCGCCGACCTTGATGCGACCGAGGTCCATGAGCTCGTCGGAGCTGAGCGTCATCGCGTCACGGAGCGGCCCGAGGTGCTCCTCCACGAGCGGCGCGGTGAACCGGTCGTGTCCGGCAGGAACGGGCGTGTGGGTCGTGAACACGACCTGGGACGACGTTCGACGGATCGCCTCGCGCACGCCGATGCCCTCGTCGGCCATCCGCCGCCGCACGAGCTCCAGCACGGCGAAGGCGCTGTGCCCCTCGTTCAGGTGCACCACGCCGGGCGCAATGCCCATCGCCGCCAGCGCGCGGACGCCGCCGACACCGAGCAGCAGCTCCTGCCGGATGTGGACGCGCGTGTCGCCGCCGTAGAGACGCGCGGTCAGCTGGCGGTCCTCCGGCTGGTTGCCGTCCACGTTCGAATCGAGCAGGAGCAGGGTGTTGCGTCCGACCGACAGCGTCCACACCCGCGCGAAGATCGTCCCGGTTCTCGTCTCGATCTCGATCACGATCGGGATGCCGTTGCTCAGGGCGAGCTCGATCGGCAGGCGCCGGCTGTCGACCGTCATGTAGTCTTCGTGCTGCCAGCCCTCGCGATCGAGGCGCTGCGTGAAATAGCCCTGGTCGTAGTAGAGGCCGACCCCCACGAGAGGGATCCCGAGATCGGACGCGCTCTTGATATGGTCGCCCGCCAGGATCCCGAGCCCGCCCGAGTAGATGGGCAGCGACTCGTGCAAACCGAACTCGGCGGAAAAATACGCGACGGGCCGCGCCCGCAGCACGCCGGCATAGCGCACCCCCCACGTGTGCCGCGCCTGGAGATACTCCTGCAGGCGGCGATACGCGTAGTTGATCCGGCTGTGCAGCACGAGCTCGGACGTACGCGACTCGATCGTATCGGAGGACATCTCCTGCAGCAGGGCGATCGGGTTGTGTCCCGTGCGACGCCAGAGCACCGGGTCGAGCTCGTGGAACAGGCTGGTCGTCTCGTGGTCCCAGCACCACCACAGGTTCTGTGCCAGTGCCGAGAGCCGCTGGTGAGCGGGAGCGCTGTAGTGGCCAAGGGTCCGCGCCTCGTCCACGATCGGCGCGAGCTGCGCGCCCGCGGACGCCAGCCGCGCGATCGCCTCGTCCCCGAACTCCCTGGCCTCGATCGTCTGCACGACGAGGACCCCGAGCAGCGCGCCCGCGTGGAAGAGCGGCACGCCGAGAAAGGACCGGTACGAGTCCTCACCCGCTTCGCTGAAGTACTTGAACCGCGGATGGCGCATCGCGTCGGCAACCGCCGCGGGTTGCTGCTGCTGCGCCACGAGACCCGCGAGGCCCTCGCTGAGACGCATCCGCACGCGCCCCACGCTTTCGGGGCGCAGCCCCACCGTCGCCGCGAGCACCAGGTTCGCCCGATCCGGTTCCAGCAGGTAGACGGAGCAGACGTCCGTCTCGAAGCGCTTCTGAATTTCGTGAACGATGTTGGTCAGCGTCTCGGAGGGATTTCTCTTGGCCGAGATCAAGCGGCTGACCTGATCCAGGTTCCAGGGCACCGACGACCTGAGTCCCACTGCTGCGGGGGCTTCTCGAACGCTCACGGACACCTCCAGAAAACTGGCCGGACGATTCGCCAGCCGATCGTGCCTGCAAGAACCCGCCCGTAGAAATATGGCGGATTCTGCACGAACGGGTCCTCCAGCCGAATCGATTCACGACGTTTATGTCGCTCGCACCGGCGCGCCCGACAAAACACGCGGCTCGTTGCGCGCGCGGTCGGTGCCCTCGAGGAGCGTGCGGATGAAGCGCTCTCGCGAGATGTTGAGAGACCAAACCCGTGACGCCGGTCGAATCCAGAGCGGCCTGGAATCGACCCGTGGGAAGCCGAGGCTCTCTCCCGCCCCATGGCGCGAAGGTTGCTGTGGAGATGGTCAATCCGTGGAGGTCATATGCATGGTTTCGGCGAGTGTTCCGTTCCGGCAGAGCGGCTGGCCGCGCAGTTCATCGAATTGCCCGGTCTGCGATTGACCTTGCACCAGGCGGCACGTCTCCTCGGCATCACCCGCGTGATGTCCGAAGATGTGGTGAGGATCCTGTTGGACGCGGCGTTTCTACGGCGCATGCCGGACGGCACCCTCGTTCGAGCCGACCGCTAATGTCGCTCGCGTCGCCCTAAGGAACATAAATGGCAGTTGTGCGGTCGTCGACCTGCGTCGATCGCTTGGCGCGGACGAGGAGTCCGCATCGAAAGGAGTCCGCGTGCCACCCCGCGCTGTACAACCTCGCAAGGCCGTCCCGCCACGCAAACCAAAAATCGCCACGGTCGCCCAGGAGCGGCTGATCACCGCGACGGAAATCTCGCGCCGCGCGTACGAGATCTACGAGGCTCGCGGAAATGCCGGGGGCGGGCCATTGGACGACTGGCTCCGCGCCGAGCGCGAGCTGTCGGATTCGGCAGGAGCGTAAGGCGGACTGAAGGCTGAGCCGCAGATCCCAGGGGCTGCCGCGCGGCGCGTCCGACCGCGATCGGATCGACGCCCGCGCACATTGTGGCACCATGATGCGCGTGTTCCCCGCCGACCCTGACGTCGCGAAGTGCCAGGCTCGCCTTCCGCCCAGTCCCCTCACCCGCTTCGCTCCCGCGCCGACGGGATGGCTGCATCTGGGCCACGTGTTGAACGCGGAGTACGTCTGGGGAATCGCGCGGTCCGTCGGCGGGCGTGTGCTCCTGCGCCTCGAGGATCACGACCGGGGCCGGTCACGGCCCGCCTTCGAATCCGCCATCCTCGACGACCTGGACTGGCTCGGATATCGCCCCGACGTCCACACCACGGACGAATTTCGTGCCGGCGTGTGCGCTGGCCGCCAGCGTGATCGGGACGCCGCATACCGGGCTGCTCTCGACCTCCTTGCGAATCGTGGTCTCGTCTATGGCTGCGAGTGTTCCCGCCGCTCCGCAACGTCCACCGCGGTCGCCGAATTCCACTACGCGGGGCACTGCCGTCACAAGAACATCCCCCTGACCACAGGGGTCGGGTGGCGGCTTCGCGTCGATCCCGGAGTGGTGACCTTCGACGATGCGCGGTTGGGAGTCCAGCGACAGGACCCGGCGTCCCAGTGCGGCGATCTGCTGCTGCGCGATCGGAACGGCAACTGGACGTACCAGTTCGCCGTCGCGGTGGACGACTGGCGGCAGGGCATCGACCTCGTCGTCCGGGGAATCGATCTGCTGCCGTCGACAGGACGGCAAATTCGCCTGGCAGGGCTGCTCGGGCGCGAGCGGATGCCCGTCTTCTTCCATCACCCGTTGATCATGAAATCCCCGGATCGGAAGTTGAGCAAGTCGGACGGGGATACGGGCGTGCGCGAGCTCCGCGCCCGTGGATGGACCCCGGACGAGGTGCGTCGCGCCGCGTGGGGCTCCGTCGTCGCGTGACCCTAGCGTCAGGTCACCGGAGCGTGACTCGCCTGACGATCATCTCGCTGCCCTCCCCGTTCGCCAGGTAATAGAGGACCCGGCCAACCACCGCCGCGGCGGTGGGGTTGCTGATCGAGATGCGCGGATCGAGCACGCTGACGGCCGTCGCGACGCGGCCTCGCGGATCGAGCGTAATTCTGACGGCCCGGTAGGCGCCGTCCGACGCTGTCTGGAGCGCCGCGAGCCCGCCGTCGTGCCACCTGATGCGCGTGAGCCCGCCAAGGTCGACCCCCGTGTCCGTCTTGACCGTGACCGCGGCCGCTGATCGCGCCTCCAGATCGAGCCGCGAGAGGCCCGACGCGGTCGCGATGTAAACCACGCCGTTCTCGGCCGGTGCGATGGATACGGGCGCGGTATCGGGAAGAATCGCCGCAACCTCCGGAGCGGTGGCGTGCGGCGGAAGGCGGAAGAGGCGATGTCCGGCGGTGTCGAGCGCGAGCACCGCGCCCCATCCAGCCACGGCCACGTCACCCAGGCTGACCGGCGCGAGCCGTTCCGGGACCGGATACGTCGCCAGCAGACGCCCGGAGATCAGCTGAAGCTTGTGCAGCGACGTCCGGGGTCCGTCTGAGCTCACCACCCACAGGTCACCCTGCCGCGCATCGATCTCAATCGCGGCGATCTCGCCGAAACCGGACGTCTGCGCTCCCGCAAGGTTGGCGACATGCTGGGAGAATTCGTCGACGACGGCGAGCTTGCGCCCCTGGCGATCGCCGACGACGAAGCGCCGCGAGACGGCGTCGTAGGCAAGACCCGCGGGCGTGAACTGCGGAGTCGTGAACCGCAGTGGTTCGAGCGCCGACGAAACCACCGCCGAACCACGCGCCCGCGACTCGACGGGGCGGGGAGGACCGTTCACGGCCGGCGGGGCTGTCTTCTCCACAGTCTCAGAAATCAACGATTGACTGGCCGGCGGCGTGTTCCCATTCGGAGCGGGCGAGGCGATGCTCGACGCCAGTTCGGGCCAGCGCGGCAGCGCGCGCACGCGCCGGAAGTCGTCGTTCGTGGCCGCGTCCACGGGTACGCCCATCGCGACGAGCCGCGCCAGCATGACGATCGCGTCGTTCGGCCGTCCGCTGAGGCTCTGCGCCCGCGCCAGCATATACATCAGCGCGGGATCGTTCTTGGGTCCGAGCTGGACGGCGCGCCACGCCAGATCGTGGAACGTCTCGAACTCCTGCCGGCCTGCTGCGGCGAGCGCGAGTTGTCGGCACTCGTCGAGCACCCGGCAGTCGGGCCTGGGGATGGCGTCCTGGCGAAGCCCTCCGAAATTGAGGAACAGGAGCAGACTCGAAACGTGGAGCAGGGCCATGTGGGGTGTGTCGTCGCCGGAATCGGCTGGACCGCATGCTAGCATGCGCGCAATGTCGACCGCCCGGTTCCCGCATCCCCTCGCGCTCCTGACCGGCTGCATTCTCGTCGCCGCCGCGTGCAGCTACCTCCTCCCCGCGGGGCGGTATGAGCGCCACGAAGACGCCGCGACGGGACGACAGGTCGTCGTGGCCGGCACATACCACCGGGTCGAGCCATCCCACGTCGGTCCGTTCCGGGCGATGGTGGCCATACCCAAAGGCCTGACCGACGCGGCGTCCGTGGTCTTCCTCGTGTTCCTCGTCGGGGGCGCCTTCACCGTGGTCGACGAGACGGGCGCGTTGCGCCAGGCCGTTGAGTGGCTCGTGCAGCGCCTGCAGCGTCGCGAGGCGCTCGTCATCCCGATCGTGTCGCTGACGTTCGCGGTTGGCGGTGCGCTCGAGAACATGTCCGAGGAGATCATCGCGCTCGTGCCCGTGCTGCTCCTCGTCACGCGACGCCTCGGGTTCGACGCGGTGACGGCGGTCGCGATCAGCCTCGGGGCCGCGGGCGTGGGGGCCGCATTCAGCCCCATCAATCCCTTTCAGGTTCAAATCGCGCAGAAACTCGCCGGGCTCCCGCTGCTGTCTGGGGCCTCGTTCCGGACTGGGCTGATGGCCCTCGCGCTCGCAGTGTGGATCGCCGCGACCTGGCGACATGCCGTGGGCACCAGACGGGCACCCGAGGCCGTCGATGAAACCACCGTAGGACACTTCGACGGGCGCCGGGCCGTCGTGCTCCTGCTCGTGGTCGCCACGTTCGTGGTGTTCGTGTATGGCGTCATGCGGCTGGGATGGGACTTCGACCAGATGTCTGCGCTGTTCTTCGCGATGGGGCTCATCTCGGGTCTCATCGGCGGGCTCGGCATCGCCCGGACGGCCGTGGCGTTCGTCGCCGGGTTCACCGCCATGGCGAACGCGGCGATGTTGATCGGCTTCGCCCGGGCGATCTTCGTGGTGCTCGAGGAGGGACGCGTCATCGACACGATCGTCAACGCCCTCGTCATGCCCCTCCAGAACCTGCCTGTGGCGCTCTCGGCGCTCGGGATGATGGCGGTGCAGGCGGTGGTGCACGGCCCGGTCCCGAGCGTCAGCGGCCAGGCCGTGCTCACGATGCCGGTGCTCGTGCCGATGTCGGACCTGATCGGCCTCTCCCGGCAGGTGGTGGTGCTCGCCTATCAATATGGCGCCGGATTGACGGATCTGATTACCCCGACAAACGGCGCGTTAATGGCGGTGACGGCCGCCGCGGGCGTCAAGTACGCAGAGTGGCTCGCCTTCGCCGTGCCGGTGTATCTCGGATTGCTCCTGCTCGGCGGCATCGGGATCGTCGTCGCCATTGCGATGCGGCTGTGAAAACAGGGCTCCGGGTTCCGGGGTGCGCGACTCGTTTGCGCCCGCGGCCGGGTACCGCATGCTGAGGCGTGTTTTACTTTTTCAGGCGCGAGAGCGCCAGGGTGACGTGCGAGATGCGCCCGAGCGCGACGGGGTCCGGGGTCGACATCGTCATCGTCGAACCGGGGAAGCCGGTCGTGACCGAACACTTCACGATGACCGAAGATGTTCACAAGCGCTGGCAGGAGCTGCAGGAGCGCTTCAAGGGCGAAGGGTGGTGGGGGCCGACGGTCTCCGATGAGTGAAGGCCGCGGCGACGGTGCCGGACGTCAGGGCATGTAAACCGCCGTCCAGAGCGGGAACAAGGCGGCGAACGTGTCTTCAACCGACGCGACCAGCTTTGGCATCGACGCGAGCGTCTTCGCGTCGTCCGGCGCCTCGCGCGACAGCCACCGGCCGACGAACACCCAGCCCTGCCCGGCGGGGTTGCGGCAGTTGATGAGCCACTGCACGGCGTCCCTGGGAAGCAGATCGCACGCGGGTCCGCGCGTGCCGTACTGGATGAAGCCACGGGACTTGTCCATCCAGTCCACCAGATGGCTCCGCCACGCGCCGGCGGCCTGCCGCTGGAACCTGTCGAACGCCGCCAGGATGACCTCCTGCCCATCGTCCGGATCGTTTTCCCGGCCGCCGTTGGCGAGGTTGAACCCGAGGCCGGCCCGGAACCAGTCGCCGCCCCACCGTGCGCCGCTGAAGAGGCCGATGTTGAACTGCGGCTCCCTGCGCCCGCCGTGCTGGTACGCGTACAGGTGCCCACTGGTCCTGGCGTGATAGCTGTTCCGGTGGAACAGTTTCGAGCCGGACTGGCCTGCACGCGTGCGCGCCTCGACGATCCGGCGTGCCGTCGGCTGTTCGTTCGCAGACAGCAGCAGCGCCTCCATCTTCGGTCCGAGTGCGCGTGCCGCGTCGGGAGGCGCCAGGTGGCCGAGCGCGTCGAAATCGTGCGCCGCGAACCCGCTGGCGGCTTCGGCCTCCGGCAGAGCCGACGCGCGTCGGCGGGTGACTTCGGTCAGAAGGCTGCGCGCGATCGTGTTCGACGGATTCAGGTCGAGCACGGTGGCCAGCGCGCCGGCGGCTTCGGAGAAGCGACGCAGTTCGAGGAAGCAGCGCGCAAGCCGGGTCCACGCTCCCTGGTTCGCGGCATCCTCCCGGGTGATCTCGAGGTTGACCTGCAGTGCGTCAGAGCCGAAATTGTGGTGCTTCGCGAGCTCGACCGCGCGTTGCTGCAGATCCGCGAGAGGGGCAGGCACCGGGAGAGGTTACCAAAGTCTCTGCGAATGGCGAAGGATGTCAAGATAGCGAATGCTCACTCCCGTTCCCCGCGCCGTACTGCGATGGGTTTACCTGGGCGCGCTCGCTTCGGGGGTCCTGGGGGCGTCCGGTTGCTCCAGTCCGAGTGACCGATCGAGCACGGCGTCGACTCCGCTTCCCCAAATCCCTGCGCCTCCCGACGTGGCCGCGGCTCCGCCGGATGCCAGCGTGACGACAACCGGCCTGGCGAGCCGGATCCTCTCTCCGGGCCACGGCACACGCCATCCCCGGCCCAACTCGCGCGTGACGGTGCACTATACGGGCTGGACGGTCGACGGCCGGATGTTCGACAGCTCCGTCGCGCGGCACGAGCCGTCCACGTTCGGCCTCGACGAAGTGATTCCGGGCTGGACGCAGGGCGTGCAGATGATGGTGGAGGGAGAGAAGCGCCGCTTCTGGATTCCGGCGGCCCTCGCCTACGCGGATCGTCCCGACGCGCCCCAGGGCATGCTGGTGTTCGACATCGAGCTCATCAAAATCGACTCGTGAGCGCAGGCCGGCTCAAGTCGTGGCGAGTGCGCGGCCAGGCGCCGCGGCTTTCCGGCCCCGCGCGACCATTCCCGTGAGCACCTGGAGCAGCTCCGAGGTCGGAACGGGCGCCGTCTGGAGTGTCACGCGGCCGGCCCGAATCGCGTCGCAGACCGCATCCGCGCCGGGCTCGGCAGCGACGAGCGAATAGGTGCGACCCAGCTGCCGGAGGTCGTGCAGGTCGGAATTGCCGATCATCGGCTTGCCGTGCTCGCTGGCCCACCGCGCGGCCCGCCGGTTGAAATTGACCCCGGCGGTCCAGAAATAGCTCCATTCAACCGCGTCGAACAGGTCGGCGTGGGTATCCATCCATCCCCGCAGGCACGACGAATGCGGAAAAAATGGATGCGGCGCCACCACGAGTCCGTTGCACTTCGCTTTGAGCGCCGCAATCTCGTCCAGGTTCCGGACGCGCTCCGCAGCGCTCGGGAAATTGAGCAGCACGACATGTCGCCCTTCGATCGTTCGCTCGATGCCGGGCAGGAGGACAATCCCGAGATCCCGGGCCCGGGCGGACAGCCGGGGGTCCGTGAGCTGCCGATCGTGGAGGGTGATGGCGATCGCGTCGAACCCCAAGTCGTGGGCCCGCTCGACCAAAGTCTGCGAATCGTGGGAAATACGGTCCTCTGGATCCTCTGCCGTATGCAGGTGGAGGTCGACTTTCAGGGCCTTTTTCATCACGTCGCTCACCCGCCGATTCCTGGAGCAAGGAGCATTCCCGGGCTCCAGCTCGTCAGGAGAGCAGCAGTTCGAGGTCCTCGGTGCGCAGGGTGCGCACGAGCCCGGCGTCTGCCGTGAGGATGGCGTCCGCGAGCTCCCGCTTGGTCCGCTGCAGCTCGGCGACCTTTTCCTCGACCGTGTCACGCGCCAGCAGGCGATACGCGAAGACGTGGCGCGACTGGCCGATCCGGTGGGCGCGATCGATGGCCTGCGCTTCGGCCGCCGGGTTCCACCACGGATCGAGCAGGAACACGTACTCCGCGGCCGTCAGATTCAGCCCTAGGCCTCCGGCTTTGAGGCTGATGAGGAACAGCCGGCAGTCCGGATCGGTCTGGAAGCGATCGACGCGTGCGGCGCGGTCGCGCGTGCGGCCATCCAGGTACTCGTACTTGATCCCCAGCGCGTCGAGTCGCGGACGCAGCAGGGCGAGAAAACTCGTGAACTGCGAGAACACCAGCGCCTTGTGCCCTTCGTCGATCACTTCGGAAAGCCGCGGAATGAGGACGTCGAATTTTGCGGATGACTCGTGTGCGCGGCGGGGATCGATGAGTCCGCTGTGGCACGCCGCCTGGCGGAGCCGCAGCAGCGCCTCGAGTATCTGCATCTTCGAACGGTTGACGCCTTCCCGCGCCACGCGGGCCAGCAACGTCTCGCGGTAGTGCGCGCGAAGCTCGTCGTAGTGCCGTCGCTGCGGGCCTTCGAGCTCGCACTGCAGCGTCTGCTCGGTCCGGCGGGGCAGCTCCGGCGCGACCTGCTCCTTGGTGCGCCGCAGCAGGAACGGGCGGAGCGCCCGCGACAGCCACTCGAGGTCCTCCTCGCCACGACCACGCGTTCCGCTGGCGCGCTGAAAGGACTTCGCGGTGCCGAGCAGGCCGGGATTCAGGAAGTCGAACAGGCTCCACAATTCCCCGAGATGATTCTCGATTGGCGTGCCGCTCAGCGCCAGCCGGTGGCGCGCGCGCAGCAGGCGCGCCGCCTTGGCGGACGCGGTCGCGGCATTCTTGATGGCCTGCGCTTCGTCGAGAATGGCGTACTCGAACTCGATCGTCGAGAGCTCCACCGCGTCCCGCCGCAGCGTTCCGTACGTCGTCAGAACGAGATCCGCGCCGCGGACCGAGGCCAGATCGCGCACGGGGCCCGTAAAGTCGAGGACCGTCAACTCCGGCGCGAACCGGGCGGCCTCGTCCATCCAGTTGAAGACGAGCGATTTCGGAACCACGACGAGCGAGGGGACGCGCGGCCCCGACCCGCGGGCGTTACGGCATCCGTCGAGGAGCGCAAGCACCATCACGGTCTTGCCGAGGCCCATGTCGTCCGCGAGGCATCCGCCGAAGCCGAAGCGGCGCAGGAACTCGAACCAGCCCAGCGCCTCCCGTTGATATTCCCGCAGCGTGCCGCGGAACGACGGCGGCGGGTCGGCGGCGACCACGCCGCCAAACGTGCGGAGCTCCGATCGGACGTGCTCGAAGACTTCATCGTATGCAATCGTCGGCTGCGTGGCCAGGAGCGCGTCGAGCAGCGCGGCCTGCGAACGCCGGAAGCGGATGGCGTCACCCTCCGTCTTGCCGAACCCCGCGATTGCCGTATAGCGGCGCAGCCACTCCTCCGGCAGCAGGCCGACGCTCCCATCGTCGAGCACCACCACGTCCTCGCCGCGGGAGATGGCGGCGAGCAGCTGCGGAAAGGGGGCGGACCGGCCGTCGCCGAAATCGATGTCGCCGTGCAGGTCGAACCAGTCGATGCCGGAGGAGACCTCGAGCTGCATGCCCACCGGCGAGCGGAACGCGCGGCCCTCCGCCTCCACCCGCCAGCCTTCGTTGACGAGAGTGTGGACGACCCTGGGAAACTGCTCTGGCGAGATGCCGAGTATCTGCCGCGACTCGAAGTGGCTCCAGGTATAGCGGAACCCGAGTTGATGCAGCCGATCGATGGCCGCCTGCTCCGCGGTACGATTCCGGCGCACGAGGCGACGCCGTTCGCCGTCGTAGGCGGTTGCACCCGGGGGACCTTCCACGACAATCCCGTCGTAATCGAACTGCACGGCCGCCCGGAGGTCCTGGCGCAACGCGTACGGGTTCTGCCGTTCCGGTCTGCCGACGCGGATGCGGGGCCGCGGGACGCCGTCGACGACGTCGTAGCGAAGATCCGCCGGCAGGGAGCGGGGGTCGAGACCGGACCGCGCCAGCGTCTCGAGCAGGGCGCCGGCTTCCGATTGCGGGATGGCCATCGGACCGAAGCTGCGCAGTCGTGCCAGCCACGCGAACCCGCCCTCCAGATCCAGTCGCGCCATGGTCGTGCGGGTGAAGAGGAACCCGCGGCTGAGCAGCAGGACAGGCTCCCGCAACGCCATCCGCTCGCCGCCGCGAAGAAACGCTCCATCGATCCGGATCGTGTCGTGCCTCTCGTCGGCGGCAACTTCCAGCTCGAATGTCCAGGGGTTGCCTGCGTCCCACGAAATCGGGAGGAGCCCGTGCTCCTCGGCGGCGCTGTCGAGATGCGCGCGGCCGGTGCGGGCCAGCATGGGCAGCACCCGATCCTCGAGCGGGCCGTTCAGGACGTAGCGGGACAGGCGCGGGTAACCCGCTTCGTACGCCGCGGTCTGAGACCAGGCGTTCGATGCCCCGATGAGCAGCGACAGGATCTCGCGGTCGTCGCGATCGATCATGTGCTCGGCTTCCGCGGGCGTGATGCCGACGGGTTTCGGCTTGGTCCAGGCGCCGCTCTTCCGTCGCTGCCGGAAGAACACGCTGACGACCGTCCCGCGGCCCGCGAGCGTCCCGCGCACGTCAATGGCATAGACGATTTCGCCGTTCGAGAAACGGGGCAGAGGCACCGCGCCCTCGGCGGCCGCGACGTCCTGCTGGAGCTCGTGGAGAAAACGCTGCCACGCGGGAGGCTTCACCACGTGGGTCCGCGCGCCGGGCCCCGCGTAGCTGACCTCTGGCTGCTCCCGGACGTCCGCGGCACTCGGGCGATACTCGGGCTCGATCACCGCATCGCGGCCCACCGGGCCGTCGCCGGCGAGCAGATTCCGGTCCTCGGCTTCGAGCAGCGCGGCCCAGATGTGCTTGCAGATTTCCGCGCGGTCCGCGTAGTAGGGGCACTCGCACGCGCCGGTGAATCGGCTGCGATCGCGCGCCAGGTCCACGCGATAGTCGCGCGTGCCCCGCACGACGGCGTTCGCCACCCACTCGGCGCCGCCGATCTCGATGACGCGGCCAGCGTTGAGATACTGAAGCCCTTTTGCGCGGGTCCTGACGTTGACGGAAGGGGCGAGCGCCTTGGTGAACATTCGGGGGGAACCCCCGATTATAGTCCGTTCTCGCGATCGCGCCGTCGTCGGGTCGCCGGGCCGGAACTCTGGGACGCCGCCGGCTCGTGGCTGCGGCGCCGTCCGCCGGAAACCCATCCTTCCGCCCGGCGGGCGGGACCACACCCCCGACCGGAGTCTGGCCGCTCATCCGCGTCGATGCCCGTGTTCGGGCCGCCGCGCGGCCGAGACGGTAAAACCGACCAGGGCCCCCAGATCTGACCGATACTAGCTGCGATCAATGCCCCATCTGGACTCCCTGCAATGGCTCCTGGCCGTCGTCGCCGCGGCGTGCGTCGGCATCGGCAAGTCCGGGATCTCCGGGATGGGCCTGCTGCCCGTCGTGATCTTTGCCTTCATCTTTGGCGCGCGCACCTCGACGGGAATCGTGCTGCCCATGCTCATCGTTGGCGATGTCGCTGCGGTTCGGGCGTTCCACCAGCATGCCCGCTGGGATTACATCCGCCGCATGCTGCCCCCGGCATGTCTCGGCGTGATCGTATCCGCCTGGTACATGCGCTCGCTCAGCGAGGCGGTGTACAAGCCCATCATCGGCGGCATCATCCTGGGATTGATCGCGCTGCAGCTCGCGCGCATGCAGAAGCCCGACTGGTTTGGCAACGTGCCCCATACGAGACTGTTCGCCTGGACCATCGGGCTCGTCGCGGGGGGTGCGACCATGCTGGCGAACGCGGCGGGGCCGGTGTTTGCCGTTTACTGCCTGGCGGTGTCCCTGCCGAAACTGGAGTTCGTCGGTACGAGCGCCTGGTTCTTCCTGATCGTGAATTCGTTCAAGATTCCGTTCAGCCTCGCGCTGGGCCTGATCCACGGCGGCACGCTGCTGCTGAACCTGGTGCTGAGCCCGCTGATTGTGGGGGGCCTGCTGGCGGGGCGGTGGCTGACGGCGCGTATACCGCAGCGCACGTTCGATCTCCTGCTGCTCGCGTTCGCCGCCGTCGCGGCGATGCGGCTCATCGGCCTGTTCTGAGGTGCGAAGCGCACGCGCGGTGCGGCACTTCAGTGCCGTGTCCGGCGGTTCCAAGCTCCGTAGCGCGGCACTTCAGTGCCGCGTCCCGCGGGGGCGTCTATCGGATCGTTCGATACCGCTCGAGCAGCCGACGCTGGCGCGTGTCCTTCGACATCTCGTGCCCTTTGATGAAAACGTGCTCGGGGCCGGTCGTCAACTCGAACGGGTCCCCTGACCACACGACGACGTCGGCGTCCTTCCCGGGCTCGAGCGATCCGTATCGGGCGGCGATGCCCCACACCTCTGCAGGTGTGAGAGTGACGGCGCGCAGCGCCGCGTCGCGATCGAGGCCGTACGAGATCGCATTGCCGGCCTCCTGACGCAGGTTGCGGGCATTGTGCGTCTCGAACGAGGAGAGAACCAGCGCCACTCCGGCCTTCGACAGGCGCGCGGCGTTTTCGAGCGTGGCACCCAGCGCATCGAAGGACGGGATGTTCGTCAGCGGCTTGATGACGACGGGGACCTTCTGCGCCGCAATCTGGTCCGCCACGCGCCAGCCTTCAGCCGCCCCCATCAGGATCAGCTTCAGTTTGAACTCCTGTGCCAGGCGCAGCGCCGCAAGCAGATCGCTCGCGCGGTTGGCCTGGACCGCCAGGGGCAGTTCACCCCGGACGACCGGACCGAGAGCCTCGAGGTCGAGCCGTCCACGCGTGTAGGGGTGCCGCTGCGCGGCATTCCACGCGAGACGGTTGCGCGCGAAATCCAGGGCGTCCTGGAGCGCTTCGCGCAGCCGCAGCATCGCCGAAGCGCGGGAACCTCCCTCCGCAGCCGCGCCGGCCTCGCCGAGCTGCGCGAACATGGCGGCGGGCGCCCTGGTGATCGCCTCCGGCGCCTGTGCTCCCGACAGGTCAATCACGGCTCCCTGTCCGACCAGCACGTGGTTGCCGGCGGGCATCACGACCGCGCGCGTGATGCCTTCGACGCGGGTCACCGGGATCAGTGTCGTATCTCCGTTGAAGGCGTCGACAACGCTGAATGCCGCGCTCAGGCCCGGATCGCTGGTCGTCTGATCCGCTGTGCCTTCGGCGGAGGACGGGATCTCGACGATCCCCAGCTGAGTCGCCGACTCCAGCCAGCCCGGGGTGACGACCTTGCCTGTCGCGTCAATCACCCGTGCGCCTTCCGGCAGCGCGACCGACGCGCCGACCGCGGCAATCTTGCCGTTCGCGATCAACACCATCCCGCGTTCGAGTGCAGGCCCCGAGACGGGCAGCACGCGCGCGTTGATGATCGCCACGGTCTCCCCGGCCGGCGCCGCCGCAACCGTCGCGGGCGCGACGACCCGCTGCCCTCTCCCCGCCCCCGTCGCGTGAAACGACGCGAGCGTCCGCGAGCCCTTCGGGACCGTGGCGTCCATCGCCGCCGGCGGCATGAATGCGGCCGGCGAAGCGAGCGTGAGCACGAGCAGGAGCGGCGCCGCCACCCTCATCGCACGTCTCCCTGCTGGGTCGTGCCGGCGGCGAAATCGCGAAGCGGGTACGTCTGCGGGTCGTTCCGATCGAATAGCAGCGCGCCGTCGATGAACACCTGTTCGGCGCGGCTGTAGACGCTGAATGGATCCGCGGACCAGATGACCACGTCGGCTCCTTTTCCGGTCTCCAGCGAGCCCGTCATCTTGTCGATCCCGAGTGCTCGTGCGGGATTGATGGTCAGCCACCTGACGGCGTCCGCCGGTCCGATCGTGAGGCCGGCGTCGCGTCCGGCGCGCATTGCCTTGGCCGCCTCCTGATTCAGCCGCTGGATCCCGTTTGGATCGTCGGAATGGACGATCGCACAGCCTTTCGCGGCGTCCACCAGCGCGATGTTCTCCCGGATGCCATCGAATGCTTCGAGCTTGAACCCCCACCAGTCGGCCCACATGCTCGCGCAGATGTTGTTCGCCAGCAGCAGGTCGCGCACCTTGTAGGCTTCGACAGCGTGATGAAACGAGGAGATCCGGTAGCCGAACTCTTTCGCGATATCGATCATCACCGCCATCTCGTCGGCGCGGTAGCAGTGGTTGTGCACGAGAATTTCGCCGCTGAGGACGCCGGCGAGCGTCTCCATCTGCAGGTTGCGCTCGGGCCGCTTCGTGGGGTCCGATCCGTTCTCGCGCCATCGCCTGAAGTTGTCGCGATACTCGGCGGCGGCGATCCACGCCCGACGGTAACCGGCCACGTTGCCCATGCGGGTCTGCGGCGAACTGTTGCGGCCGCCGTAGACACGCTTCGGATTCTCGCCGCAGGCCATCTTCAGGCTGTAGGGCGCGCCGGGAAATTTCATGCCCTGCTCCGTCCGCGACGGGACGTTCTTCACCGTCACGCCGCGCCCGCCAAACAGGTTGGCGGAACCGGGCAGGATCTGCATGGTCGTGACGCCGCCCATCAGCGCGAGATCGAACTGCGGGTCCTGCGGCCAGATTGAATGTTCCGCCCACACTTCGGCCGTGTTCGGACTGGTCATCTCGTTGCCGTCGTCCACCGCCGCGACCCCGGGCGCGGGATAGACCCCCAGGTGCGAGTGCGTATCGATGATCCCTGGCGTGACCCACCGGCCGGCCGCGTCGATGATCCGCGCATCGGCCGGTGCCGTGACGGCCTCCCCGACCGCCGCGATCTTTCCGCCCTGCAGCAGGAGCGATCCGCGTTCGATCACCGGGCCCGCGGCCGTGAGGATGGTCGCGTTCCGGATAACGGTCGTCTGTGACGGCAAGGGCGCGTACGTCGATGGATAGGGGTTGGACACGAGCGGTGCGGTGCCGCCGGTCTGCGGCGTAGCCGCTTGCGGCGTCCCCGCCGGCCGCTGCGGATTTTCAGCGGGCTGCGCGGTTCGTTCACCCGGGATCGCCGGATCCGGCACCGGCCGCGCAGGGCGCTCGGACGGGGCCGGAGACTGCCCGGATGGCGTCGTTTGCTGCGGCGCGAACACCGCGGCCGACAGCGCCAGGATTGATGCGATGGCCGATGCCCTCACTGTACGCATTCCTTCTCCACGTCGAGCGGACCGCGGCACTGGAGTGCCGCGCTACGCACCCACACCCTTGCGGCACTGAAGTGCCGCGCTACGTCTCGCCCGCCCGTAGCGCGCAGCTTCAGCTGCGCGGTGTCATCTCGCGGCGGCCGCCGCAGTGTAGCACCGCGCGACATACCGATAACCGCGGCACTGACGTGCCGCCCTACGTACCGCCAGCGCGCGAACGTTATGCGGCATCCACACCCTGGACGGGTGCGACATCGAGCAGCGTGGCGAGGTACGTTCTGGTCTCGACCAGCGTCGAGGCGACGTGGGTGGCGCCCGCGTCTCGCAACACCTGCGTGCTCTCGTCGGCCAGCGCCGGCGGTGCCCATCGGCCGACGACGATTCGGAGATCCGGAAACGCGGCGCGAAGCCTCTTCACCAGGTACCGGGTCTTCGACGACGCGCTCGGTGGAAGGTCTGCGATGCAGACGATCGAGCAGTTTTTCTCCTGGATCACCGCGACGACGTCGGCGGCGAGCATCCGTGTCCGGCTGATCTCGAGCGTAATCGGGAGATCCTCCATGAGGTCCGCGAGCATCGCGAGTGCAATCTCGTCGGCCACGCCGTTGGCCGCGTAGGCGAGGACGCTGACGCGCTCGCGACGCGCCGCGACTCCGGCGCCGAGCACCGCGCCAGGCACCGGAGTCGCAGGGTGCAGCTTCCGTAACGCCGCGGCCGCGTCCACGATCAGCTCGCGGGTGGCGTCGATCACCGACGACTCCTCCTCCGTGGACAGCCGCTGTTCGATCCGGTCGCGCTCCGCGTAATTGAGCGCGGGCAGGATGAGCGCGTCGTACACGGTGTTCGGCGACTCCGCCTTGATATGCCGTTCGATGAGATCGGCGGCTTCACTCTGATCCCTCGCGAGGAGGCGCTGGTAGTACCCATATTCGGGCGCCAGCGCCGGCGTATCGGCCATGAGGGTGCAGACGAACTCGAGCCCCGGCACGTGCTTGCCGAGGACCACGAGGCACACGGTCAGCGGCGTCGCCATCAGCAGGCCGAGCGGCCCCCAAAGCCACGTCCAGAACGCCACCGAGATGAGCAGCGCGACCTGGGAGACGCCGGCCGCCCCGGCGTAGAGGACCGTTTCCAGCACGAGGTTGGTGAAGAGTTCGAGCACCGTGAAAAGCGCCACGACTTCGAGCGGTCCTCTCCAGCCGTGCAGCGCCGCCAGGCTGACCAGGATCGGCGCCCCCGCGGCGAGTACGGGCCCCACGTACGGAATGAACCGCAAGGCCGCGCCAAGCATCGCCCAGACGAGGGCATACGGCACACTCAGGAAATACAGCCCGACACCCACCGCTACGCCATACGTCGCGTTGACGAGCGACTGCATGAGCAGCTGCCGACTCACGCGGGTGCCCGCTTCGTCGAACGCCTTCGTGGTGATTGCGAGCTGCCCGTGGCCGAACATCCGGATCAGCCGATCGCGGAGGTCCCGGCGCTCGAGGAGCATGAAGATCACCATCACCACGACCACGCCGGCCGTGCTGATGGGGCCGACGAGCGGGCCCAGCCACCCAAAGCCGGTGAGACCCGTGGCCTGCGGCGACGTCACCACGACGGGCCGCGCGGACGTGCCCTTCGGCGCCGCCGGCGTTCCGAGATCGGTCTGGATGTCCTCGAGGCTTTCCTTCAGCTTCTCGACCGTGCCGCCTTTGCCGGCCCCCCGGACGTCCGCGATCTTCGCGCGGATGTTCGAACGATAGCTGGGCAGGTCCTCGGCCAGATGGTTCATCTGGCGCGCGAGGCCCCACCCGGCCAGCCCGAGCGTGGTGAAGACCAGGCTGACGACAAGGAGCACGGCGGCTCCGCCGCCGACCCAGCGCTGCAGCCAGGTGACGGGCGGCGTCAACACGAACGTCAGCAGGATCGCGAGCGCGACCGGCACCAGCACGGCCTGAGCCCAGTACAGGACGACCACCACCAGCACGCAGCCGGCAAATGTCACCCACGGCTTCACAGATTTCAAATCGTCGTCCATGCTGGAACCAGTGTACATGCGAGTGTCAAAGTGCCCGCCTCCGCCCGCCGGAGAGGCTCGTGCGGGCTGGCGAGGCCTCGCCGCAGCCGCTTTCGGCGAAAGCGGGCCAGGTGCCGCCGCGCGAGAGTGCCTGGGACACAGTGTCCGGGCTCAAGGTGCGCAGAGCGGGGCTTCAGCCCCGCTTCCTAGAGCGGGCTTCAGCCCGCCTTCCAGCCCGACGAGTGCACGTTGGAGGCAGGACGAGGCGCTATAATCGCGCGAGTGCGCCGATGACACTGACGGAACGCCGAATTGCCGACGTCACGCTTTTGGAGCTCAAGGGCCGCCTGGTGTTCGAGGACGGCGATTCGGTGCTGCGGTCGCGCGTGAACGAGCTCATGGACCAGGGGCGCCTGAAGATTATTCTGGACCTGAAAGACATCACCTACATCGACAGCTGCGGCGTCGGGGTCCTCATTGCCAAGTTCGTGAGCGTACGCCGGAAGGGAGGCGACGTCCGGTTGCTGACGCTGTCGCCGCGCTCGCATCACGTGATGAAAATCAGCGGCCTGCTCACGGTCTTCGAGACCTTCGCGTCGGAAAACGAGGCGCTCGCGAGCTTCTCGGACGAAAGAACCCCGTGACGGCCACCAACGAGCCCGCCCGCATCGCGGCGCTGCACCGGTATCGCATCCTGGATACCGGGCCCGAGCGTGCGTTCGACGATCTCACCATGCTCGCGTCGCATATCTGCGGCACGCCGATGGCGCTCATCACGCTCGTCGATACCGACCGCCAGTGGTTCAAGTCGCGCGTCGGGGTGACGGCGTCTGAGACATCGCGCACGATTTCGTTCTGCTCACACGCCATCCGGCAACACGATTTGTTCATCGTGCCAGACGCGCGCGCCGACGCGCGGCTCCGCGACAACCCCCTGGTCACCGGCGATCCCCACATCCGCTTCTACGCCGGCGCGCCTCTCGTGACGCCGGACGGCCATGCGCTCGGAACATTGTGCGTCGTCGATCGGGTCACCCGGACGCTCACGCAGGAACAGATCGAGGCGCTCGACGCGCTCCGGCGGCAGGTCCAGTCGCAGCTCGAGCTCCGCCGCCACGTGTTCGAGCTCGAGCAGGCGCTCGCCGAGCGCGACGAAGCACAGGCGCAGCAGGCCCTGCTCATCGAAGACCTCCGCGCGTCGCACGACCACGTCAGGCGGCTGAGCGCGATGATGCCGTTCTGCGCCACGTGCCAGTTCACGATGACGATTCCGGCCGACCCGTCCGCGATTCCTGCGCTGACCGACGGCGTCTCGCACGTGCTCCAGGAGAAACACTGGAGCGACAACGACGTCATGGCGGTCGAGCTCGCGCTTCAGGAGGCGGTCGCCAATGCCATCCGTCACGGGTGCGGCGGCGATGTGACGAAGGAGCTGCAGTGCTCCGTGACATGTGATGCCGCCGGCGAGGTCGTGATCACCGTTCGCGACCCCGGTGACGGCTTCGACCCCACGGCCGTCGCCGATCCCCTTCACCCGGAGAACATCCTCAAGCCGAGCGGGCGGGGGATTTTCCTGATCAACGGCCTGATGGACGACGTGCGGTACGCCGACGGCGGCCGCGAAGTGCAGATGCGCAAGAAGAAGGCCTGACGGCGCCGCGGCACGTCCCACGTACCTTGGCACCCTCAGCAGCGCTTCTCGTCGTAGACAACGTCCACCGCACGTACAGCAGCGGGGACACCCACGTGCACGCCGTCGCAGGCGTCAGTCTGGCGATCGATCAGGGGGACTTCGTCGCCCTCGTCGGTCCGTCCGGCTGTGGCAAATCCACACTGCTGCACCTGTGCGGAGCCATGGACCGCCCGACATCCGGCACGGTGCGGCTCGAGGCCGCGCTCCTGGCCGCGCTCGGCGACGATGAGCTGACGCGCATCCGCCGGGAGCGCGTGGGCTTCGTGTTCCAGTTCTTCAACCTGCTGCCCACCCTCACGCTGCTCGAGAATGTCGAGCTCCCGCTGCTCCTGACTGGGCAGCGGCCCGCGGTCGCGGCCCCGGCGGCGAGAGCCCTGCTCGAGCGGGTCGGGCTCGCGGAGCGGCTCCGGCACTATCCGCAGCAGCTCTCCGGCGGCGAGCTCCAGCGCGGCGCCGTCGCGCGGGCGCTCGTCCACCGGCCGGCGCTGCTCGTGGCCGACGAACCAACCGGCAACCTCGACTCGGAAAACGGTCGCCGGATCGTCGCGCTGCTCCGGGAGCTCAATCGGGAGACCGGCACCGCCATGCTGCTGGCCACCCACGCGCCGGAAGTGGCGGCCGCGGCCCATCGCATCATCCGCATGCGCGACGGCCGGATCGAACCCGGGAGCCGGACCGATGCGGCTCTTTAGATGGTTCATCCTGCGGCGCATCGCTCACGAGCCGCTGCGATCGGGGCTGACCGCGCTCGGGATCGCGCTCGGTGTCGCGGTCGTCGTCGCGATCCAGTTGACGAATGCGAGCTCCCTGGCCGGATTCGAGACGGCGCTGAACACGGTCTCCGGGCGCACGTCGCTCGAGATCGTGAGCGCCGGTCGAGGCGTGGACGAGCTCAGGCTGCCGGAGCTGGGGTGGCTGCGCGCATACGGCGAGGTGGCACCGGTCATCGAAGGAGACTTCGTCTACAGACAAAGGGACCATCCGCCGGAGACACTGCGTCTCCTCGGAGTGGACGTTCTCCGCGATGCCCCCTTCCGCGACTACCACCTGCTCGCGTGGGATGACACGCCGGACCGGGCCGGCCGCGCGCGCTCCGCGCCCCGGCCGAAGGCGGACATCCGGACGCCGGAGTTCCTCAAGCTCCTGCTGGATCCGGCGTCCGCGATCGTCGCGGCGCGGTTTGCGCAACCGCGCGGCCTCGGTGTCGGGTCCACCCTGCTGGTCAACGTCGGCGACCGCTCGCTGCCGCTGACAATCCGCGGGCTGCTCGCGGACGAAGGGCCCGCACGCGTGCTGGACGGTCGCTTCGTCCTGATGGACATCGCGGCGGCCCAGCAGGCGCTGGATCGCTACGGTCGGGTGGATCGGGTCGAGATCCGGCTGGCGAAAGACGTCGACAGCGACACCGCCGAAGCCGCCATCGCCGGGCGACTGCCGCCGGGGCTCACGGTACAGCGGCCCGCGCAGCGGGGCCGGCAGGTCGAACGCATGCTCGCGGCGTTTCACCTGAACCTCAGCGCACTCTCGTACATTGCGCTCCTGGTCGGTCTGTTCCTCGTCTACAACACGGTCTCGGTGGCCGTGCTCTCCAGGCGCGGCGAAATCGGCACGCTGCGCGGACTCGGCGTGACACGCGGGCGGGTGCGCTCGCTGTTCCTGGCCGAGGCCGGGGCGCTCGCGGTGGTAGGCTCCGCGGCCGGCCTGGCCATCGGCCGGGTGCTGGCGAATGCGACGGTGGCGCTCACGTCCACGACGGTCTCGGCGCTGTACATCGCCACCGCAGCGGCGCCGCCTGCGCTCGCGTGGAGGCACGTCGGCCTGGCATTCGCCACGGGCGTGCCGCTGTCCCTGCTCGCAGCACTGGTGCCGGCGCTCGAGGCGTCGCGGGTGCCTCCCATGGCCGCCATGCGGGGGGCCGACCAGGTCGACGCCCGCGCCAGGTTTCCGCGGCGATCGCTCTGGACCGGCGTGGCACTCCTTGTCCTTGGAGGCTGGCTCGCGACGCTCGGTCCAGTCCGGGATCTCCCGCTCTTCGGGTATGGTTCCGCGATCGTGATCGTATTCGGTGCGTCGTTCCTCGTACCGTCCATTCTGTTTGCCGTCGCACACGGTGTCGCGCGCCCGGCCCGCCGACTGCTCAAGGTCGAGGACTGGCTCGCCGTGACGAATCTCGCCGCCGCGGTGCCTCGCCTCTCGATTTCCGTCGCGGCGCTCGCGGTCAGCCTGTCGATGATGGTGGCGGTGTCCGTGATGATCGGCAGCTTTCGCGAGACGGTGATCTACTGGGTCGGGCAGACGCTCCAGGCCGATCTGTTCGTCAGCCCAGGCGCCAGGCAGGGTGGGGGACCCGAGCAGACACTGTCGGCGGACGTCGTCCGGACGATTGCCGGCGGCGCGGATGTCGCCGCCGTGGACCGGTTCAGCAGCATCGAAGTTCCATACGGCGACACGCGTGTCCGCGTGGGCGGAGGCTATTTCGACGTGCGCCTCCGCCACGGAACCCTGCTCTTCAAGGCGCCCTCCGACGCCCGCGGCGCCATGCGCCGGGCCATCGGCCAGGACGCCGTCGTGGTCTCGGAGAGCTTCGTGATCAAGCAGCACGTCGGCGCGGGCGGCGACGTCACGCTCCCGACGCCCCACGGCTCGGTGCCGTTCCGCGTGGCGGCCGTGTATTACGACTACTCGAGCGACCGCGGCGTGCTCGTCATGGACCGCTCCACCTTCGAGCGCCACTACGGCGACACCGCGGCGAGCGCACTCAGCGTCTACCTGCGCCCCGGCGCGGATCCGGAAGGGACGCGGGAGCGCCTGCTCGCGGCGATCGGCGACACGCACCGCGTGGTCATCAATACGAACGCGTCGCTGCGGACAGAAGTGCTCCGCATCTTCGACAGCACCTTCGCCATCACGTACGCGCTGGAGATCATCGCCATCCTTGTCGCGGTGCTCGGGATCTCCGGCACGCTTCTGACGCTGATCCTCGAGCGCGAGCGCGACCTGCGGATCCTCCGGCTGATCGGGACGGGACGCCGTCAGATCCGCCGCATGGTGGTCGGTGAGGCGCTGCTGATCGGCGCCGTCAGCCAGGCGATCGGCCTGGGGGTGGGCGTGCTGCTCTCGATGGTGCTCATCTACGTCATCAACGTGCAGAGCTTCGGCTGGACGATCCAGTTCCACCTGCCGTCGGGATTCCTCCTGCAGGCATCGATCCTGATGGTGATCGCCACCGGCGTCGCGGGGCTGTATCCGGCCCGCCGGGCGCGGACCCTTGGCGCGTACGGCGCAACGGGCGAGGAGTAGGACGGGAGGACGGAATGCGCGAGCTCTGTGCGTACGGTCCATGCAGGTGCGTTGTGGCGGAGGACGAAATGTTCTGCGACGATGTGTGCGCCATGCTTGGCGCCGGCCTCGTGAATACGGTCCGCATCGATGTGGACCCATTGCTGGAGGAACCCCCGGCTACCGAGCCGCGGTGCGCGTGCGGCCACTCCGGGTGCGGCGAGACCCCCGCCAGCGCAGAGGTGCACTGAGTCTGGCGACCGCGGGGATGGATTCGCAGCGACAGATCAGATCCTCGAAGGGACGCTGCACCGTGCTCATGAAGATTGACGCCGGGCGACACGAGTGATGGACAGCCTGAGGATTCCCTCTTTCGTGGCCGGGGAGCGGTGGCGATCGTGCCGGGCGTGAACGGCGTGGGCCGTGCGGCCGCGCTGTCACCCGCATGCCTGCGGCGACTGCGACGTCAAGGGCAAGTGAGATGCCGTGAGGGAATCGAGCGCGCCGTCACGCGCGCGCAGAAACCTGGCCGGAAATGCGTGTACCTAAGGTCGGCAGCCGCTTCGACTGACGGCGTTCGCCATCCGTAAGGCGAGAGGCTCTATCTTTGCGGATAGACCGGCCTGCCCCGTCAGGCAAGCGCGATGCGGCCGAGGACCCCGTCCCAGCCAGCGACGACCAGGTGCCGTCCGTCGGCCGCGAAGGCCAGCGCGCAGGCGATATCACGGCACCCGAGGTCCCTCCATTGCCAGCAGCGAATTTCACTGAGGTCAGGCAGGGACCAGAGTCTGAGGGCTTCGCACGGATGTGAAGAGCCGGGGCCCGGCCTCTCGTGCCCCGAGGTGGCCGCCAGCGCTCCGTTGAGCGAGACCGCGAGTGCCTGCCCGCTTGCGCCAAAAGGCACGGTGGCGGCAAGCGTGTCAGTGTCAAGCCGCCAGACGCTCGTCTGGTCAGGCTCTGTCGCCACGAGAAGCCGATGATCCGGCGTGACGCGTGCTCTCTCGAAGTCGCCCAGACCGGCTATCGGCAGGGCCGCGCGCGCCACCACGCGCGCTGATGGAATGTCCCAGCTCAATACCGGCAGAGCGCCGCCGTAGACCTCGGCGCCCGCGGCGAACGCGCCCTACGAGGTCGAGCCCGCACGCGGGAGCGTCCACGGCGCGCGGTACGGCCGGGTGACCAGCTTCTGCGCCTCGGCGTCCCCCACGATCCGTTCTCCCGCCACGTCCCACTGGACCCGCCGGCCGGTGCGGAACGCGATGTTGCCCAGGTGGCAGGCGATCATCGAGTTGTGTCCGATCTCCACGTCGGAGCGAGGGCGCTTGCGCGAGTCCATGCAGTCGAGGAAATTGCGGACGTGCTCGAGGTGCATGTCGCCGCTCGCGCCCCGCCGCGGCTGGCCGCCGGCGCGGTACACCTTCTTCCCGTTCTTCGTCTCGGTCTCCGGCAGCACTTCCCAGCCGCCGCGATCGACGACCAGCACACCGTTGTTGCCATGAAACGCCACGCCGTGGTCGCGCGCGTACGGGCCGAGGCCGATGGCGGTGGCGTGCTCCCACAGCATCGTGAAGCCGTCGCACTCCCAGATCGCCTGCTGCGTGTCAGGCGTCTCCTCCGCATCGTCCGGGAACCCGAACTTGCCGCCCATCGACGTCGCCGCGGTCGGGGCGGTCACGCCCATCCCCCAGTTCGCGATGTCGATCATGTGCGCGCCCCAGTCGGTCATCAGGCCGCCCGAATAGTCGTAGTACCAGCGGAAGTTGAAGTGGAACCGGTTCCTGTTGAACGGGCGCTTCGGCGCGGGGCCGAGCCACATGTCGTAATCGACGGATGACGGCGGCGGGCTGTCGGGCACCGGCGCGATATTCCCCATCCAGTCCTGATAGGCCCACGTCTTCACCAGCCGGATCTTGCCGAGCTGCCCGCTCTTCACGTACTCGACCGCTTCCTGGTAGTGCGGGGCGCTCCGCTGCTGCGTGCCCATCTGGACGACGCGGTTCGTGCGGCGGGCGGCGTTGACCATCACACGCCCTTCCCCGATGCTGAGCGAGAGCGGCTTTTCGACGTACACGTCCTTGCCGGCGTCGACCGCCGCGATCATCGTCAGCGCGTGCCAGTGATCCGGCGTCCCGACGATCACGGCGTCGAGATCCTGGCGCTCGAGCAGCCGCCGGAAGTCGCGCGTGGTGAATCCGGGCGTCTGGTTGAAGTCCTTCGAGATGCGATCTTTCGCCTTCGCCACCTGCTCGTCGTCGACGTCGCACAGCGCGACGCACTGGGCGCCGAGGCGCAACATGGCGCGAAGATCGCCGGTTCCCTGGCCGCCGCAGCCGATGAGGCCGACGCGCACGCGGCGATTCGCCCCCGCGACCTGATCCTGGGATGCCGCGGAAACCGCGGCGCGTGCGGCTGAGGGCACGATCGCGGCGCCGGCGACCCCGGCCGCGGCCTTCTGCAGGAATGAGCGCCGAGTAGGACTCGTCATCGTGACCTCCCTGATTGATGTTCGCGCAGCTCGAACTGCGCGCGACCCCGTACGTGGCGGTCCCATGTACGCCCAAGCAGCGCGCAGTTCCAGAAGCACGTCCCTCGTGAGCGTGAACCAGCGGCGTCGAGGGGGAACGCCGGAGTTTACCGCAGGTCGGACCCAACCGAGCGCCGGGTCCGGCCCGCTACAATGCGGTATGACGCCGCGCTCCCCGTACTCCCGCCGCATTGTCGTGCCCGCGCTCGCCGGACTGTGCCTCGCCGCCGCGGCTGCGGGGGCCCGCGAAGGCGCCTGGAAAGAGGCGGCCGTCGGGCGACCGATTGCACTGCCTGCCGACCACGCGAGCCATCCCGCGTACAAGCTCGAGTGGTGGTACTACACCGGCAATCTCGATGCCGCGGGAGGTGGGCGCTTCGGCTACCAGCTGACATTTTTCCGCATTGGCGTGGACCCCTCCCCCGCCAATCCCTCACGCTGGGCGGTTCGCGATCTCTACATGACGCACCTCGCGCTGTCGGACGTGAACGGTCGCCGCTATCAATTCACCGAGCGGATGAATCGGGCCGGCCCCGGATGGGCGGGCGCGGCGACGGACCGATACCGGGTGTGGAACGAAGACTGGGAGGCCACGATCGACCCGGGGGGCGTGCATCACCTGCAGGCTCGGACACCGGCGTTCGCGATCGACCTGCACCTCGTGCAGGATCGTCCCCCCGCGCTGCATGGCGACCATGGCTACAGCCGCAAGGGGACAGCCCCCGGCAACGCCTCGCACTACTACTCGCTGACACGGATGCCGACCCTCGGCACGATCAGTCTGGCCGGGCGCGCGCTCGACGTCACGGGTCTGAGCTGGATGGATCACGAGTTCGGGACGAGCTTTCTCGAGCCCGAGCAGGTCGGATGGGACTGGTTTTCGATCCAGCTGGACGACGGGCGCGACCTGATGATTTTTCAGCTCCGTCGGGCTGACGGGTCCATCGATCCGCACTCGAGCGGGACGCTCGTAGAGCCCGACGGCACGACGACGGCGATCACGCTCGAGAGCGGCTTTCGCCTGCAGCCGGGCCGTGTGTGGCGGTCATCGGTGAGCGGCTCACGCTACCCGGTGGGCTGGACCGTCAGCCTGCCGCGCCCGGCCATCGATCTGACCGTCGCGGCCGCGCTCGATGATCAGGAGCTGCATACCGAGCACTCAACCGGCGTGACCTACTGGGAGGGAGCCATCGACGTGACCGGTCAGGTGCGCGGGCGCCCGGTGAAGGGGCGCGGGTATCTCGAGATGACAGGGTATTCCGGGATGCCCATGGGCGGCTTCATGCGCTGAACGGCCACCGGCGAGGTTGCTACTTCCTGTCCGCCTCGTAAAATTCGTACGTGATGCGCCACGACGACTCGGCCCCGGGTTCGACCTTGACATCGATGAACGCCTCCGGGCACACGGTCGTCGCGGCCGACCAGAGCACGAGCCTGGCGAGGGGCCGGTCGGCGGTCTGGCGCACCCCCGCGCCGGTCTTGTGATTCTCGACGCGGATGTCGTAATCGCCGGCTCCCGTGCCAAACCCTTCGAGCTCGGTGAAGATTGTCTGCTTCGGCTCGAACGGCTTCAGGAAGACCACCTCCCGGCCGCGGGCTTCCGCGAGGCCATTGAGCGGCCGCACCGCGCGCGTGTCGAACGGGAATCGGACGACGTAGTCGGGGCCGGTCGGCTGCCTGTCGAGCATGTAGAAGTTGTGCTCGTACACGCTCGTCGAGATCGGCTTGACGCCGGTATTCTTCAGGTGGTGCTCGAGGATGAGCGTATTCCCGGACAGGCGGACGTCCTTGCGATAGACGTAGGCGTAGCCTCCCGTGTCGCGCAGCTCGTGAACGAACTCGACACCGGAGGGCCCGCGGTTGATCGTCCACGTGCCCGGATCGGTGATGTCGTACATCCCGAACTGCCGGTAGGCCGGTTCGTCAGGTTTCCGAACGGCGCCCACTCCGATCCGCACGAAGCTGCCGCCGGTCCGTGCCTGGTCGTACCCGACACTCGAAAACTCCTCGACCGGTCCCGTAATCGCGTCATGGAGCCTGGGATCGTACTTCTCGAACCACTGGCCGAAATAGCTATGCCGCTGCCACTCGAGGCTGGCGATGGCGCCGGACCAGTCGAATCGTGTGCCGCGGTAGTACCCGGTTTGCGCGTCGGGCAGATACAGCGTCGCGCGGCTCGGGCCCGCCGCAATCGTCGCCTGAGGCGCAGAAGGGGCGGCCACCTGCAGGACCGCGATCGCCACGAGCAGCTGGAGTCGCATCAGGCCAGTCCCTCCACGGGTTCAACCCGCTTCATGAGCGCAAATCCGGCGACGAGGGCAATCGGCATCAGCAGGCCGATCCCGATGAAGACCGGCGCATAGCTGTGGGTGACGTCGAGCGTGCGTCCCACGGCCCACGTGCTGATTACGGAGCCCACCGTCGAACCGGTCCCCGCGATGCCGTAGACCGAACCCACCGCGCGCGGCGGGAAATAATCTCCAGGCAGGCTGTGCACCGCAATCGACCACCACATCCAGAAGAAGATCGCGATCGAGATCAAGCCGATCGTCCAGAACAGGGACTGCACGAAGACTGCGAGAATGCCGACCGGCGACAGGACGGTCGCCATCACCATCATGGTTTTCCGCGTGCGGTTCACCGTCCAGCCCGCGCGCTGCAGGCGCAGCGAGACGTACCCGCCCACGAGGTTCGACAGGTCGGCGACGAGAAACGGGATCCAGGCGACTGCGCCGATCGCGGCGAGGTTCAACCCGCGTTCGCGCGTGAGGAATTCGGGGATCCAGAACACGTAGAAATACCAGAGCGGGTCGGCGAGAAACCGGCAGACGAAGGGGGCCCACGTCTGGCGATACTGCAGCAGATCCGCCCACCGGACCTTGTCGCCCGCGCCCTGCGCCGCGCGTTCCGCGACCTCCATCTCGGGGTGGAAGTGTCGAAAGACCTGGAACGCGGCGACCCAGATCAACCCGAGCGCCCCTGTGCACACGAACGCGTACCGCCAGCCGGCGCGGATGGTGATCCAGGCGACGAGCGGCGGCGCGATCATGGCGCCAAGGCTCGAGCCGCTGTTGCAGACGCCTATCGCGAGCGTGCGCGCCTGAGGGGGCACCCACGTGGCAATCGCTTTCGCGAACGCCGGCCATC
Source organism: Acidobacteriota bacterium (assembly GCA_031361295.1). Taxonomy (GTDB): domain Bacteria; phylum Acidobacteriota; class Vicinamibacteria; order Vicinamibacterales; family 2-12-FULL-66-21; genus JALZOC01. Next base: position 54,282 of record JANMCN010000300.1, on the reverse strand, counting down.
CGCCGCCCTCCCCCAGCGCCAGTGCGCTCCTGAAAAATCCGAGGCTGACGGGTCCGGCCGCCAGGGCGGTGGACATGCCGGCGAGCGACCACCACCCGACCGCGAGCGTCAACCCGCGGCCGACTCCGAGCCGATCGAGCCCCCATCCGGCAAACGCGTAGCTCACGGCGTAGGTCGCCATGAATGCGTTCAGGATCATCGCGTACTGGCCGTTGCTGAGATGGAACTCCGCGCGGAGCGTCGGCGCGAGCACCGACACGACCTGCCGATCGATGAAATTGATGGTCGTCTCGCCCAGGAGCAGCGCGACCAGGATGACGAGCGACCGCCTCGCAAAGACGGCGTGGAAGGGCTGCGGGCTCTCGACCGTGCCCGCCGCGTCGTTCAGTTGCATGACGAGAAGCTCCTAGGCTACGCGAGCCTCACACCCGGATGTGGCTCAGTCCTCGACTGCGAACGCGATGATGTTCACGCCGGCAGCCACGGCAATGTACTGCTTGCCGTCGAACGTATACGTCATCGGCGACGCTTTCCAGGCTTGATTGGTCTGGAAGCTCCACAACGGCTTGCCGGTCGCGGCATCTGCGGCCATCAGGGCGCCGCCCTCTTCGCCAAAGATGACGAGACCGCTCGCCGTGCTGAGCGTGCCCCCCCAGGAATTCGCGGGGCCCGGTTGCGGCAGCTCCCATTTGATGGCACCGGTCCGGATGTCGATGGCCTTGAGGATTCGTTCCGGTTTGGGGTCTGCCGCGGTCCGCTGCGATCCTCCGAGGTACGACTTCCCGCTCTCCCACGTTGCCTCGTCGCTCTTCGTGTAAATGCTGCATTTCTCGAACGTCTGGACGTAGTACAGGCCGGTGGCGGGATTGAACGACGGCGAGAACCAGTTCGTGGCGCCGTCCTGCGACGGGCACACCTTCGTGCCCGCGGCCGTCGGCTCCTGATTCGGGAGCTTGATCGGCCGACCGTCCGGTCCGATTCCACTGGCCCACGTGAGGTTCTTCACGAACGGCTTCGCCAGCAGCAGCGTGCCGTCCCGCCGATCGAACACGTAGAAGAACCCGTTGCGGCTCGCGTGCAGCAGCAGCTGGCGCGGCCGGCCCTGCCAGACGGCGTCCACCAGCACGGACGTCTGCGTCGCGTCCCAGTCCCACAGGTCGTGGGGCGTGAACTGATAGTGCCATTTCAGGGCGCCGGTCTTGCGGTCGAGCGCCAAAAGGCTCGCCGAGTACAGGTTGTCCCCTTTGCGCAGATCGCCGTTGTACTCGCGGCTCGGGTTGCCCACCGGCCAATAGACGAGGTCGAGCTCCGGATCGTAGCTGCCCGTGAACCAGGTCGGCGCCCCGCCGTGGTCGATGTCCTTGCCGACCCACGTCTCCGAACCAGGCTGCCCCGGCTTGGGCACGGTCCAGAAGCGCCACACCTCCTTGCCGGTCTCCTGGTCATGCGCCGAGACGAACCCGTTCGCGCCGTGCTCGCCGCCCGTGACCCCGGCAATCACGAGATGGCCCGCGGTGAGCGGAGCCGACGAGGCGGAGTAGTTCTGCTTCCAGTCCGCCAGCTCGGCATCCCAGAGGAGCCCGCCGGTCTGCCGGTCGAGCGCGATCACGTGTGCGTCGTCGGTTTCCATGAAGACCCGATTGCCGGCGACGGCGACGCCGCGATTGGCGTGCCCGCTCGTCGCGCCCGCGGTGCGCGGTCGGCGGTACTGCCAGATTTTCCGCCCGCTCCCCGCGTCGAGCGCAAAGCACTCGTTCGGATTGGCGACATACATGATGCCGCCCACGACCACGGGAGTGGTCTGCGACTGGCCGGCGCCCGGAATGGTGAACATCCACCGCGGGGCCAGCCGCGTCACGTTGTTCTTGTCGATCTGCGTCAGCCGGGTATACCGGTTGCCGCCGGGCTCTCCGTTGTAGCCGGGCCAGTCCGACCCGGACGACACCTCGCGCATCCGGTCGCCGGCGCGGCGCAGCAGATGCAGCCGCTTGTCGTCCGTCATCAGCTGCAGGTCATCGAATCCCTCGGCCATGAGCTGCCCGTCGAGGGTCGCGCCCGCGGTGGTCTGCACCTGCAGCCGGACCACCGGCACGGCGTCCGGGCGGCGCTCGATCGAGCGCAGAAAAGTGACGAGCGCGACGGAGTCGGGGTCGGCGAGGTCGCTCGGCGGCATCCCTTTCGCCGGGATTCCCTCGTGGATCAGTTTCGTCAGCTGCTCGTCGTCGCGGGTCGTGAGACGCTCCCGAATCGCCGGCCCCATCTCACCGCCGTTGCCGTCCCCCCCGTGGCAGCGCCCGCAGCGGCTCTCGAAGACTTTGCGGCCGGCCTCGGTCGTCTGGGCGTGCGCGATCGACGCCGTGGATGCGAGAATCGCGATGGCCAGCGGTCCCATTCCGAGTGATCTCATGCGCATGACTGCTGAACGTCTCCACCCGCCACCCTCATGCCGACTGCCGGTCCGACGCCCGGTTCTTTGTCCGGGACGCCAGAGCAGCGCGAAGTCCACCGGGCAGACGGTCAGGTTACGCGCGCCGACGCGCAAGCCTTTCCGCGTCTGACCTGTCCGGCGGAGGCCGGATTATACCCCCCGGACGCGCCACGACATGATCCCACGGGTGAACGGGTTCAGAGAACGCGCCGGATGCCAGCGATGGTGGCGCTCTTGCATGGTGGAGTGAGCCGACCTCCGGTTCACGGAGGAACGGCAGGAATCGATACAGGAGGAGACGTGGCGAAGCGATCATCGGGAACGAAGCGGGCCGGGCGCCCTTCCGCAGGCAGGACGGCACGAGCAAAGGCGAAACGCGGGGCGACCCGGCCGTCCGCCGCGCGAACGTCCGCCAAGCGAGCCTCGGGAACGCGATCGCCCACCAAACGGTCCTCGACCGGGCGGCCGGTGGCAAAGAGGGCCGGCGCGAGCACGCCGAAGAAGAAGCGAGCCGGCACCAGCCGCGCCAAAGGCGCGGCCAAGGCGAACACGGCGATGCGCCGCGACACCGCAGCGGCCCGCAAGACAGCCAGCCGCCGCACCCCGACAGGACAGACGGCCATCGGCACCGCGGTGCGGGGCCTGGTGGCAGGCGCCGTGGCGGCGGTGGCCGACAAGATGCCCTGGGGGTCTGGCGGGACGGATGCGATCGAGCTGCTCGAGACCGATCATCGGCGGATGGAGGACCTGCTGAAGCAGGGTGAGGAGACGACCGCGCGGGGCGTGAAGGTGCGAACGGAACTGCTGCACACCCTCACACGCGAGCTGAACGCACACGAATTGATCGAGGAGAAAGTGCTCTATCCCGCGCTGCAGTCCCACCCGCAAGCCAAGGACATCGTCCTCGAAGGCTACCAGGAGCATCACGTGGCAGACCTGCTCGTGAAGGAGCTCCACGGCCTGGCGCGCAGCGACGAGCAATGGGGGCCGAAATTCAAGGTGCTCAAGGAGAACATCGAGCATCACATCCAGGAGGAAGAGGGAGAGATGTTCCGGACCGCGAGAGGCATCTTCAGCCGCGAGGAGCTGCAGCAGCTCGGAACCGTGATGGCGAAGATGAAGGCGGGCGCGCTCGCCGCGTCGCGCGCGTAGCCGTCTTTCGTCCACCCGTGCGCTCCTGTACAATGCGGCGGTGCGTTATACCGGCCTGCTTCGCCTGATGCTGCCCGCCGTCGCGCTGGCCCTGTCCGCTGTTGCCCTCAACGGCTGCGGGCCGTCGCCGACGGCGCCGGAGACCGGCGCGCCCTTCAGCCAGAAAGATTTGCAGCTGGGCACCGGGGCCGACGCCGTATCCGGCAAGACGCTCACCGCCAATTACACGGGATGGCTGTACGACTCCGGGAAACCGGAGCAGAAGGGCCTGCAGTTCGAGACGTCGGTGGGCGGGTCGGCGCTCACCTTCACCCTCGGCGCGGGGCAGGTGATTGCCGGCATCGAACGAGGCGTCGCCGGGATGAAGGTGGGCGGGGTACGGCGGATCGTCATTCCGTCGTCCCTCGGATACGGTGCCGTGCGGAAGGGCCCGATCCCGCCGTTCGCCACGATCGTCTTCGAAGTCGAATTGCTCGACGCGCGGTGATCGCGGGCCGCCTAGCGGCCCAGGTGAATCCGGACCCCGCCAGTGAGCAGGCGCAGGTGGTCGTCCGTCAGCGCTTCTCCTCCCCCCTCAGCGTCCCCCTTGATTCTCGCCACATCCAGCTCGGCGAAGAGCGCGACGTGCGAGGTCAGCCACGCTTCCCCGCCGCCGCCGAACAACCAGCCGAACCCTTTGGTCCTGAAGGCGAGCGTCTGGCTGGCACTGTTGACGGTTTCCACAGTCGTCGACGTCGCCTGGTGATAATCGAGACCGCCTTTGCCGTAGAGCCGGACCGGCCCCACCGGCCCTCCGACCAGTCCGGCAAGACTCCAGACGTCCGGGTCGAGCGTGCTCGTGAACGTGAAGACATCTCCGCCCTGCGCCTTCACCGTTTTCGGCTTGACGTACATCGCGTCCACACCGAAGAACCGGGTGATCCAGTAGGCCGCCCCGGCGGAAGAGGCGAGGCCTGAATCGTGGCCCGTGCACGGCGACAGGTTGCCGCAGGCGACCCCGACCGCGTCGCTGAACTTCGAGAGCCCTCCGCTCCCGGACAGCACCAGCCCCTTCGGCACCTGGGTCCATGCGCGCGGGTGACTCTCGCTCGTGGCGGTCGTCCCGTCCACCCCCGGCGCGGGGATCCCGTAAGAACCTTTGATCAGGAGCAGCGTCGGAACGATCCCGGCAAGGTTCACGACAACCGTATTGACCGGGCGTACCCAATAGAGGCCGCTGATCTGCCGACGCTCGCACCCGGCCTCCGGGGCGGCGCTTGTGGCGCCGACCTCGACGATCAGGACGCGCCGCCTGTTCTCGCAGAGATCGACGAACACGTTCGCGTCAATCTCGGTCTTGCCGATCGCGTCCTTCATTTTGGCGTTGAGGGTCGCGGCTCCCGCAGGGTCGGCCGTGCCGGTGGCGACGGTCGCTCCGTTCAGCCCCACTTCGACGGCTGCGCCGGGGGGAGCATTTATCACGGTCACCGTCTGCGCCGCGGCGATCGGCGCGCCCGCGCCGCCGTTCAGCGCGGCAGCCAGCACGATGGCCATCCAGGGTCTCTGCATCCTTGTTCCTCGATTCCGGAAGCTTCGAGTATATCGTCCGCGGCGGCGCTCGCGGCGGGCGGGGCGGCAATCGGTGTCGCGTCAGAGCCGCACGACGGTCACTCCAGGATTGCGCGGATCGAGACGAAACGCCTGCACCGATGGCAGCTGCTTCAGGCGCGCGTGCACCGCCGCCTTCAGCTTCCCGCCGCTCCGTCCATGAATGATTCGCGCGCCGGTGGCCCCGGCAAGCAGCGCGTCGTTGAGGAATCGGTCGAGGGTCTCGACGGCGTCGGCCGCGGTCTGGCCGTGCAGATCAAGGGTGACGATCGACGCAGAGGTTGGCTCGCCGGCGTCGCGACGACCGGTCTCTTCGCGCACAGGACGCCGCGCGCGCGCGCGTTCGAGCTGCGCGGTGGTCACGACAAGAGCGTGCCCCTTGACTTCGACCAGGTAACGTCCGCCGTTGCGTACTTCGCGGACGATTCCCACCCCAAGAGAGACGATGTGAACCCGGTCGCCGGGAGCGTAAGCCTCCATCACCTCGGAGCATAAGCCGGAGGCCTATTTTGTGGCTCGGTGCGCGGCAATCTCCTCCAGGTGGGCGTCGAATTGCCGGATCGCCTCGATCACGGTGGCGGCCGCCCCCGCGAGGAACTCGCGTCCGATGGTGCCGGAATCGTCGGTCGCTTTGTGGTGCTGCCCGAAGTCCTCGACGCCGAAGTACACGAACGGAATACCGGCCTGGTGGAACACGTAATGGTCCGAATCCGCCGTCCAGTCCTGGTCGGGGCCTGCAGCCCAGCGGCCCGGACTGTCGTGCCCGAACGCGAGAACCACCGGAGGACGGGCGGCGGATTCGAGGTACGGCTTCAAGAACGGATAGTGACGAACGCCGACGGCGAACAGCTTGTTGTCAGGGTCGCGCCCCACCATGTCCATGTTCACGTTGACGACCATGGCGGCAACGCCCACGGGAGGATCGCGCATCAGCGCCTTCGCCCCCTGGAGCCCTGCTTCTTCGCCGTCGAGCGCGGCGATCAACAGCGAGTGCTCGGGAGGTCGGGAACCGAAGTGAGCCGCGACTGCGAGCAGCGCCGCCACGCCGGAGGCGTTGTCGTCCGCTCCGTTGAATACCTGTCCGCCCCGCACGCCGATGTGATCGTAATGCGCCGTCACCACGATGTAACGAGCGGGCTCGCGACTACCGCGTATGACGCCGACCAGGTTGGTGCCCTCCCGGCGTTCCCCGCTACGCGTCGTGAACGTGAACGGACACTCGAAACGGCCGCCAATTGGCGCGACCCCCGCCCGTTCGAGTCGTCCCCGCACGTACTCTCGCGCCCTCCGGCCGCCTGGGCTGCCCACGAGCCGCCCTTCCATGTCGTCCGCCGCAAGCGTCTCGACATCGCGGAAGATCTGCGCGCCATCGACCTGGATCGTCGGCGGGGCCGCCTGACGGCCTGCCGCGCCAAGGAAACCGACGACCACCACCACCGCGGCTCTCGCCGAGAACATCATGTCCGGAACCCTTCACGCCACGTCGCGTGACGCGGCCGCCATCCGAGTTGTGCGTCGGCGGCACGATTCGACACTGCCCATTCTAGCGCCCTGGCCGCCAGCTCCGAACGGACTGGCGCGGCTCGGACGCGCGGCGACGACAGCGGCCGGCCCCAGGGCGGCGGGCTAGAACAGCTGGCCGGCGTCCCCCAGCATTGCCTTGCGGATCAGCGGGAGCGGCAGCGGTCCCAGCCCGATGAACGTGTCGTGGAACCGCTGCAGCGAGTACTGGTCCCCCGCCTTGGCCTTGTAATCCTCGCGGAGCTTGAGAATCATCAGCTTTCCCATGGTGTAGTACCCATACGTTGCGTCGGACGTCCCGCGCTTCGTCTCGGCGCGCGCGGTGGGCGCCGGCTGGTACGCCTCCTTCACGAAGAACTCCTCCGCCTGCGGCATCGTCATTCCCCGCGTGTGCATGCGGATTCCGACGATGAACCGGGCGTCGCGCAGCAGGGCATCCTGCAGCTGCGCCAGCCGAAACTTCGGGTCGCCGGCATGGAACCCCTCGTCGATGACCATCTGCTCGCAGTAGTGCGCCCACCCTTCCGAATTGCTGCTCGCGCCGAACACCTTGCGCACATCAGACGGGAAGTGCCGCGCATACAGGAACTGCAGGTAGTGGCCCGGCCAGACCTCGTGCACCGACACATTCGTGATGAGCGCGTAGTACCACTCGCGCATGAACTCGTCGGTCTCCTTGGCGGACCACTTCGGATCCGGCAGCGTCATGTTGTAGTACGCCTCGTCGGCGACGGTTTCGAACGGGCCGGGAATGTCCATCGATGCCGTGGTCGTGGCGCGCAGGAACGGGGGCGTCTCCTGCACGCGGGCGGGGCTCGCCTTCGGCACCGAGACGATGTGGTGATCGGTCATGAAGCGGCCAATCGAGTCCAGTTCCGCCTGGGTCGTCGACAGCAGCCTGGCGGCGGGAGGATGGTCTTTCTCGATCTCGGCGAGCACCTGCGCCGGCGTGCGCCGGGGATCGATCAATTTGGCGGCCGCTGCGAAGGCCGCCTGGTTCTTCTTCAGATCGCCCTCGGCGGTCGCGAGAAGCGTGTCGAGCGGGACATCAATCATCTCGTCAGCGGACAGCTTCTTCCGGTAGGTGTCCTCGCCGAACGCAAAGTCGCCGTTCGAGCGCTTCAGCAGGTCATTCTGAAGCCACGTCTTGTAGTCGGCGAGTGCCGCGACAACCGCGTCGTTCGTGGCCTTGAACTCCGCGAGGAGGTCCTTGTCGGTCACGGCCGCAAATGCCGCGGGTACCGCCTTCTGGAAGAATTCACGGTTCCCATCGAGCTGATCGATCGCGATCTGCGTGTAGATCCGCGGGGGATTGTCGAGGTTCTGTCTGGCGTCCGACAGGGCCGCCGGCATCCCCTTTTCTCTTGCGATCAGCCGGCGGAGCCGCTCGGGTGCGGGCGCGAACTCCCGCTTGATCATGATGTAGGCCGTGTTGGTGAGCCCGCTGCTGTAGACGTCCGCGTCGCGCGCCCACGGACGGACGAGGTCGAGCGTCAGGAGCCGCGAATCGATCGCGTGCAGGAGCTGCACCTGGTCGAGCTGGTTGTCCGGCTTCAGTGACGCGGGGTCGATGGCGCTGACGCGATCGCGAAACGCCCGTGCGGCGGCGACCGCCTCCGTCACGGCCGCCCGGGAGTAGTTCTCGAGCTGATCGTCGTACTTGTGGATCCCGAGATACGTCGCCTGGGTCGGCTGCCGGCGATACAGATCGTCCAGATACTCGTGGGCGAGCGAGGTGAACGCCGCGTCGTGGGACGCCGCCGCGGACGCCGGCGATGGCTGCGGAGACCGGCACCCTGCGGCAACGAGCACGAAAACCACGAGCACCGGCGCGGCCGAACGGAAGATGTTTCGCATGGGTCAATCGTATGCCAGGCAACGGCGCCAGTACGCAGGGCGGAGGCGCAGCCCCGCCAACCAGCCCGTCGGTTGCGAGCGGCCCAGTGCTGGAGGCTCGCGCTGTGGCTTCCGCCTTCAGGCGGAAGTGGCGGCGCGCGCAACGTGGCCGTGCGGCAGAAATCGGCCGCGGCGGACGCCCGCGTGAAGGCGGAAACTGCGTCAACCGCGGGCGGGCTGCCGGATTCCCGAATCAATCGCCGCGGCACGACGCTGGCACTCCGAGGCTCCCGACACTAGACTGGAGGTTCGATGGAGACCGACAAGTTCCGCTCGGAGATGCGGACCGGGTTCGACGGCATCAGCGCACGATTCGGGCAGGTGCAGGCCAGGTTCAACGCGCTCGAGGCCAGGTTGGATTCGGTGGAAAAGCGCCTGGCGGGCGTGGACGACCGCGTCGGAGACGAGGCCCGGGCCACCCGCCGGCATGTCGACGTCGTCGCCGAGGAGTTCAAACATTACCGTGAGGTCCTCGCGATGGAAGAGGCCGCGGCTCCCACCGGCCAGTGCCTCTCGTCGTCGCGACGCTGACGTGTCGCGTGCCCGTCCGTCCTCCGACGTCGAGGTGCCGGGCCTGGCCGAGGTCCCACGGTCATGAAGCCCTGGGAACTGCTGGGGGAAGTCCTGACGCCGGACGGCGTCAGTCTGACGCTCACGCGCCACGATCGCGAGTACGTCATCATGGCCGACGGCAAGAGCCTGATGTCGAGCCGGATGCACGGCTCGGAGCAGGCGCTGGCGGCGCTGGCCTTGCGCGGGCTGAGGGTCCGCGCACCCGCGGTGCTGGTCGGCGGCCTCGGGATGGGGTTTACCCTCCGAGCCGCGCTCGACCTGGTGGGCGACGAGGGCACGGTCGTTGTCGCCGAGCTCATACCCGAGGTTGTCGAGTGGAACCGGGGCGCACTGGCGCCGCTCGCGGGGGAGCCGCTGCGCGACGCGCGTGTCCGGATCGAGATCGGCGATGTGGCCGACACGCTGCATGCGAGCGTCGACAGGTTCGACGCGGTCCTGCTCGATGTCGATAACGGACCTGACGCGTTCACGGCCGCGACGAACGCGCGGCTCTACACGGATCAGGGACTCGCGAGCGCGCGCGAGGCGCTGAAGCCAGGCGGCGTGCTGGCGGTCTGGTCGGCGTGGGAGCAGCGCCGATTCGAGCAGCGGCTTCGCCATGCAGGATTTGCCGTCAGCGTCGAACGCGTCCGGGGCCGTCTGGAGAAAGGCGGACCGAGACATACGATTTTTCTCGCGAGACGCGAAGATTAGCGCACACGGGTTCGCCATCTTCAGCCCGAGGCCCGAGGGCCCCGGGGCCCGAATCTCGAATCTCGAATCAGACAGATGAACCAGTTGGCCGACATCCTGAGCGGCGCCTGCGTAATGGCGCCGATGACCAAGGGGTCCAACCTCCCGTACCGGCAACTGTGCGTCGAGCTCGGCGCCCGCGTGACGATGAGCGAGATGACCGTCGCGCGCAAATTGAAGCAGCGCCGGCGCGGCGAGTTCGCGCTCATCCGGAAGGCGCCACAGGAGCCCTTTTTCGGCGTGCAGCTGGCGGGCAACGACCCTGACGAAATGGGGTGGGCGGCGGCGCTCGTCGAGTCCCGCGGAGCTGATTTCGTGGACGTCAACCTCGGGTGTCCCATCGACCACTTCACGCGCAAGGGCCTCGGGGCGGCGCTCGGACGGCAGCCGGCCCGTATCCGGCGCATCGTCGCTGCGATGAAAGCGACGGTCGACCACGTCCCGGTCACCGTGAAGATCCGCCTCGGGTGGAACGACAAGGCGAGGAATTATCTGGAAGCGGCGGCCGCGGCGGTGGACGGCGGCGCGGACGCGATCGTCGTCCACGGCCGGACACGACAGGCGCGCTACACGATGGCGGCGGACTGGGATGCCATTGGAGAGGTCGCCGCCGCGGTGCGCGTTCCCGTCGTCGGGAACGGCGACCTGCTCTTCCCACACGAAATCCGGGCCGCGATCGCGCGATCCGGGTGCGCGGGCGTGATGATCGCGCGCGGTGCGCTGATCAAGCCGTGGATCTTCCGCGAAGCCGCGACGGGCGAGGAGAGCCTCACGGCTGACGAACGGCTGGCCATTTACCGGCGGTACGTCGCGCTCGCGAGGGCCCATTGGGGCGAGGACGACTACGCCACCACCCGCATCCGCGAGTTCCTGGTCTGGCACCTCGGATTCTGGTGTCGCTATGCCCCGCGGCGCGAAGACGGGAGCTACCCGTCGATGCAGCAGCGCGAGTCGCGCACGCCCGCCACGCCGCTCGACGCCCTCCTCTCGCGCACCGACCCTGAGGCGCACGCGTACCTCGCCGATACGCTGATGGCCGGGGCTGCCGTCGATCCGCACGGCGCGGCAGCGCCCCCGTCCCGGTCCCCGCTGCCGGACGACGACCTCCTGGAGGCGGGGTAGGCGAACGAGATGCCCACGGGGCCGCTCCGCGTGATAACGTGTCGCCGCGCTGACCTGAGCGCACCCGATGCGAAACGGCCTCTTCACAATCCTGTTCACGCTGGCGGTGATGCCGCCCCCTGGCACCGTCGCCGGCCCCGGCCGCGCGGATGGTGTGGCAGGGCAGGCGCAGGCGTCGGTTGCGGCGGCTGGTTCTGCGAAGGTCTGGCAGGGCCGCGAAGCGGCATTCGAAGCGTTCATCGCCAGCGCCCCGTTCGATCGGTTCGAAGCGATTCCGGTCGGCGTCACACACCCTCGCCGCGCCTTCTTCGAGGCGGGCGGACCGGCGGAAAGTGTCGCGTGGAAAGTCCTGCCGCCGGGCCGACCGAACGGGTACTGGGAAAGCTATAAATCCGAGATTGCCGCCTACGAGCTCGACAAGTGCCTCGAGCTCGGCATGGTGCCGGTCGCCGTGGAGAAACGGTGGAAGCGCGAACAGGGGGCCGCGATTCTCTGGCTGTCGGGTGTCCGGTCGTGGAAAGAGGTCCAGTTGCGGGCCAAGCCGGCCGTCTGGGATCTTCAGATGATCAGGATGAAGATGTTCGACAACCTGATCGGGAACAGCGATCGCAACCTGGGGAACCTGCTGGTCGACGACAACTGGAACGTCTTCCTGATCGATCACTCGCGCGCGTTCGTGACGAGCAAGAACCTCCCGGCGAAATTCCAGCACGTGGATCGCGGCCTGTGGGCCCGGATGCGCGCCCTCGATGAATCAGCCGTGAACGCGGCGATCGGCAAGTGGGTCGATCGCGGCGCGGTTCAGGCGCTGCTGGCGCGGCGTGACCGGATGGGTGCCTCGATTGACGAGCTCGTCCGGAAGCAGGGTGAGGGCGCCGTGTTCGTCAGATGAACGTTCGCGCGAACTCTCATCCCTTGCCTTTGGCGAGAGCCAGCGCCGGAGCCTCGCCGGAAGCGAGCATCGCCGTCGCTTCGTCCTCGGCGCGCCTGGCGGCCGTTCGGTAATGGCTCTTCGGGCGCAGATCCTGGATGGCGAGCAGGAGCGGCATCCGGTCTCCGACCATCCTTCTGCTGAACTCACGCATCGGGATACCGAGCGTCCTGGACGCATTCACCGCCGCCACGAACTGCACGATATCCTCGAAACCGGCCGAGACCTCCATGAGGTTCGAGCTCGGAGGCAGCCGTGCCACGACCGCAGCCGCCAATGCAGGGTCCCGCTGCAGCGTCACCTGAACCCGTGAGAGCTTTGGCGAAGAGGCCGTCTGTTTTCTCGTCGGCGGACGCCGCGCGCCCCTCGGGCGCGCCGGGCGTCTCGGCTCCGGCGTGGCCTTCGGGCCGGCATGCCGGGGCGCCGCGGTGCCCGGCGCCTGGACGGCAAACCCCGTGTCGGCCATCAGCACGATCATCACCGTCGTCGCGACCGCCGGTAGCAAGCGCGGCACGTTCCCTCCTGTTCGGCTGTTCGGCTGTTTTGCGGGATGGTCGGGAGACCGACGGGCACCCCGGCGTCGCTGTTCGGGCGCAAGGGATATACCAACGGCTGGAACGATGCAAGCTGCTGAAGAATAGCCACTTAGAGATCTGTGGCATACGCGGGAACGTGCCAGATATTACCCGCCTGGTCCGGACGTGACGATTCCGGGATCCGCGCGCCGAGCGGGCTCGCCGGCAACCAGGCTGCGCGCGTCGCACTGGCGTCAGACAACCGGAATCGGCGGGTTCTTCACCCAGCCCAGCTGCTGGTACATCGAGAGAAAGTCGAAGCAGTTCCAGCCTTCGACAATGCGATCGTGTTCGACCCGGAGGAGCGCCATTCCCCAGAATTCGACCACATTGTTCGTGGCAGGCCCGCCCAGCGAGTCTCCGGCATGTCGCCCGAACACGCGACAGTGCGCAACCACCAGATCGCCCTGCACCACTGTCCGCGCGACATCGATCTGCAGGTCGCTCAGCGCGCGCCTGAACATCCGGAAGAACGGCTTGAACGCCTCGGCACCTCGGATCGGAGCGCCTTTGGGACCACTGAGACCGTGGACTTCAGCATTGGGCGCCATGAGTCGATCGATGGCGTCTTCTCGACCCTGATTCCAGACGGTGTCGAACCATTCGCGCACGAGAGCATCGGGGGTTGAGGGCATCAGGATCTCCGACGATCGCGACGCAGGGTCGCGTGCCGCACGGCAGGGATGTCAAAGGTGAGGGCAGTTCTGGAAGCCCCGCAAAGGGACGCAACCCGACCATCGAAAAAAATTGCGCCTGAGCGATCTGAGCGGCTGCACTCCAGAACTCTTTGGCTCATAATCAGGGCATCACACGAGGAAAGCAATGCGGATGTTTCCGGGGCGCAAGCACGCGCTGAATTCCGGCGCGATCTGAGTGTAGATGGTAATTGTTACCGCAGCGGAATCCGACGTTTCGCGAGGCCGTGGCTCTCGCGCCCAGGAAAAGCGCCGCAATCACACCGGCGAATCCGGAATTGTCTTTGCACCGGGCCTGAATCGGAGAGCCTCTTCCATTCACAGAGAGTGACAGCCTTGAAACTATGGATCTTCGTGGTGGGCGCGGCGGCCCTCGTGGCAGCACGCGCCACGTATAACCTCGTGAGCCGGACTCCCGCGAGGTTCGGCAACGATCAGGTCAGCAGCGACTGGCTCGCGACGGCCAGGATTCACGAGGACCAGGGGTGATCAACGAGCGACGCGCATTCGGCGAACGGCTGCGACGCCAACGGGAGAAGCAACACGTCACCCTCGAGCAAATCGCCGCCTCCACCAAGGTCGCCGCCTCGCTTTTCGCGGGCCTCGAAAAGGGCGACTGCTCACGCTGGCCGGGCGGGATGTACAACCGCTCCTTCATCCGGGGATACGCGTCAGCACTCCGCCTCGATCCGGACGAGGTCGCTGCTGAGTTTGCGGAGTACTACAGCGCACCGCTCGAAGGGACCACCGTTCCAGGACAGCCCGGACCGAAACCTTCCGGACCGAACAGCCCCTTCGCGCTGCGGCTCAAACTGGAAGTGGAGCCGGAGGAACTTCGTCGCCGGGCCGCGCGCCGCGCGCTCCTCGCCGCCGCCGATCTCATCGTCATCGCCGTGATTGCGTGGATTGTCGCGCTGGCGGGAGGGGTCGCCTACTGGTCGGCTCTTGCAGTCTTCAGCATCGCCTACCAGGTTTCGGTCCGACTGCTGTCGGGCATGTCCCCGGCGGAGCGGCTGCTCGCCCGGCGACAGCGCACCACGCCGGTCCTTCTCGAAGGCGAGGACGACGCGCCAGTGGTTGGGACAGCGAGCACCGTCGCCTGAACATCCCGCCTGCCGGACGTGCACCGACGATGCAGTAAGGCCGGCTTTGGGGTTTGACCCCGAGCACGTCGTTGCTCGAACGCGCAGAACCCAAAGCCTGACCGGGAGTCCGCGGCCCTATCGGGCGGCCGCGTACGTGACGGGCGGCGCTGAGGCCGCACGCGTACTTTCGACAGCCACGGCTGCGAAAAACAACACAACGAGCAAAAATCCGAGCGCCGCGCCTACTGTCCGGGTCATCTAATCAGTCTCCTGGGGGAACGTCCCAGAAGAGTGCAACGGGTGTGCCGCCCGGCCATTGCCGGACTGCAAGGCTTTACCGGGAGATCGCCCTGAAAAAGCGCCCGGCGATGACAGATCCGGAGCGCGTGTTACAGGATGGGTCCGTGGGCTCGCGTGTGCATCAGGCGCACGCGCGGGGGTAGACTCTGGACATGCGGCCCCCGCGCCACCTGCGATTCCGAGTTCTCGCAGCGCTCGAGGAACGCGTCAAACAGTTCAGGACCCGCGCAGACCTCTATCCCCTCCGGGTCCCGCGGGATCCCGTCTCGCTCGACGAGGTCATTCGACGCGCGCTGGCAGAGGACGCCGTCGAGTTCCCCGCCGTGACGCTGCGATCTCGTACGCTCCTGACGCTCGAATGGGACGGTGCCGCGTGGGAGACGTGGGTCATCACCCTCCCCTCACGCGCCAAGGTGTACTGCGATTCCGACGGTCAGGAAACGCGCGTCCTCGCGTCCGGCGGCCGAAACGCGGGTGACGAGTCCGACCGGTTGTTCCTGGGGCTCCTGTCCGAGTCCGGCGGCGTCGATTTCGGGATCGAGATGTCCGGCGGCGCCCCGACGCGCGTCAGGACGTCAATCGACGATCGCCCGTTTCTCGTGGACTTCTTTGTAAACCTGTTCGAGGTCACGCAGACGGAGGACTCGGTCCGCCGCGTCCTCTCTGAACAGGCCCTCGACCTCCCGACGATGGAGCGTGAACTGGAACTCTCGAAGGGAACGGACTTCAGGGTGGATGTGGGTCGCTGGCTCTCGCACGTGATGGGTTGAAAAGCGTCCCTGGGTAAACGCAGGGCCCGGCAGTGGGCCGGGCCCTGTTGAAGCTTTTACGCGGCGCCAGGTGTCTTCGGGGGTTGCCCGGCCTGACCGGACTGCTGGCCGCCCGGTTTCTGATCGCCACTGACGGCCTCGACGGCCTGACTCGCGACCTCCTGAACCTTGCCGACCGTCTCGCGGACGGTCTGCTGCACCCCTTCGAGGGCGCGGTCCCGTGCTTCACCCATGTACTCGTTTTCGATGTCGGTTTCGGGCACCGCCATCCCGACGATCAACCCGAGGACGGCGGACGCGGCACCAATCATGAGCGGGCTCTGCTGCCATGTCCGCTGGAGCTTGCGCTGCGCGACGCGCGTCGTCTGCTGGGCGCGCCGGCCGAAGTCCTCCGCCGTCCGGCTCACGCCATCGGCCATGTCTGTCCACGACGAGCTGCCATCGCCGTCCTCCCGGCGGCTGGCGCTGTGGTCGGCCCTGGCAGAGCTCCCGCGGGTGCCCGGGTAGCGGTCCGTGGAGAGATCGGGGTTGTAAGCCGCCGCCGCTTCGTATCCGCCCTGCCCCGGATAGCCGGCTTCTCCGAACCCGGCCTCTCCGAAGCCGGACCGGGCGGCCTCGCCGCGCTGACCCGCGTCCCCGGTTCTGCCACGGTAGTATCGATCGCCTTCGTTATAGGGAGTGAGCCGGCGCCAATCGCGGGATGTCCTGCCACTTGCGCGATATCGATCGCGGCTGCCCGATTGCGTTTCGCGGCTGCCGAACGCAAGCCACGTGAGACCCGCGAGCCCGATGCCGATCATCGCGGTCGGCATGAGGTTCGCCCGCACATACTGCACGGGTTCCGAATCCGCCATGTCCCGGGCCGTGTCGGCAACGAACTGGACCTTTTCGCTCGCCACGTTCCTGACAGTGGTCTTCACGCTCTCCGCCGCGCTCGACGCGATGTTGCCGGGGCGCAGCCGCTCCTGGATGGCGTTCACCGTTTCCGACAACTCGCCCCGCGTCTGCTCGATTTGGGCGCGAATCTCGCGCGTCCGCTCCTCGGCCGGCGCATCCGTCGAGGAGGGGGTGGACAGGTGGCGCGTCGTGTCGAAAGGAGCGGCTGCGCCGCCTCCGCCCGTGGTCGGGTTCGTGCGGCTCGGAATGCGCGACGTGCCGCGCTCGCCGATCCGGCCGTCGGTGTCGAGCGCTTCGCGCCCGCTGATGTATTCGTCCGAGCGCCCTGAGGTGCGCTCGACCCCTATGCCTTTTGTCTTGTCGTCCAT
Organism: Acidobacteriota bacterium; assembly: GCA_031361295.1. Lineage (GTDB taxonomy): Bacteria > Acidobacteriota > Vicinamibacteria > Vicinamibacterales > 2-12-FULL-66-21 > JALZOC01. The sequence goes on along the minus strand of JANMCN010000300.1, from coordinate 37,650 downwards.
GTGGAGTTCTCCTTCATCGCCTGAATCGCCTGGGTGGGGGCGACGCTGGTCTGCCGCAACGAGGCAAGCCCTCTGTTGACGAGCAGGTAGCCGACGCCGATCGTGAGCACGCCGACAATGACGGCCGCGAGCCATGGCGTGATGCCCAGCTGGGCCAGTCCGATGACGAGCGCCGCGAGCGTCACGAGCAGCCCCGCATGCGCGAGCGCGCCCCCTGCGGCCACCATCCCGACATGACCGCCGGCCACCTTCGCCTTCGCGGTCATTTCCGTCGTCGCAAGCTCGAATTCCTTGCGGATGAGTGTTCCCGTCTCCCGCGACAGTTCCGAGAAGAGCTCTCCGAGAGAGCGGTCGTCCCGTCCCGCGGCCGCCATCAGATTCCCCTGCCTGCGTAATCCATCCCGCGCGAGGACGTCCCGTATGGCTCGAGCGTTCGGCGGCGGGCGTTGTCGGAGGAGCTTTTCAGGAAGCGTGCGCCGATGAGGCCGACGACGAAGGCGGAACCGACGAAGAGCGCGGGCTGTCTGCGCGCGAAGCGCTGCACGTCGCTGACCAGTTCGCCGACGTCGCGGTTGCGCAGCGCGGTCGAGAACCGATCGATCTGATCGGCGGCCTTCTCGACGTACGAGGCAATCGCATCCTGCTTGTTGTCGCGGAGCTGCTGGGTACTCTGCCGTACGGCCTGCGCCACGCTGCCGAGCCCATCGGTCGCGCGGTCCTTCTGCGCGGACAGCTGGGCTGTCGCGCGCTCACGCACGCGGTCCATGATGCCGCTCCCGGTGCCAGCGTCGGAGTTTGTGGTGTTCGAATGTTCCATCGGAGTTCCCCTTTTTGGTGATGTGCACGTTTCACCATTCTGCGTAGGAACTTCCGTGCCAGGAGTCGTGAGGAAACGCTCAGCCGCGCGCAGGTTTCTTCACGACTACCGGCGGCGGCGTGCTGGAGCTCGTCTGTGTGACAGAAAGGAGTTGCGGTAGGGGTGACAGGAAGCAGCGATGGCCCGCAGAAAAAGAGGCGAGGCCGGGCACCTCGCCTCCCAACGCTTGTCAGAGCTCGTTATCCCCAGGACACCTTGCGCAGCAGCGGGAGGTCCGAGAGAATCATCCCGGCGCCGAGCACAACCGAGGTGAGCGGATTCTCCGCGACGAGGACGGGCAGCCCGGTCTCGTGACGCAGCCGGGCGTCGAGATTGCGGAGCAGCGCCCCGCCGCCCGTGAGGACCACACCGCGGTCATAGATGTCGGCGCACAGCTCAGGCGGAATTTTTTCGAGCGAGTCACGCACCGCCTGGCAGATCTGGCGCAGCGGTTCGGCCAGCGCCTCGCGAATCTCGGTGTCCGTGATGGTCACGGTTCTCGGCACGCCTTCGATGGCATGGCGCCCCTTGACCTCCATCGACAGCGGCTTGTCCAGGGGACTCGCGGACCCGACTTCGTACTTGATCTGCTGCGCGGTCCGTTCGCCGATATGAAGGTTGCACGCCTTGCGCATGTACTGAAGGATGGCTTCGTCCATCGCGTCGCCGGCAACCCGCAGGGACTTTCCATAGACCGTACCCGCGAGCGAGATGACCGCGATGTCGGTGGTGCCGCCACCGATGTCGATGATCATGTTGCCGGCCGGCTCGGTGACGGGCAGCCCCGACCCGATGGCCGCCGCCATGGACTCGTCCACCAGGTGCACTTCGCTGGCCTTCACGCGAAAGCCGCTGTCCTTGACGGCGCGCCGTTCGACGGGCGTGATCTCCGGCGGCACGCCGATGACGAGCCGGGGCCGCACGAACGCGCGCCTGCCGTGCGCCTTGCGCACGAAGTACATCAGCATCTTCTCCGCCGCGTCGAAGTCGGCGATGACGCCGTCGCGCATGGGTCTCACCGGCTTGATGTTCGGAGGGGTCCGGCCCAGCATCTCGTGGGCTTCGATGCCGACCGCTTCGATCGCGCCGGTCGCAGTATTGAATGCCACGATTGACGGTTCGTTGAGGACGATGCCGCGGCCGCGTGCGAACACGCACGTATTGGCGGTGCCGAGATCGATCGCCACGTCGGTGGCGAACGCGGACATGAGGCTCATTGGGCTGCTCTGATCCTTGGAAAGGTGCAGTGCCGTCCGCTACACGATCCGTTCCGATCGCGGTGGATTACGAGTTCGCAAAACGTTAACAATTCTGAGCGTTGCCGGTCCCTCCGCCCCGTTCGTCGTCGGATCGGGTTACAAACCTGGCGAGCCATTACAAAATCGTCCAGAGCCCTGCTGTTCCAGGCGGGATCCAGGGCATAGAATCCGGCGTGCGCACCGGCAAGGAGTCGTCGTGAAAAAACCCGCATTCTGGATCCTGCTCGCCGCCCTCTCCCTCGGAGCTGCCTTCGTCGGCGTCCGCTACTTCCCCCGGGCATTCCCGATTGTCGCGCTGAACATCAGCATGGATCGGGACGCGGCGCTCGCCCAGGCGCGACGAGTCATGGCGCGCGAGTCGCTCGGGCCTGCGGACTACCGGCAGGCTGCGTCGTTCAGCGGAGACGACGAGGCGCAGACGTTCGTGGAGCTCGAAGGGGGCGGGAAGGAGGCGCTCACCCGCATGCTGCGGGAGCAACTCTATGCGGCGTACACGTGGAGGGTCCGGCACTTCAAGGAAGGCGAGACGAACGAGACGACGATCCGGTTCACGCCTGACGGGACACCGTACGGGTTCGTCGAGCGGCTGCGCGAAGAGACCCCCGGGCCGGCGCTGGACGGCGCGACGGCTCGCGCGATCGCCGAAGAGGGGGCCAGGACGCGCTGGAATGTTGACCTCCGGCGGTTCAGCCTGGTCGAGCAGGGGCAGGAACGCCGTCCGGGCGGCCGGGTGGATCATACGTTCACCTACGAACGCTCCTCGGAGACGCTGAACGAGGGCCGCTACCGCCTGCGCCTCGCGGTCTCGGGCGACCGCCTCACGGAGCTCACCCACTTCATCCGCATCCCGGAATCGTTCACGCGGCGCTACGCAGGCATGCGATCGGCGAACGAGGCAATCGGCGTGGGATCGGTGGTCGCGATGGCGCTCCTCTACGTCGTCGGCGGGATCGGCGTCGGGCTCTTCTTCATGATGCGCCGCCGCTACGTCCTCTGGCGGCAGGCGGCGTTCTGGGGCGTGACGGTCGGACTGCTCCAGACCCTCGCGTCCCTGAACGAGTTCCCTCTCCTCTGGATGACATACGACACGGCGCTTCCACGAACCACCTTCGTTGCGGCGAAGCTGACGCTGATGGGCGCGGGGTTTGTCGGCTTTTCCACGTTCTTCGCACTGTCGTTCATGACCGCCGAGACGCTCACCCGTCGGGCGTTCGGACGCCATCCGCAACTCTGGCGGTCGTGGTCTCCCGGAGGCCCTGGTGCATCCACGGCAATCCTCGGCCGAACGGTCGGTGGGTACCTGCTCGTCAGCCTCTTCTTCGCGTACGACGTCGCGCTCTACCTCGTCATGACGAAGCTGTTCGGCTGGTGGTCGCCGGCTGACGCGCTGGTGCACCCCGACGTCCTCGCCACATATGCACCGTGGCTCTCCGCCATCGCCAATTCGTTCCAGGCAGGCTTCTGGGAGGAAGCGCTGTTCCGTGCGGTCCCGCTGGCAGGGGCCGCGCTCATCGGCGACCGTTTGGGACATCGCCGGGCTTGTCTCATCGCCGGGTTCGTCGTCGAGGCGATCGTGTTCGGGTCCGGGCACGCGCCGTACCCGAACCAGCCCGCTTTCGCCAGACCGATCGAGTTGATCGTTCCCTCTATCGGATTCGGCCTGCTGTACGTGTATTTCGGGCTGCTGCCGGCGATCGTCCTGCACTTCACGTTCGATGTGGTGTGGTTCGCCCTACCGGTCTTCCTGGCGAGTGGCACGGGCATCTGGTTCGACCGCGTGATGATCGTCGCGCTGACGCTCACGCCGTTGTGGATTGTGCTGTATCGCCGCATCCGCGAGGGGGGCTGGACCGCGTTGTCCGACACCGATCGCAACGCGGCGTGGAGCCCGCCGCCAGTCCAGGAGCTGACGCAAGCCCCCGCCGTGTCGGCGCGTGCGGAGCTGAACCCGCGCATGCGGTACGCGTGGCTGATCCTCGGGGCCGCGGGCTTGATCGTCTGCGCGACGGGCATCATCCGCGACGCCAGGGCCAATCCGTTCGGGAGGCTGGGCGTGACCCGCACTGAGGCCTCGAGCCTCGCCCGGCGCGCGATCGACTCGCGCCTGAACACGGCGACGGGTGCCCGCCTTTCCGGTCCGGACTGGCGCGTTCTGCCGGTGCCGGACGATGGCGACGCGAGCGGCCACGAGATTGTCCTCGAAACCGCGGGCGAAGAGCGGTGGCATGCACTGCTCGGGACCTACCTTCCCAGGCCGCGTTGGCGCGTGCGGCTCGCGTCGTTCGAGGGGGACCTCGCGGAGCGCGCCGAGGAATGGCAAGTGCTGATCACCGCGTCGGGCGATGCGGACGGCGTGCGGCACACGTTGCCGGAAGGGCGCGCGGGCGCATCGCTCGACGAATCCGGTGCGCGGCGTCTCGCCGTGGACGCCGTCCGGCGAACGTTCGGCCTCGATGGTGTCCACGGCCAGGCAGAAGAGATTTCGGCGACTCCCGTCAGGCTTCCGGCGCGCACGGACTGGACGTTCACGTTCCGCGACGGGACGATCGCTCCTCTCGGGAGCGGCGAGCCCCGCATCGCGGTGGAACTTGCGGGCGCCGACGTTGTCGCGATCACCCGGTACATTTACGTTCCGGACGAATGGCAGCGCCGGCAGCGCGCATCTGCGACACGGAACCGCATGCTCCGGCTCGTGGAAACGCTGACGTTCGCGGCCTTGCTCGTCGGCTCCGCCGTGGTCGGCATCGTGGCCTGGAGCCGGGGGCGCTATGCGCCGGCTCTATTCGCGGCGGGGGGGGCGATCATGCTGGCCGCGTCGATCGCGCACGCGGCCAATGCGTGGCCGGTCGCGCTCGCCAGCTTCACGACCGCGGCGCCGCTCCGCGTCCAGGTGGTCGTCGCGGTGGCGCTCGGTCTCGTCGGACTCGTGTTGCAGGCCGGGCTCGTCGGCCTGGGGCTCGGGTCCGTTCCGCATCGATTGGATCGTTCGGGCCGCCTGGACGACCGCGAGGCGCTGCGGCTGGGCGTGGCGGCGGGCCTGTTCGGGTCGGCCGTGGCGGCACTGGACGCGTCGCTTCGGACGCCTGCCTGGGCGCGCCTGCCCGACGTGGCCGGCGCGGGCGCCGTGATGCCGGCGGTGCAGGCGGCCGTCAGTCCCATCCCCGCACTCCTGATGGCGATCGCCGTCGTGTTACCGGGTGTGCTGGTCGTCGAACGACTGACAAATTCGTGGACGCAAAGAAGGGCGGTGGGCCTTGTTGCCCTGGCTCTGCTCGGCGGACTGGCCGGCGGAGCACCGGCGGGTCTCGGTGCTACCGGATGGGCGGTAGGGGCGCTCGTGACTGCGGCCGGAATGGTCCTCGCGTACGCGACGCTGCTGCGGCACGACCTGGCCATGGTTCCTGTGGCGCTCGCCACGATGGCGGCGGTTGCGGCGGCCGCCACCGGTGCCGGACGCGTGTACCCGGGCGCCCTGGCCGGTTCGCTGGTCGGCGCCGTGCTCGCGATGCTCGTGGGCTGGTGGGTCTTCCGGGCGCTTCGTCGCACCCACGTCGGCGCAGGACCACCGAACACGCCCGTCGCGTGGTGATCGGGCGCCGCCGCGTGTGGCGCCGATGTCGCGAGAGGGTCTCTGCGTGCGATGATCCGGATATGCAGACACGCGACACCATCGGCTTCATCGGCCTCGGCCTCATGGGCCGGCCCATGGCGCACAACCTTCTGAAGCACGGCTTTCCGCTCGTCGTTCACAGCCGCAGCCAGGGGCCCGTGGACGAACTCGTGAAGGCCGGCGCTGCACCCGCCACGTCCCCCGCGGATGTGGCCCGGCGGGCCAGGCGCATCATCACGATGGTCCCTGACGCACCAGACGTGGAGCTCGTGCTCGAGGGAGACCATGGGGTCTTCACCACCATACAGCCCGGAACGATCCTGATCGACATGAGCAGCATCGCGCCGGCCGCCGCGCGGCGGCTGGCCGAACGGGCGACGGCGCTGGATGCCACGATGCTCGATGCACCGGTGAGCGGGGGCGACATCGGCGCGACCAATGGAACGCTCTCAATCATGGTGGGCGGCGACGCCGGCGCATTCGCAATGGTCAGGCCGATACTCGAGGCGATGGGCAACCGCGATCGAATCGTCCGGATCGGCGACTCCGGCGCAGGGCAGCTGTGCAAGGTCTGCAACCAGATGGTCATCGGCGGGGCGCTCGCCGCCGTGAGCGAAGCGTTCGCGCTCGCGCGCAGAGCCGGGGTGGACCCCGCGCTCGTACGGGACGCGCTGCTGGGGGGATTTGCGGCGAGTCGGGTGCTGGAAGTCCACGGCGAGCGCATCCTGCACGAGAACTACAAACCAGGCTTTCGGGCCGCCCTCTACGCGAAGGACCTGCGCATCGCGAGCGCGACGCGTGCCGAATACAGCGTCGCGGGGACGGTCTCGGACGCGGTGCACGAACTCGTGGACACGCTCGTCGCCTCCGGCCACGGCGAGGACGACTACTCCGCCGTGGCCACGGTGGTGTTCGAAAGGGCGGGGCTTCGCGGATAAACGTGCCACACGTCAACGCACCAAGCGTCCAACGACCCACGTCGATGTGGCACGGTGCGACGCCGGACGAGGCGGCCGCTTCGAAAATCGTCACCGGTCCGTGCCGGTTGGCCTCGAAGGACGCGTCGGCACGCCGTTCGACCGGAGCAGCTCGTGAGCTTCGCCGGCAGAGCCTTGTGCGCGCACTCAGCAGCGCCGAGGCGCAAGGAGGCCGGGCTGGAGCGGAGAAGAAGAGGCCGCCTGCGGGGCGGTCAGCGATGCGTCAGCGGCAGGCGGGGTGATTGCACCCGCACCGCAGCTCGGTCATGCCCTTCGCGTCTTTGCAGTGGTCGCTGCAGTACTTGCCGAACTCGCCGTTCGGAGTCACGGCGCATGAGCATCCGGGATGTGCGCAGACTTGAGGCTGAGACATGGTGCCGTCTCCAATTGGAACGTCCCGTTGCGGGACGGGTTCACCGAGCTACGTGCGGTCGAGATCCGGAGTCCAGACCGTAATCGCACGCTTGATGTCCGCCGGCGCGAGCTTCTCGCGGGTCGCGCGTTCGAGAAGGGCCGGCAGTTCAGGATCGGACGCGAATCGCAGCGCGACAACCTGCTTGATGGACAACTGCTCGAGCAGGCGCTGCTGATCCGGCGTCAAGACCCTCGCGCCCCGCACGCGCATCTCGAGTCTGATGATCCGGTCCTGCAGCTTGGTCGTATAGGCGCGGCTGATCAGCAGCAGCGTCAGGACCGCACCGCAGAGCGCAAGCAGACCGACCGCAAAGGACGCCCGGCCGCCCACATTGAACCACCGCATCGCGAAGGACGCGAGCGCCACGACGAGGAAGAAACCTCCGACCGCGGTGGGTGTCGGCCGGTGCGCATGGTTGGCGTAGGTCTGTGCTGTCATACGGGTAGTATACGGCCCCGGTCGCCCGTCGTCGCGGTTATCCGCCACCCTGGCGGATGGGCGCGTCCGGGCTTCGATGACGTTGAGCGGTGGGCCGTCTGGCACCTCCGGGTCGTCTCGAGGCCGTCCGGGGCAAACGACATCCGAAGCCCGTCTGGGTACACTCGCGCCCGCCCGGGCGCGCCGGCCGGGCCGTGCTAGCATCGAAGGATCACCAACCAAGGAGGTTGTGCGCATGGCACGTTTCGACGAAATCACACCGGATACCGCGTTCACCCGGCCCTACGCGGCGGACGAGCGCGTCACCGTGTTCCTCCGCTCGGTCTATGGCTGGATGGCCGCCGGGCTCACGATTACGGCCCTCGTCGCGTACTTCGTCGCGGCCAGTCCGGAAATCGTCCTCACGATTGCCCGCAACCGGCCGCTCTTCTGGGGCCTGATGATCGGCCAGCTCGGGATCGTCGTCTGGCTGTCCGCGCGCGTGCAATCCATGGCTCCGGCGATGGCGTCGCTGCTGTTCATGGCCTACTCCGCGCTCACCGGTCTGACGATGGCATTCGTGCTGCTCGCGTTCACGGGGGAGTCGGTCGCGACCACGTTCATGGTGACGGCCGGGACGTTCGGGGCTCTCGCGGGGTACGGCACCGTGACGAAGCGCAGTCTGGCGGGCTGGGGACAGTTTCTCTTCATGGGCCTCATCGGGGTCGTCATCGCCTCGTTCGTCGGGATGTTCTGGCACAGCGACGGCCTCCAGTTCGTGCTGTCCTTCATCGGCGTCATCGTGTTCACCGGACTGACGGCATATGACGCGCAGCGCCTCAAGGCGATGGCGCTGGCGATGCCGGACGGCCGGACGGGTTCCTATGCGATCGTCGGGGCGCTGACCCTCTACCTCGACTTCATCAACCTGTTCATGATGCTGCTGCGATTCACCGGCAATCGCCGGAACTGAGTCCGACGCCGTCATGATCCGGATTTCGGACACGCTGTCGATCGAGGACGGGGAGATCGACGAGCGGTTCGTACGCGCGTCCGGACCTGGCGGTCAGAACGTCAACAAGGTGTCGACCGCGGTCCAGCTGCGGTTCGACATCGGTCGGTCTTCTCTCCCGGTGGAGATCGAGACGCGATTGAGGGCACTCGCCGGCAGCCGGCTGACCACGGGCGGCGTACTGGTGATCGACTCCCGCGAGCATCGCACCCAGGGGCAGAACCGGGAGGCGGCGCGGGATCGGCTCGTGGCGCTCATCGAGCAGGCGTCGCGCCGCCCGAAAAAGCGCCGCCCGACGAAGCCCGGGGCGGCCTCCAGGGAGCGGCGTCTCACCTCGAAGAAGAAGCGCGCGGACGTGAAAGCCACGAGAGGCCGTCAGCGCGGTGAATGAGCGCGCGGCCCGCCCTACACCTTGAAGAGAACGCCGGCGGCAGCCGACCCGGTCGCCCGCGCCACCGCATTCACGTATTGCTGCAGCTGCGCGCGATATCGATTTTCGCCGGCGGCCAGTTCGTGGTCGGTCTTGAAGTCGACGACGACCGTGACCCCGCTCTCCTCGAAGGCGAGGTCGAGCACACCCTCGATCATCGTGCCGTCTTTCTGCAGCCACGTGATCGGCGACTCGCGCCTGAGCCCCGTGCCGGCGCGCGCGCGGCCGATGAGATCGTGCCGCAGCACGGACGTCACGACCACGGCAGCCGCCGCGACCTCGACGGCTGAGGCGAGCAGCAGCCGGCCCTGAGTGTCTGCTGTCCGCTCCACCACGGCGTCGGACGCATCGAGCGGCACCGTCGCCAGCACGGCGTGGACCAGCGTGCCGAACCTGGGGCCGCGGGGCCGGTCCGCGGCGCCGCGCAGTTCGATGATGTCAATCTGCGCCGCCTCGGCGATGACCTGATCGATGCCGTCCCGCGCGGCCGCGGCGGCCCACGCCGTCGCCGTCTGGACACGCACGCCCGGCCGGCTCGCCACTTCTACGACCGCGGCGTGATCGGCGCGCCAGCGCTCATACGCGATCATTCGCTCCTCGATGGCCAACTTGTCGCCGTCCTTCACGATCAGATCGTCGCGACGCAGGCCGAAGGAAGACGCCGCGCCAAGGCGAAGGCAATGCGGATCCCACCACACCACTGTGTACTCTGTCGGGACTCGGGATTCGGCACTCGGGGTTCGGGAAGCGGGAGCCGGCGACTGGCTGTTGGACGCTCCAAAGACATAGGCCCCCGGCGCGACGGTCTGGGACCGCGCGGGATCGCCGTCGGGACGATTCATCACCGAGTCCTTCGACTGGAACGCCGCGCACCCTGCGGGCGTGCCGGGCGTCCGCCGGGCCGGCTCCGGCGGGTAGATCGCGGGCATCAGCGGATCGAGCCAGCCGCCCTCGTACGGTCCATCCCCGACGACCGGAATCACGAGCACGTCGCGGGCGCGCGTGGCGGCGACGTAAGTGAGACGCTCCGCTTCGGCTTTGTCGCGTGCGGCCTCCTCGCCGTCGTGCAGGAGGAGGTCGACGGGGGCCCAGCCTCCGAGCTTCAACGCGCACAGGCGGCGCTCCGAATCGAGCCACCGTCCGGCGTCCGCACGCGACAGCTTGCAGGTGGCGTCCGCCAGGATCACGATCGGGAACTCCAGCCCCTTCGCCTTGTGAACGGTCATCATGCGAACGCCGTCGCTCCCCTCCTCGAGAATCGGCGCTTCGGCGGCCTGGGCCGTCTCCGCCGCGGCGCGCAGTTCGTCGACGAATCCGCGGAACGAGATGCCCCCGCCGGCTTCGTACTGGCGCGCCAGTTCGGCCACGTGCAGCACGTTCGCGAGCGCCTGCTCTCCGGCCGTCCGCAGCACCAGGCCCACGTGCGCACGCGTCGCGTGCATCAGTTCATGAATCGTCTCGGCGAGCGGCACGTAGTTGCGGCGGCCGTGCAGCCTCCGGAGAAGCTGCAGCGCCGAGGCGATCGGAGCCAGATGCGGGGTGACCGACGAGGGGATCCGGAACGGATGGAGCACACCGAACCCGGCCGCGCGATCTCCCTGCTTCCATTCGAACAGCTCCTCGTCCCCGATCGCGAAGAGCGCCCCCCGCAGCGTCGCGAAGACCGACAGCTCGTCGTCGGGCCACTCAATCGCCGCCAGTGCGGCGCGCACGCTCTCGACCTCCTCCCGGTCGTGAAACGACTTGCCTCCCACCAGGACGTGACGCACTCCCCTGGCGTCGAGCGCCTGCACGTACGGCTGCGTGACGTCTTCCCCGAAGCTGAGAAACCGCCGGAAGAGGATGCAGACGTGCTTCGGCGCGACGTTGACCGGGTGATCTCCTGACCGCTCAGTGACCATCCATCCGCTCCGGGTGACCACCCAGTCCACGAACGCGCCAACCGCGTCGGGCAGTGACTTCTCAATCGCGATCGCCGAGACGTTCCGGGTGGCGTAGGGTGCGGGCACGGGCAGCGCGATGACCGCGGGCTGGGACGGAGTGTCGGACCTGACGGGTGTGAGCGGCACGTAATCGGCCTGCAGCGTGAACGGATCCCCTGTCATGACCGGGGCGAACGCCGCGTTGATGCACGCCTGGATTTGCGGCACGCTGCGGAAGCTGGTCGTCAGTCGCAACCGCTGCGCTCCGCATCTCTCGAGGTGCTCGCAGACCTCGCGATAAATGCCGACATCGGCCCTGCGGAACCTGTAAATCGACTGCTTCGGGTCGCCGACGATGAAGAGGCGACCGGGAACAGGGACCGCGGTCCGCCAGTCGACGTGGGTCGGATCGGCGGCTGCGAGCAGCAGCAGAATCTCCGCCTGCAGCGGATCCGTGTCCTGGAACTCGTCGACGAAGAGATGCGTGAAGCGCGACTGGAACCCCCGGCGGACGGCCGCGTTGCCGGTCACGAGCGTCCGGGTCTTGAGCAACAGATCCAGGAAGTCCAGCGCCCCGGCCCTCGCTTTCAGGTCTTCGTAGCGCTGGAGGGCGCCCTCGAGCTCCTGCTGCAGCCCGGCCGCGAGATCCGCGTCGGCATCGAGCCGGAAGCCGTCGAGCTGCGCGCGCAGCGAGTCGAGCGTCTCGACCACGAGGGCCCTGGCGACGCCGGGCGCATAGCCCGGGCCGCGGCCGTGGCGCGCCTTGGAGAAGCTGCGATCGCGCGACAGATCGACGAGACGGGCTTCGAGCCAGTCGTACTCGGAGACGTCGCGCGCGCCCTTCTCGTCGCGGCCCTGGATCTCCTGGCTCAGGTGCCGGGCCGGCGCGGTATCCAGATAGAGGTAGTCCCGTGCGTACGACGGCCGCTCGGTCATGGTGGCGAACGCCCGCAGGTCGGTCACGAGGCGGTCGACATGGGCCTCACGATCGAACGGCCGGCGCGTCCACGCGGCGGAGAAGTCCCGCCACTGCGACAAATCCCAGGCGGCGCGCTGCAGGCGATCCACGGGCCCATCCGGATGCGGACGGGCCTGTCCCGAGAACGACACCGGCCTCGTGCGCCGAAGCGCGCGGCGCACGGCCTCCGGCGGATCGGCCAGCTTCGCCTGCAACCAGCCGGCGAACGCTTCGTCGAACAGGCGCTGTGCCTGCGCCTCGGTCAGCACGGCAAAGAGCGGGTCGACGCACGCTTCGACCGGTCGCTCGCGCAGCAGCTCGGCGCAGAAGCCATGGATGGTGCTGACGTGCGCCTCCTCGAGGCTCGCGAGCGCCTTATCGAGCTGCTGCCGGACGTCGACCTCCTTCACCGCCGCGCGTTCGTGCTCAAGAGCCTCTCTGAGACGCAGCTTCAGCTCCCCGGCTGCCTTCTCGGTGAACGTGACCGCGACAATCTTCTCGACGGTCGTGCGTCCCGTCCCGAGTATCCGCAGGATCCGCTTGACGAGCTCGGTCGTCTTTCCCGTGCCTGCGGCCGCTTCGACGACCAGGGTCTCGTCGAGCGCCGTCGCGATCGCGTCGCGGGCGGACTGGTCGGCGAGCGCGCTCATGGCATTTCCCTCAGCGCGCGCAGGTCCCCCAGCTTGTCCTGGGACTTCATCCGGGTGCGCTTCTCCTCGTGCGGTCCGCACACGGTCCGAAAGTCGCACCAGACGCACGCCCGATCGGCGGGCGCGGCCGGGAGGAAGCCCAGTTCAATCGCACGATCGACGATTTCGAGCGCCTCGAGGCCGGCCCGCCGGGTCTGCTCGTTGATGGGGATCTCGTGGTTCGTGAACCCGCCCGCGGCGGTGCAGTAGAAGAGGCGGCCCGACGCCACGGGCGTGGCCATGAGCTGTTCCACCACGAGGCTGTACACCACGGGCTGGAGCGCGGCCCCGCCGCCGATGATCGTTCTCGGCGTCGTCCGATTCTTTCCGGTCTTGTGGTCGGTCACACGCAGCAGCACGCCTCCCGGCTGCTGCTCGATCAGGTCGATCGAGCCCCGCAGGAGAAAGCGGCCATCGACGAGGACCGGATCGGGGACGCTGCGCGGGTCGCGGCCGTCGTCGGAGAGGCCGAAGCTGTATTCGAAGTACTCGGGCCGCCAGTCGCCCGCATCGGGCAGACGCCGCGCCCAGACGCGCAGGTCTCTCGCGATGTCCGCCACCTCGTCGCGCCAGACGCGATCGATCGCCGGGGCGAGCCGCTCGTAGTATCCGGCCGCGATGCGCGCCACCATCGAGTCGAGCACGGCAAGGGCCCGGGGAAGACCGGCCTCCGTCAGCGGCAGCCCCCCGCTCTGGCGCAGTTCCCGGAAAAACGCGGCCTGCACCGCATGGAACAGCGCGCCGCGGGTGAGCGGATCCAGCTTCTGGAGCGGTTCCGGGTCCTCGGCCGGCTGCAGCCGGTACACCGCCGACAGCAGGAACTGGTAGGGGCAGCTCGAAAACTTCTGCAACGCCGAGAGCGAGTAGGGTCGTGACGCGAGTCGCTGGCGCGCCAGCAGCTCGCGCGTGTTGCCGGTCACCCGCGTGATCCCGTCGAACGGCGTCCACGACGAACGCGCGCGCGACCAGCGTGCGGATACGGATCGCTTGAGCGCCTCGTTCAGCTGCAGCAGGTAGTGGGCATGCCCCCGCACCGCGTTCGCATCGTCGGTCAGCAGCAGTTCGCGCAGGACGGACAGGTCGTGCTCGAAGTCGTCGATCGCGCGCGCGGGCTCGGCGGGTGACGGCCAGGCCAGGCCCGCGGCGCCTGCGGCGGCGGCGCGCTCCTGCAGCTCTTCGTGGTTCGGCACGCGCCCCGTCATCGCCCGCATGATGTCGAGTGCGTAGAACGACGGCACGCGCGGGCGCGATTCGGCGACGTCGACGCGCGGATACGAGAGCCACAGCCGCTCGGTGGCGCTGCCGACCGCCAGGCGGAGCATGAGCCGCTCGTTCCGCCCGCGATCCTCCTGGACCGCGAGGCCCGCGCCGAGCGGCACGCGCATTTCCTCGTCGAGCAGCATCGGGTCTTCATGCGGCTTCATCGGAAACAGGCGCTCGGCAAGGCCGGCGACGAACACGACGCGAAACGCACGCCCCCGGGCCTGCTGCGGACCGCCGACGAAGACGCGTCCGTAGCGATGGCGTGGCGGGTCCAGCTCCAGGGTGAGCAGCCTCTCTCCGAGCACGTCGCGCGCTTCATCGAGCGAGACGGGACCGATATCGGCCATGGGCCGCAGCTCCGCGATGACGCGCAGCACCCGTTCCGGCTGCCGCAGCACCCTGGGCGCGAGCTCCGCGAACCAGCCCAGCCAGTCGCCCCAGGTGGCGTGAGAGGGCCACGCGGCCAGCAGGTCGATGATGGGAAGCGCGAACGTTCGGAGGTGCGCCAGGTTCTCCACGTCACGATGGAACCGCTTCGCACGCGGGGACTCCGGATCCTCGCGTGACTCTTCCTGGATCTTGACGCGGTACTCCTGGGCGAGCCCGGCCAGCCGCCGATGCCACCGCCCAGGGTCGCCGCCGATCACCGCCGATTCGACGATGAGCGTCTCCCACTTCCACGGGGCGCGCAGGGCGCCATCGACAATGCCCTCGTCGTCGCCACCCGGCGCCGGGGGATCGACGACTGCAGGTGTGTCCTCCTCGGAGCCGCGCTCGGCGATCGGGCCCAGGTGCTCGTCGTCAGGGGCGACGAATTCGGTGAGACGAGGCGCGTCCGCCTGCGGCACCTGGGCGAGCGAGAGATACTCGGCGAAGCGGCGGGCCGAGAGTTTCTCGCATGCGCACGCGAGCAGGGCCATGAAGGCGCGGCCCGCTGGATGAGGACGAACCGTGCCTCGATCGAACCACGCCGGAATGCCGGCGCGCTTGAAGGCGTGCTCGAGTAAACCGGCATAGCGCTGGGGCGACCGGACGAAGACCGCCATGTCGTCGAACGACACACCGGCGCGCGCTTCTTCGATGATGCGACGGGCGACTTCGACGCATTCGCGCCCTTCCCCGGGCGCAGAAAAAAATCGCACGTCACCAGCCTGCTCCCGCGCAGGGGGCTGCCTCCGGGCGAAGAGGTTTCGCCGGAGCGCGATCAGATCCGTCGCCGGCCCGGCCTCCCCCGAGGGCGTGACCGAGGGATCGAGCACGTGCGCCGTGACGCCCATCGACGCGAGGCGCTGGAGCGCCTGGGCGTCCCCGAACGGAACCGTGATGAGCACGTCCGACGACGCGCGGATCAGGGCCTGCAGGAACTCGAACTCGACCTCGGATTCGAAGGCCACGTCGAGCAGCAGCAAGGGCACCCCGGCGCCCTCCGCTCCGGCGCGAAGCCCGGCCGTGGCCGCGGCGAACAGTGTGGCGCGATCGGTGGCCGATGCCTGGGCGAACTGCTGTTCGAATGCCTGCAGAAGCACAGAGAGATCGGCCCCGCCAAGCGGAAGTCGAGCCAGATCGGCTTCACCGACGTGTGCGAGGCGAAGTTCCTGCAGCGTCCGTGCGAGCGCCCGTGGAAAACCGGGCGTCGCGGCGACGGGACCAAAATAATCCAGCGCCCCGGCGCGCTGCGCCTCGAAGACCGCACGCGCAGCAACGGCTTCCGAACCCAGGTAGGTCGCCGGCGCGAGCCGGGCGTCCGCGAGGACGGCGGCTGCGAGGCGCGCCGCCAGCTGCGTGACGCTGAACCGGTGCAGCCCGATCGTGGCGCCACACTCGCGCGCAACAGAGCGGGCGAGGTCGTCAACCGCCCCGCGTGACGGGCCGACGAGCCATAGCGCGCCACCGGCGACGCGGGCGCGGATGAACGCCCGTGCTTCGAAGAGCCGCAGCTCCGCGGCAGCAGACTCGACGAGACGGATTGAGGACGCGGGTGTCGTTCGCGAGGCCAGATCGTGCTCCTTCCCGGACGTCCTGCCGGGTCACCGGTACACAGCCGCGCAACACGGCTGTCGTGTCAACCATACTGCAAACCACGGTGCCGCCGATGGCAGACCACGTGCGGACCGCGGCCTGCCCCGATGCCGTCGACGAACGATGCCAGGGCCACCCCGGCAGATCGAAGTCGAGACTGGCCAGAGCGTTCTCAGGAGCTGCGACTGGTGCCATTGGCCCGGCCGCGAAAATCGCCCAGCGGCGACCCCGAGATCGCCCGCACGACGGATCAACGCGCGCCGGACAGCTGAAGCACGGCCCAGGCCTTCAACGGCTTGGGAGGGTCGACGTCACTGCGATCCATCCCGCCGCCACCCCGTCCCATGCCGCCGCCGCGCCCCATCCCGCCGCGTCCGCCCATCCCACCGCCACCACCACCGAACCCACCCATCCCCCGCCCTTCGCGCTGCGGTGGACGCTCTCGTTTGGGCGTCTCGAACCCGATCCCGATGAGCGCCCCGTTCTTCGCGCCGATGGCATACGGATATGCGGCCGCGCGCGCAAGGGGCACCCTGAGCTCGTACACCAGCGCTCCCTCGACCTGCCCCACCCTGACGGCCAGCCCGGGCGCCTTGTCCGCGACAAAGCTGCGCGCGTCGTCCTTCTCGGGCCCCATCACCTCGAGCCGATTGGGAGGCTCGAGGGCAACCGCGCGATCGGAGGGATCGCCCTGGGCACTACTTCCCGAAGGGGACGGATCGGGACGACGAAAGCCGCGCCCGCGGCCCGGCATGTCGCCGCCAGACATGCCGACCGGGAACTTGAGACCAAAGCTTTTCTTCTCGCCGCCGCCCGGGTCGAACCAGACGATGAGCCCCTGCCCGATGATCTGGGCGCGTGCCGTGGCGTCGCTTGTACTGAGCACGATGTAGAGGAACTGTCCGTCGTTGGCGGCGGCGGCGACGAGGCGCTGGTGTTCGTCGACCGGGACGAGAGGTCCGGGCCACTCGCCGCTGTCGCCGTCGACGGTGATCTCCCGATCCTTCCAGTGGCTGTCGATCCGCTGTTTCTTGCTCGATGCGCCGAGCGCGGTCGCCGGGAGCAACGCAAGGACGAGGCCGAACCGCAGACGTGCGCTGATTCTTCGCATCCTCGGTCTCCGTGCAGGTGATGCTGCGGGGCGCGCCGGGCCGGTGTGCGGACCACGCCTCGTCAAATCAGTTACTTGCCGTAGAGCGGCGGGTCCCCGTTCCGGCCGCGCCGGCCACGCGGCTGCTGCTCGAGCCACCGATCGAACTGCACCTGCTGCCCGGGCGTGAGGACCTTGCGTATTTCCGCCTGCAACTCACGCTGCTCCTCGCCGGCGCGGGCCGCCATGTCCCGTTGAATGGCCTCGAGCTGCGGGCGCCGCGCATCGAAAATCGACTGGATCCGAGCCCGCTGGTCGTCCGACAGCTGCAGTTCGCGATTCAGACGTTCGATGAGCATCCCCGGTCTCGGACCCCGGCCAGGAGGTCCGCCGGGGCCTGCCATGAACATCTCCGGACGGTCGAACGGCGGGCCGGGCATATGACGTCCGAGGACGAGCCCGACGGCGAGCCCGAAACAGAACACCGCGAGCACGAAGAGGGAAAACCAGACGCGTGTGCTGTTACCTGGCATCGCGGTCCCCTGCAGGGGTAGGCGCGCCGATCAACACGGCCTCGAGCAATACGTCGCCGTTCGAGGATGGCAGGAACACCGCTGCGGAATCACCCGTGGCGTTCGCCTCGGTCCACGCCTTGAACGTGTCGGGCACCGCGGCGACCTCACGCTGCGTGCTGCCGTTCCCGGCGTCGAGCCACGCGATCAGTACCAGCCCGGCCGCCACCGGCGTGAGGCTCACCGTCCAGGCCCGCCAGTTGGCGAGCGCGAGCAGACCCCGGGGCTCCGAATCCAGCCGCACCGCCAGGCGCGCCGCGAACGCGGGTCCGGCCATTGCCGGCGGGCGGGCGTTGAGGATGCCGACCACGTCGCGCTGATCCTGCAGCACGAGCCGGCAGGCCTCGCACGCGGCAAGATGCCGCTCGAACTGCTGCCGTTCTGCGGGCGCCAGGGCGCCAGGATCGTCGGCGTAGCGTCCAATCAACGGCTCAGCCGCAGGGCAGGTCATACGTCCACTCACTTCCTTCGCAGCGGTTCCAGCAGGGGCCGCAGCCGCAGGCGGGCCCGGAAAATCCTGGACTCCACCGTGCCGATGGGCACACGGAGCGTCTCCGCGATCTCACGATAGTCGAGACCCTGCACGTCGCGCAGCACCACCGCGGCGCGCATGTCGTCGGGCAGCGTCGCCAGTGCCCGGTCGATCACTTCGCGCATGGCCAACGGGGCCTCCACGCCGTCGTCCGCGGAGGCGCGTTCGAGCGGGTCCGCCGTCACCTCCGCGGCCTTCGGCGACGACCAGAACACCCGTCGGAACCGCGCCTGTTTGTCGCGATGCGTGCGCACGACATTGATGGCGATCCCGAACAGCCACGTGCGGAACGCACTGTCGGCACGAAATGCCGCGATGCCGCGCCACGCGCGAACGAACGCCTCCTGCGCGAGGTCCTCTGCATCGGCGTCGCCGGCCGTCATCGCGCGGACCAGGTTGACCACCGGACCCTGATAACGAAGCACGAGCTCGTCGAACGCCTCTCGGCTCCCCGCCGCAGCGGCGTCGACGAGGCCGCGGTCGGCATCCACAGTGGCTCTTCTCGGTTCCTCTCGTCCCGGCAGTTAGACCAGGCGGGCCTTCAGTTTATTCCCAACCCCTTCCGTCGCACGGCCCAGAGGGTCCGCTCCGGGCCCGGGAATAACGGGGCAGGGCGCCGGGTCTAAGCATGCGTCAGGAGGACAACGACATGAGACGAACGTTATGGTCGGCCGGGGCAGCCCTGGTCATGGCCGCCGCAATCGCGATTCCAGTCATTGCTCAGCCCCCGCAGGGGCGGCCAGGGCCCGGAGGTCCCGGAGGTCCTGGAGGGCCGGGCGGGTTCGGCGGACGAGGAGGGCCGTTTCCCATGCTTCGCGCGCTCGATTTGAGCGACGCGCAACGCGAACAGATTCACACCATTACCCAGCAGCAGCGGGAGGCGGCGAACTCTCCACAGCAGAAGCTCGGGGGCCTGCAGAAGCAGTTGCACCTCGCGCTGCTCGCGGATTCGCCGGACATGCAGAAAATCGACGAGCTGAAGGCCTCGATCGCCTCGGCGGCCGCGGAGGAGCTCACGTCGCGGATCGACGTGGAGACCCGCATCGCGCAGGTGCTGACGTCCGAACAGCGGGCGAAAGCGCGGGAAGCGCTGGCCGCAGCCGGGCCCCCGGAGGGCAGGCGAGGCCCAGGGGGCAGGTAGCACGTGCGACGTGCAGCGTGCCACGTGCAACGTGCGACGTGCCGGGCGTGGCGCGTTGCACGTCGCACGTTGCACGTGTTCACGCCCGGCGGCGCGCAGTGCTCGCCAGGTACTCGAGCATCTGCCGGCGGTGAGCCATCGCCTGCTCCGTCAATGGGCGAACGGCGGCCGGCGGCCCGGACTCGAACGGCAGCGCCCGCTGCGCCCAGGCCTCGCGGCGCGCCCGGGTTCGCTCCATTCCGCTTCGGAAGCACTCGAAGCAGAGGGTGCGGCCATGCGTATGGGTGCAGCGCGACATCGTTACTCTCCCTTTCCAGTGCGTTCCATCGCCTCAATCAGATCGAGCGTCCGGCGGGCATTGATCTGTGCCTGACGCCGGCGGTTCTCGAGCACCTTGTATTTGCCGGGACCCCGCAGGATCCCTCCCGGGTCCGCCAGCCGCAGCCCCGCCCGGCCGCCTGAGTACGCAGGCGCTGCCGTCGTCGTGGTTTCTCCGAAATCGAGCGTCCGAGCGAGCGAGCCGTCGAGGCGGGCCATGTGCACACTCTCCTTCGCCCGGGATGCTCCCGGACCCGTGGTGTGGCGGGGTATCTCCCGCCGATGACCCCACTGTAGACGAGGGGGGTGACAGGGGAGGTCAATCTCCGGGACTCAGGAATTAGGACTGGGGACTGGGGACTGGGGACTGGGGACTGATAACTGGAAACTGGAAACTGGGAACTCGAGTACGCCACCCTGCTATATTTAGCCTCAACCGCCTGACGCCGGGATTCAGGACGTCGACTGATCATGCGCAACGCGGAGGTCATCCGGCAATGGGCCATCCTGCGCGACCTCGAGTCGTCGCGGCGGGTGACGATCGACGATCTGGCGGAGCGAACGGGCGTGTCCACGCGCACCATCCGCCGCGATCTCGAAGCGCTGCAATCTGCCGGGTTCCCCCTGTTCGACGAAGTCCACGACGGCAAGAAGTACTGGACGCTGGAACAGCGCGCATTCCGCCGGCTCGACGAGACGGGCTTCACGCTGGCCGAGATGACGGCGCTCTACTTCTCGCGGTCCCTCGTCGAATGCCTCGCGGCCACCCCGTTCCAGCGTGACGTGCGCAGCGCGTTCGACAAGCTGGCGGCGGCGCTGACGCCGGGGATGCGCCAACTGCTCGACCGCCTGCCGATCGTCATGCAGGCGAAGGCGGAGCCGGGCGGCCAGTCCACCATGGACGACCCCGCCACGCCCGCCACCGCGTCGAAACAGTCGGCGCCCCGAAGCGCGAGGGTCGCGGAGCTCCTCGACGCGACGCTCCATCACCGCCGCGTGACGATGCGCTATCACTCGTTCTCGAGCAACCGGGAGAAGGATTACCTCGTCGAGCCGTATCGGCTCGTCTTCGCGCAGGGAGGGCTGTACGTCGTCGCCTTCGTCCCCGAATACCGGCAGCTCCGCACTTTCGCGGTCGAGCGCATCCTCTCGCTGTCGCTCACCGAGGAACGCTTCGAACCGATCGAACTCCCGGAGGACGCGTTCGCGCACTCACTCGGCGTGAACCAGGGCACACCCGAACGCATCGAAATCATGTTCGAGCCGCGTATCGCGCGCTACGTCAAGGAGCGGGTGTGGCACGCCTCACAGCAGACAGCCGACGAACCGGACGGCTCTTTGAGGATGACGCTGAACGTGTGCAACGACTGGGCACTCCGGAGCTGGATCATGGGCTTTGGCCCGCTGGCGCGTGTGATCGCACCGTCTGAGCTCGCCAGCCAGATTCTTGACGAGATCGACCGCACGCGATCGCAGTACGTCCCGGGCCTGGACTTCGGATTGCCGGCCGGAGAATGAAGAACGCGGGATTCGGGATTCGGGACTCACCCTGAGGCAACCGGGAACCGAGACGACGACGCGGAACCCGCCCAGGCCCGCCTGACCTAGTAATTGAGCCAGTAGGCCCACTTCACGAGGAACACATTCCGGGCGGCGGACGAAAACACACCCTGAAAGTCGCGCGAGAAGTCGAAGGTGCCGCGGTCGACTGTCGCCTCACGGCCCTGCTGCCACACGGCAAAGAGCGTCGAGCCCGGCTTGTATTCCCACCGCAGCACGTTCGTCGTCCGGAACGATCGATAGTTGAAGTCAGGATGGCCGGTATACGCCAGCGGCGCATAGCGCCGCTCGTAGGCCGTGGCGCGCCCGTCGGTCAGCGCCTTGAAATCCGAGTACTTCCCGGCCGACACGAACGGCTCCGCATAGATCTGGATCGACAGGGTCGGCGTGACCGTGTAGTTCACCCGCGTCTGGAGGCCGACGGTCTTCTGCCGGATGCGCCCGAACACGTAATGGCCGCCGCCTGCCTCGATCCATTGCGAGTCGTCGTAATTCCGGCCGACGTTCACGCCTTCGCTGATCTTCAGGAACGAGGATGGGCGGTACGAGAGCGAAGGACCCATCTCCAGGAAGGTCGTCCCCCTGCCGTCGCCTCCCACCGCGGCAAAGACGTTCCCGGCAATTGCGGGCCGCTCGTCGCTGGTCACATAACCCCAGGTGACACGCCGCGCGTTGAGGTACACACCGGGGCCGCCGCGCGTCGCGCGATCGTCGAGCGCACGGCCGTTCACCGTCACACCCATGCCGGTGCCCCAGTTGTTCTTGAACACCGCGTGCGCGTTCACGTTCGCGCCGGACTGCAAGCGATCGCCGTCGGCGTTCCATCCGGCCCACTGATTCAGGTTGTACCGGAAGCGACGCAGATACTTCGACGGCGTCTCGTACCGTACCTGGACCCAGTTGCTCATGGTCCGCTGGTCGGCGCGCTGCATGAAGCCGAGATCGTTTATTTCGAACCCGGGGCTCTTGATCGCGACGCTGCTGGAGAACCGCACGCGCTCACCGCCGATCTTGCTGACGCGGGCCGAGCCGCCGTATCCGTTCAGCGACGTCCGGGACGGGTCGTAGTGCAGGTCGGTCGAATCCGGGCGCTGCAGGCTGTGCACGGTGTTCCGCTGCAGGGCGTCGATCGCGGCGGCCGCACCTCGGACACTGCTGCCGGCCCAGAAGCCCTGGATCGCGTACTTGCGATTGAGCCGCCAGTCCCAATCCGCGCCGCCGGTGTACGCCTGGCCCGGCAGAAATCTCGTAGCCTTGTCCAGGTTGCGCGTGGTGGCGGTCGCCATGAAGCCGAACGACGACTGGTTCTTGAACTCCCGACGGGCGCGGATCACGTTGTAGCCGGTCAATGGCTCGACGGCCTGCCGGGTTCTCTCGGTGGCATGGACGATGACCGCCTGCTCTTCGGATGTCACCGCCGTGAGCGCGCCGATCGAGAAGGCGCCGACGCGACCTGTCAGCTTTCCGGCTCCGAGGATCGTGGTCTGGGCCGGCGCCGTGGAGTATCCGCCGTCGGGCACCGTCGCGGTGCCCCGTGGAGATCGTCCGATCCGGCGCGAATAGAACAGACCGCTGCAGCTGTTGTCGTTGCAGTCGATGTCCATCTGGAAAATGCCGGAGCCTTCCACGAAAAACGGGCGCCGCTCGGAGAAGAACGTCTCGAACGCCGACAGGTTGACCACCGCCGGGTCGGCTTCGACCTGACCGAAGTCGGGATTGATGGTGCCGGTCAGCGTCAGGCTGGGCTTCAGCGCGTACTTGAGGTCCACGCCCCCCGAGCCGGCGGGATCGGTCGCCTTCGAGAGGGGATTGCTCCGCTCAGCGGGTTGCGTCGTCACGTCCCCGACGACATACGGCACAACTTCGAGCCGCTTGGGAGACTGATTGAGCCTGAGGCCGGTCAGCTCGCCGAATGACGACACGTAGCCGTTCGCGCTCTTGGCGAGCAGCGGCCACGTGGACGTTTCGTTCAGCCGTCCGACACGCCGAATGACCGCCAGTCCGAACGTCGCGGCGTCCGAGGGACGATACCGCAGCTGCGAGAAGGGAATCTTGAACTCCGCACGCCAGCCGGCTTGTGTCCGCGACACCGCGACGTCCCACACCGCGTCCCAGCCCGGGTCGTTGTTCGTGTCGTTGTACCAATAGGCGTCCTGCTTCACGCCCGCGGGATTGACGGCGAATTCATACCCCGATCGTCGATCGTGGAAGGAGTCGATCACGACGCTGATCCAGTCCGACGGAGAGTCTTCGTCGCGGCGAGTGCGTATTCCGACGATACGCTGAGGTTCGGGGTCGAAGGCCTGCACGGCGATGTAGAGAGCCGTCCCGTCGTACGCCACCCGGGCCTCGGTTTTGAAGCTGGGCTCTGCCCCTTCCTTGGGATCGCGCTGGAGGAAATGTGTGATGGGCTGGGCCGTCTGCCAGACGGCGTCGTTCAGCCCGCCGTCCACGCGGATGGCCGTCGCGGACGAGGCGGTGGGGCCGGCGGGACTCCCGTCGCCGGCCACGGCGTTTCCTGAGAGTCCGCAGACGGCGAGGACGAGGCATCCAATCTTACGCATGACGAAGTGTCCGGGGTCGACGGTGGCTTAGACGGAAACGGGGGGGCGATGGTTGGTGCCTGACGCCGCAGCCCGAGCGGGTCGAAACGGACCCGACTCCGCCACGACGCGCGGCGAAAGCCGCGCTACGTACGGTTCGTAGGGCGGAACTTCAGGTCCGCCAGACCGTTCGTAGGGCGGAACGTCAGGTCCGCCAGACCGTCAGTGGGGCGGAACTTCAGGTTCGCGCTATGCCGGGACTCTCGCGTCCCGGCACCGCCGGCTGGCACGCCAGGCGAGCGTCACAGACACGTGGCAGGGTCGACAGAGCAGGCGATAGTTGTCGAGTCCGCACTCCCCGCCGCCGTCGGCGACGGGAACGATGTGGTCGGCCTCCCACCGGGGCCGTGCGGCGCGCCAGGTCTTCCGTGCGGCACGGTCCGACGCGAGGGGTTTCGATCGCGTCCACTCACGATGCGCCTTCACGACGTTGAATCCGCACAGCCGGCAGGTGCCCTTGTCCCGCTTCTTCACCTGCTGACGGACGTACGACGGGCTGCTCCGGATTTTCCACTCGTGCACGCAGGCATCGCTGCAGAACGT
Organism: Acidobacteriota bacterium; assembly: GCA_031361295.1. Taxonomy (GTDB): domain Bacteria; phylum Acidobacteriota; class Vicinamibacteria; order Vicinamibacterales; family 2-12-FULL-66-21; genus JALZOC01. The sequence continues at coordinate 13,464 of JANMCN010000300.1, read as the reverse complement.
GCGTCGCGGAGCCTTGACGAGCAGGCGGCACCAGCGGCAGATCGGCTGGCCTGTTTCGTCCCGCTCGGGTTTTCCCCTCTGGTCAGGAGAGACGACGCGCGCGCGACTGGTGCTCACGTGGGCGTTATCGGCCGCTCCACGCGGGGAGTTTAGCCGCGCAGTCGCCGAGACAGGCCTGGGGGACCGAACGCGAAGGGCGGGAAGCACGTCGACCGGAGACGCCTACACCGCGGTCATCAGCGACAACGCGAAGCGCGCGTCGGTGTCGATCCACTGATCCCGAACCGCGAATCCGGTGTCGACCGCCATGCACTCGATCTGGTCGGGCTCGTACTTGTACGAGCTCTCGGTCCAGATGCGCTCGCCCGGTTCGAACGAGACGGTCATGTGAGCGGCATCGATGGTCACGCGCTGGGCCGCCCGGCTCACCAGGTGCATCTCGATGCGCTGCTCGGTCCTGTTCCACGCCGCGAGGTGATCGAAGGCGTCGAGGTCGAAGTGTCCGCCGAGCTCGTGATTGATTCGGACGAGGAGATTCTTGTTGAACGCGGCGGTCACGCCAAGCGGATCGGCGTACGCACGCTGCAGATCCCCCTCGGGCTTCACCAGGTCTGCGCCGAGCAGGAGCAGATCGCCCGGCCGGAGCGCGAGACGGATGCGCCGCAGGAAGTCGAGGGCGGCCGGTGCGTCGAAGTTGCCGATGTTCGATCCGAGCAACAGCACGAGCATCGGCCCGTCGCCGGTCCGTGCCGCGGCCGCGCGACGCAGCCCGACCTCGTAGGTCGACTGGTGGCCGACGACAGAAAAATGGCGCAAGCCGGTCAGGCGCTGCTCCGTCTGTTCGAGCGCCTGCGAGGAAATGTCGATGAGGTGCACGCGGGCCGAACCTCCCGCCGCCTGGAGCGCCTCGGCGAGCAGCACGAGCTTCTCGCCGCTGCCGCAGCCGAGCTCCACGATCGTGGCGGCCTCGTCATCGCCAAGCGCCGCCACCACCTCCGCGGCGTGCGTCGTGAGCAGGGCACTCTCGGCCCGGGTGATGCGATACCAGGGCAACCGGCAGATCGCTTCGAAGAGGCTGGAGCCCAGCGCGTCGTAGAGATACTTCGACTGGAGCTGCTTGGGCGCGAGCAAGAGATCCCGGCGCACGTCGGCCGCGAATTCTTCGAGGAGCCGGGTCGGCGCGCTGATGATCATCGTGTCTCTCGAACTCCGGACTCGTCCCGCACTTCCACCGCCGGTCCCGCTTCAACCCGCGGTTCTGAAAGTCGCATACACATACGGGTAGTTGGGCCGGAACCAGTTCCGGAAGCTTCGGCGGAGCAGTTCGCTCGCCGTGGCGGCCGATCCGCCCTTCATCACATAGTGCTGTCCGTCGAAGAAATCGGCCGAGTACTCGGGGTAAGTCGCCATAGGCGCAAATCCCTCGAACGGGCCGAACACCGTCGACGTCCACTCCCAGCCGTTGCCCACCAGATCGTGCACACCCCAGGCACTGGCGCCGTCAGGGCGCGAACCGACGGGGACGGGTTCCCAGGACATGAAGTCGAAATTCCCGCGTGTCGCGTCCGGCGCCCCGTCTCCCCATGGAAAGACGCGCTCGGTGCCGTCGGGGGTCCCGTATGCGGCACGGTGGAACTCTGCCTCGGTCGGAAGGCGACGGCGCTTCCACGTCGCGTACGCGGAGGCTTCCGCCTGGCTGACGTAAACGGGCCAGGCGGGCGGCAGCGGAATGAGCTCGAACATCCCACGCCAGAACCACTGCCCCTGCTCCCGTACCCAGAACGCCGGGTGTGTGACCTGCTCACTCTGGATCCACGTCCAGTGGTCGGCGGACCACAGGCTCGGATCCTCGTACCCGCCGGCCTCCACGAACTCGAGAAATCCGGCGTTCGTGACGTTGAACCGATCGATGTCGAACGCGGCCACCTGCACCTGGTGCTCGTCGAACTCGTTGTCCCAGCCGAACGGCGCTGTCGCCCGGTTCGCGCCGAGCGTCGCCGTCCCGGCCGGGACTCGTACCGATCCGCCCAACGCCGGACGTACCGTCGGCTCGAGCTCATATCGCAGATCCGTCGGCTTCTGCTTCTGGCTATACGGCAGCCGGTGCCACATGTACAGCAGCGTTTCCTGGTGCATGGCCTCGTGTTCGAGGGCGGTGTAGAGCGCCTGCCCGTTCGCTATGGCCGGTCGGTCGGCGGGGAGGGCCGTCCGGCCGAGCGCCTCCAGCATCGCGACATCGGCGCGCGCCGCGAACTCCAGCACGTCGGCGCGTGCCGGCCAGGCGGTGGACGCGCCGCTGCGCGGCACCGCAGCCTCCGCGCTGTCGGGATCGATCCCCCGCTCGAACAGCTTCTCGAACCGCTCATCCACGGGCGGGCCCCCAAGGCCCCTCCTGAGCAGAGCGATGATGCTGAAGGCCGGGAGGTGCCCTTCGTAAAACACGATGGGATTGCGGAGCGCGATGGGCCGCGAGTAGTAGGCCGCGGGGTCGATCAGATCGAAAATGGCCCGCGACCGCTGCCGGTTGCGGCGATACCAGTCCGTGACCGACGACCGATCCACCGCCAACACTTGTGCCTCGCCCACGTGGTCAGTATCCGTCGGCCCGGAATTTCCGCAAAATGAGGGCCAAAGCGGGTTACGCGGCATGGCCGCTGCGCTTGCGGGGCGCAGCCTTCTTCCTTGTATGGGGGGACGCGGTCCGCGCTCCCTTCCGTTCGCCTCCCGACGCCGCTTTCCCTTCGAGGCTCGCACGCAGCCGCGACATCAGATCGACCACGTCAGCGGACTGGTGCGTCTCGCGCTCCCGGAGCTTGGGACGACGTCCCTTGACCTTGCCCTCGATCACCTTCATCAGGTTGTCGCGGTACTCGTCGGTGTACTTCCCGGGCTCCCACTTCGCGCCCAGGCTTTCGACGAGCTGCATCGCCATCTTGAGCTCCGGCGGCCGGATACCCTCCGCCGCGGGAAAGGTGAAGTCTCCAAGGTCGGCCAGTTCGTCGGCGAACCGCATCATCGTGAGCACGATGGCGTCGCCGATGGCCTCGACCGCCGCGAGGTGCTGAGCGTCCCGGAGGATGATCTTCGCGATCCCGATTTTGCCCGACTGGCGGATCGCCTCGCGCAGCAGCGCGTACGCACGGTCGGCGCCTTTCGCGGGCTGCAGGTAGTACGGCGTCTCGAAGTACCGCTCGTCGATTTCGCCAGGATCGACGAAGTCCAGGATGTCGATCGTCTTCGTCTTCTCGATCGCCGCGGTCTTGAAGTCGTCCTTGGTGATGACGACAAACTGCCCTTTCTGGTACTCGTAGCCCTTGACGAGGTCTTCCCAACCGACCGGCTTCCCTTCAGTCTGGCAGACGCGTTCGTACCGCACAGGCGCTTCGTCTTTCGCGTGGAGGAGACGGAACTTGGGACGGTGGTCGCGAACGGCGCTGTACAATTCGATTGGGATATTGACGAGCCCGAACGCAATGGACCCCTTCCACATCGACCGCGGCATGACGTACTCCTCCACTGATCGATTTGCAGGAAGCGGGCCAGCGAGAAAACGGGTTCCGGGGTCCGGGGTTGAGGTGCCAGGTTCCGATGCGCCGCATCTCGCGCCCCTAATCAGGAGTGCGGCGTAACACCAGTAGCGTCAGAAAGACCACTGCGGCTGCGGTGAGGCCGGCCATCGCCGGGGTGACCCCGTGAAGCCGTGCGCCGCCGAACGCGAACTGGCGCAGCACGACGGTGGCGATCCCGGCGCCGATCGCGCCGAGGGCCTCGCGGGAGCGCGCCCGCGGCACGTACAATCCGCCCAGAATCGGCACGAACAGGCTGACGCTCATCAGCGTATAGAAGATGCTCAGCGCGGTGATGACGCTGGCGGCCACGAGCGCCACCGCCACTCCGAGGCCCCCGGCGACAACCGCGGTGATGCGGGTGACACGCAGGACCTGCAGCTCGGACGCACCCGGAGCGACGAAGCGGCGATACAGATCCTGCGACAGCGACGTCGTCAGCATGAAGAGCGCCGCGTCGGCCGCGCTCAGCTCCGCCGAAAAGACCGCCGCGAGTCCGAGGCCGCCCACGACCGCGGGCAGGCCATGGAGGAGCACCATCGGGAGCGCGAGCTGGTGCGACGCGAGGTCCGGAAACCGCACGCGCGCGATCATCCCGAGAACGACCGGCACCATCGCGTAGAGCGCGAGGCTGAGGGCGTTCAGGCCGACGCCAAGCCGTACGGCGCGATCGTCGCGCGCCCCGTAAATCTTCTGAATGAGGCCCGGAGACACGACGAAGGCGGGCCCCAGCACCGCGAGGTAAAGGACCCCCGACTCGCCCCCCCGCCATGGGCTCCAGTAGTCCCCCGTCGGCTGCAGGGAGCTCACGGCGGCCCAGCCGCCGACACGCGACAACGCCAGGGGCAACGCGATCGCGAATCCCATCAGCTTCACGGTGAGCTGGACGACGTTCACCCAGGCGGACGTGAGAAGACCCCCGGCCGTGAAGTAGACGGTGATGAGAAATCCACCGACGACGCACCCGGCGGACGGCGGCAGCCCGACAACGACGTTGAGAACGGTCGAAATCGCGATGAGCTGCGCGGCCAGGACAAAGATGGACCCGGCCCAGAGGAGGGCCGACAGGCTCGTCCGGACACCCACCCCGAACCGAAACTCGAAGAAGTCTCCGACTGTCCGCAGGTCGTGCGCGGCGGCAGTGCGCCGCATGGCCGGCCCGACCCACAGCGCGAGCACGAACGAGCCGATTGCCGCCGAACCAACCCACCAGACCGCCGACAGGCCGTCGCGATAGCCCAGCGCGGCGGCACCGACGGTCGATCCTGCCCCGATGTTCGCGGCGAGCATCGTCGAGAACAGCAGGCCCGGCCCGAGCGATCGGCCGGCGACGAAGAAATCACTCGCGGTCCGGACACGCCGCCCTATCCAGACGCCGAGCGCGATCTGCGCGAGCGAGTAGGCGAGGAGCAGGATCAGGTAGTACATGTCTGACGATTCACCACGGGCAGCAGGCGACTGTACCGAATGGGGGGACGTTTGACAACGTGCGACGAGGCGCCGCCAAAAGCGCCGCCTACGTACGACGGACGAAACGGATGGACGACGAACGGATGGGCGGACGAACGGACGGCGCGTGTTGTAATAGGGGCAGGTAGGCGACCGATGTGGAATCGCACGGCGGAGGGAGGGTGATGACTCGACGCGCACGGCGGACCGCGGCCGCGGTCGCGGTCGCGCTGATGCTGGCTGGCCTGCTGCCGCCTTCCGCCCACGCGCAGGCCACGGGGAGCATCGCGGGCTTTGTCAGCGATCAGTCGGGCGCCGTCCTGCCCGGCGTCACGGTGATCGTGACGAGTGCCGCGACCGCACAGAACCGCAGCGCCGTCAGCGGCGACGACGGCTACTTCAGCGTGCCCCTCCTGCAACCGGGCCTCTACGATGTCAAGGCGACGCTCAGCGGCTTCACGCCCGTCGTGCTCGACCCCCGGTCGGTGTCAGTGGGCGATACGACCCGCATCGACATGACGCTCTCGGTCGGCGGCCTGTCGGACCGGGTGACGGTCTCGGCAGAAACCCCGCTCCTCGAAACCGCCCACGCGACCCTGGGGATCACGATCGACCAGCAGAAAATCGTGGATCTGCCGCTGAACGGGCGCAACTTCACGCAGCTCGGCACGCTGATCCCCGGCGTCGTCGCTCCCCCGCCAGCGCTCGGCGGCGGCGGGGGCGATGCGACACCGGGAGGATTCGGCGCCGCCACCTCCGGATTCAGCGTGAACGGCATGCGCAGTCAGTCGAACAACTTCCTGCTCGACGGCGCCACCAACAACGACACGTTCAACACGGGCTTCGTCATGCGTCCCCCGCCTGATGCGATCCAGGAGTTCAAGATCCAGACGCACTCGTACAGTGCGGAGTTCGGCCGCAACTCGGGCTCGGTCGTCAACGTCGTCACGAAGGGTGGCACGAACGTCCTGCATGGATCGGCATGGGAGTTCAATCGCGACGACGCGCTGCAGGCGCGCAACATCTTCGCGCCGGCGACCGCGGCAAAACCGGCGTTGAAGCAGAACCAGTACGGCGGCAGTGCCGGCGGACCGATCGTCAGGAGCAGAGCGTTCGGATTCGGGTACTACGAGGGCTACCGGAATCTGCGGGGCAGCACGTCGGATGTCGTGGTCCTGTCAGATGCCGAGCGAACAGGCGATTTCGGCGGCACCGCCATTCGCGATCCCTCGACGGGCCTGCCATTCCCCGAAAACCGCATCCCGCCCGCCCGTCTCGATCCTTCGGCGCTGCAGCTGATCGATCGGTTCGTCCCGCGCGCGAATTCACGCAGCAACCATTATGTCGTCGCCCCGGAGGCGAAGGACGACCGCGACTCCGCCGGGGCGCGGGTGGATGTCCGGGTGAGCTCGAGACACTCGGTACTGGGACGGTTCCTCATGACCCGCACGGATGCGATGACGCCCGCGATCACCGCGGCCGCCGCCAATACCGCGAAGGCCACCCTGACGGATTCCATGGGATCGGACACGTATATCCTGTCGCCGAACGCGATCAACGTCGCGCGTCTGTCGTACAACCGCATCGATGCCCACCCGACCGTCACGAGCGGCCTCAGAAACGAGGAATTCGGCATCCACGTGCCGAACACCAACCCGCTGGCGCAGGGGCTTGCGTCCATCCTGGTCACGGGGCTGTTCACACTGGGCGATGCGCAGCAGCCCTTCGTCACGCGTGTCAACGACGTCGCACAGGTCGCGGACGACTTCACGCTGACGCGGGGGACGCATGCCTGGAAATTCGGCGTCGACGTCCGACGCGAGCACATGCTGATCGCGTTCATCAACCGGCCGAACGGCGACCTCACGTTCAACGGCGTCCACGCCGGCAAGGCGGCGGCGGACTTCCTGCTCGGGCTGCCGTCGCAGTTCCGGAGTACGACGACCAGCCAGGCGCAGGACGGCATCGGCTGGCTCTACTCGGGCTACGCGCAGGACGAGTGGCGGGCGAGTGCGCGCCTGACCGTCAGCGCGGGGCTCCGCTACGAGCTCGCGCGGCCGTTCGTCGATGCCCACGATGCGCTGAACGCCTTTCACCCCGGCGTCCAGTCGGCGCGGTTTCCCGATGCGCCGGTTGGCCTCGTGTACCCCGGAGACCCCGGTGTTCCACGAGGCACCTACAGGACCGACACGAACAATCTCGCTCCGCGACTCGGCGCGGTCTGGGACGTCTCGGGACGCGCGCGGACGACGGTGCGCACTGCGTGGGGGCTGTTCTACGACGCGCTCGCCGGCCAGGGGGACTTCTTCCAGAACGCCGTGCTCGCGCCGCCGTTCACACCGCTCGTCGAAATCAACTCCCCCCCCGCAGCCATATCGCTGGGCGACCCACTGAGGAGCGTCACCGGTGGGGGCACGGCCTTTCCTCCGAACCTCACGATCATCGGATGGGGACCGGAGTTCCAGACGCCATACGCCTCCCACTTCAACGCCACCGTGCAGCATCAGTTCGGCGCGAACATCGCCGGAGAAGCGGGCTACGTCGGGTCACGCGGATCGCACCTGCCGATCTTCATGGAGGTGAATCCCGGGCTCTACACGCGCGGCCAGACGACCGTGGGGCCGCGGCTGTTCCCCGCCTTCGCGCTCGTGCGCCCGACGTTCTCGGCCGCGAAGTCCCGCTACGACGCTCTCCAAGCGAGCGCGCGGATGCGGCCGTCGCATGGGCTCAGCTTTCTTGCCTCATACACGTACGGGCATGCGCGGGATCACTCGTCGGGCCTGAACATCGGCGGCGAACCGCGGCCGGCGCTTCCCGTGACCATCGGCGACCCGGCGTCGTTCGATCGTGCGCTCGCGTACGAGTGGGGGGATGCCCTCTTCGACGTGCGCCATCGCCTCGTCGTCAGTTTCGGCGCCGGCCTGCCGACCCCTCGAAGCATGGGGTCCGCGGTGGCGCACCTGTTCGGCGGCTGGGAGGTGACCGGGATCGTCCAGAAGCAGACAGGGTTTCCCGTCACGCTGACCAACCCGCAGCTGGATATCCGGTTCCTGACGAATCGGCCGGATGCGTCGTGCGACCCGAACGCGCAGGCGCCCCATACCGTCGTGGAATGGTTCGACACGTCCTGCCTGGTCGCGCGACCGCTGGTCGAGACGGGCGCCAGGCCCGGCAGTGCGGGACGCAACATCATCAGAGGTCCCGGCTTCACGTCGTCGGACGTGGCGCTCCTGAAGAACATCGGCCTGGGCGGCGCACGACGGGTTCAGCTGCGAGTCGAGGCCTTCAATGTGTTCAACCAGGCGAGGTTCAACAACCCGGGCGGGGCGATCGGCACGCCGAACTTCGGCCGGATCACGTCCGCCGCAGACGGCCGCATCGTGCAGCTTGGAATGAAGTATCTTTTCTAGGGCGCCAGGAATGATGAGAAATACCGGTCTCGCGGTGGCGCTCGCGCTCTCGATCGCCCGGCTCGTGCCTGCGCAGACGGCACCGGCGGCCAACATGACCCTCACGGCCGTCGAGGGGATCAAGGTCGGACACTTCACGCTGCCGGAGCGGCCCACCGGCTGCACGGTCGTGCTGATCGAATCCGGCGCCACCGCAGGCGTGGACGTCAGCGGCGGGGCGCCGGCCACGCGCGACACGGACCTGCTGAATCCCACGAAGCTGGTCCAGCGGATTTACGGCATCGCGTTTTCCGGCGGCAGCCTGTTCGGCTTGTCCACCGTCGACGGCGTGCTGCGCTACCTCGAAGAGAAAGGCGTCGGGATCCCGTACGGCGGGCGCCACATCCCGGTGGTTCCCGGTGCCTCGATCTTCGATCTGAACGTCGGCGACGCGCGGATCCGACCGACCGCCGACTGCGGCTATCGTGCGGCCCAGGCCGCATCGGCTGCGCCGGTCGTCGAAGGCAGCGTCGGCGCCGGAGCGGGCGCCACCCTCGGAAAACTGAACGGCCGCGAGCACGCGATGAAGAGCGGCGTGGGCAGCGCCGCCCTGCGGTTGCCGGACGGAGTGATCATCGCCGCCCTTGTCGTCGCGAACCCGCTGGGCGACGTGATCGACCCCGCGACCGGCAGGGTCGTCGCGGGTGTTCGGACCGCCGCCAACGGGTTCGCCGATGCGCGCATCCTCATGCGCCGCGGAGCGCCGTCGGTCAGCCGCGGAGACAACTCGACGATTGGGGTGATCGCCACGAACGCGAAACTGACGAAGGCGCAGGCGTCGCTGCTCGCGCAACTGGCGGACGACGGGTATGCGAGGGCGATCTGGCCGATTCATACCCCCGTCGACGGCGACACGGTGTTCGCCATTGCGACCGGGCAGCACCCCGGCGACCCCGACATGCTGACGCTCGGGGCGCTGGCCGCCGACGTCATGGCCACGGCCGTCCTGCGCGCCGCCACCGAGGCGACGGGCCTGCCTGACCTGCCTGCCGTGCGGAATCTTGGAGCCGGCCCGCCGCGGATGAAGCCGTGAGCCCTCGATCGCGCGTCGATCGCCGCGCGTTCCTCCGGGCCACCGGCGCGGCCGGCGTCTCCAGACTGATCCTCCGATCGGCGGCGCCGAGCAGGCCGGCGGTCGACGCGGCGCGCCAGGGCGCGCCGGCGATCGTCGCGGCGCCTGCGTCCCGGCCCGCAGCGCCGTTCGGCGTGGCCAGCGGCGATGTCTCGAGCGACGGCCGGGCGATCGTCTGGAGCCGGGCCGATCGGTCGGCTCGCATGTTCGTGGAGTATGCGACCACCGAGCGGTTCACGGACGTTCGCCGCGTCAGGGGCCCGGCGGCGCTCGAAACGTCCGACTTCACGTCGCGGACCGTCCTGACGGATCTGCCCGCGGGCCAGCGGATTTTCTACCGCGTCCTGTTCCAGGACCTCTCTGATTTGCGGGTCTGGAGCGAGCCGGCGAACGGCAGCTTCCAGACGCCGTCCGCCGCGCCGCGCGACGTCACGGTCGCGTGGTCGGGCGACACCGTCGGCCAGGGCTGGGGCCTCAACCCCGAGTGGGGCGGGTTGCGGATGTACGACACGATGCGCCGTGCGGAGCCCGACGTCTTCATCAACGTCGGCGACACCATTTACGCCGACCAGCCCGTTCTCCCGGAGGTGACGCTCGACGACGGATCCACGTGGAGGAACCTGGTGACGCCGGCGAAGTCGAAAGTCGCCGAATCGATCGACGAATATCGCGGGTGCTATCAGTACAACCTCGGCGACGGGCACATGCGCCGCTTCATCGCGGACGTGCCGCAGATCGTCATGTGGGACGACCACGAGGTCCGCGACAACTGGTACTGGGAACGGCGCCAGGACGCCGATGCGCGCTATCAGGTGAAGTCGGTGGCGCTGCTGGCCGCGCGCGCGCGGCAGGCGTTCTTCGAATACAACCCGCTGCCCCTCGTCGCCGACGAACCCGAGCGTGTCTACCGGTCCGTCCGTCTGGGCCCGCTCGTCGAGGTCTTCGCGCTCGACATGAGGAGTTACAAGGGGCCGAACAGCGCGAACCGCCAGGCGGCGATGGGCGACGCGTCGGCGATCTTCGGGAGCGCGCAGCTGCGCTGGTTGAAGGCCGCGCTCGCGGCCAGCACGGCGACGTGGAAGATCATCGCAGCGGATCTTCCCCTCGGTCTGGTCGTCGGAGACGGCCCCAACGTGTACGAGGCCGTGGCCAACGGCGATCCGGGGGCGCCGCTCGGACGCGAGCTCGAGGTGGCAGACCTCCTGCGCTTCATCCGCGAGCACCGCGTCCGCAACACCGTCTGGATCACGGCCGACGTGCACTACTGCGCGGCGCATCACTACGATCCCTCGCGCGCGCGCTTCGCCGACTTCGATCCCTTCTGGGAATTCGTCGCGGGGCCGCTGCACGCCGGGACGTTCGGCCCGAACGCCCTCGACGGCACCTTCGGCCCGGAAGTGCGGTTTTCAGGAGTGCCGCCCGGCACCAGGGCGAATCGCCCGCCGAGCGACGGGTTGCAGTTCTTCGGCACCATGACCGTCGATGCCCGCACGCGCGGGCTGACGGTTCAGCTGCGGAATGTGGCCGGGGCCACGCTGTACCGTGTGGAGCTGCCGCCGCAGACGTAGCTCCGAGCCGTCAGCGCTCAACCCTGGCCCGCCCGGTGAATTTTCACGAGGGGCTGCCGGAGGAGCACTCTTTATTAGTGACCGCTGAGAGCTGAGAGCTGCCCGCCGGCCGTGGTAGGCTAAAATGTTCGCTGGTCCCTCGCGCGAAAGTGGCGGAACTGGCAGACGCGCCGGACTTAGGATCCGGTGGCCGGAAGGCCTTGGGGGTTCGACTCCCCCCTTTCGCAAACCCCGGGCTCGCAGATGATCGCGCGAGCTTCCGGGTTTGCCTCCCGCCGACGCGCCGACGGCGCGAGTGCGGACGCCCCCGACTCATCTGACATGGCAATGAAGACAGAATACATAGACGTCAGCGAGACGCAGAAAAATCTGGTCGTCGAGATCCCGAGCAAGGTGGTCGATGCGGAAATCGACAAGGTGGCGCGCGATTACAGCAAGGCCGCGCGCGTGCCGGGGTTCCGGCCCGGCAAAGTTCCGGCGAAGGTCGTCCGGCAGCGCTTCCGGGATCAGATTCTGCACGACGTGGCACACGGGTTGATTCCCCGCGCCGTCGACGAGGCGCTGCGCGAGCGCGGCGTGGAGCCGGTCGACACGCCCGACATCCGCGACGTCGTGGTCGAAGAAGGTCAGCCGCTGAAGTTCACGGCGACCTTCGAGACCGTGCCGCCGATCGAGCCCGGCGACTACTCGACCATCACCCTCAACCAGAAGACGTCGCACGTCGGGGACGCGGCGGTGGACGAGGCGATGGCGGGGCTCCGCGAGCGTGCCGCGCGGTACGAGCCGATTGCAGGGCGGGGGGTCCAGGATGGGGACTCGGTCGTCATGGATCTGCAGCGGACGGCCTTTCCCAAGCCGGAACCGGACGAGCCACTCGTCGTGATCGCCGGCGAACCGACGCCGCCGCGGGCGCCGGCAGAGCCGCAGACCGACAAGCACGAAGCCGTCACCGTCGAGATCGGTGCCGCCGCGAACCCGCCAGGATTCGACGAACAGCTGCTCGGCCTCAACGAAGGGGACGACAAGGCGTTCGAGGTGCAGTACCCGGACGACTACACGATTCCGGAGCTGGCAGGCACGACCGTTCACTACCAGGTGACCGTCAAGGCGATCCGGAAGCGCATCGTGCCGGCACTCGACGACGAGTTCGCCAAGGATCTCGGCGATTTCGAGAACCTCGACGCGCTGCGCAGCCGCGTGCGGGCCGACCTCGAGCACGAAGCCATGCACGAAGCGGAGCGGGACGCCCGGGGCGAGCTGTTGAAGCAGCTCGCGTCGCGGGTGACCTTCGACATCCCCGCGTCACTGCTCGATCGCGAGATCGACCGGCGCGTGGAGGACTTCGTGCGGCGGCTGATGGATCAGCAGATCGATCCGATGAAGGTGAACATCAACTGGGAGGAGTTCCGGGAGAAGCAGCGCGAGGCCGCGTCCGAGGCGGTGCGCGGGGCGCTCGCGCTGGACGAAGTAGCCCGACGGGAGCAGATCGCCGCGACCGACGAGGAGATCACCGCCGAGCTCGAACGGTACGCCGAACGGAGCGGGCGGACCCCGGCGGCGGTCAGGGCCCGGCTCGAGAAGGAGGGGGGACTTGCGCGGCTGTACTCGGGACTGAAGCGCGAAAAAACGCTGGATTTTCTCCTCGCGCGGGCCACAAAGGTTCAGCCATGAAGTGCCGATACGGTAATTGACAATGGCCGGGCGGGCCGTGGTACAATGCATGAAACGTCCTGAAAGCCTGCCCGTCTACGCAGAACTTCCCCAGCAATTCCGACTCGCACGCACTCCGGGGTTCGATTTCTATGTCTGAACGCAGTCAGCTCATCCCGATGGTGGTCGAACAGACCAACCGCGGGGAACGCGCCTACGATATTTTTTCGCGCCTGCTGAAGGACAGCATCATCTTCCTTGGCACGCCGATTGACGACAGCGTCGCCAATCTCGTGATCGCGCAGATGCTGTTTCTGGAGGCGGAGGACCCGGATCGGGACATCCATCTCTATATCAACAGCCCGGGCGGCGTGGTCACGGCCGGCATGGCGATTTACGACACCATGCAGTTCATCAAGCCCGATGTGCAGACCAATTGCATCGGGCAGGCGGCGTCGGTCGCCGCCGTGCTGCTGGCGGCGGGGGCCAAGGGCAAGCGCTTTTCCCTCCCCAACGCGCGCATCCTGATCCACCAGCCGTGGGTGCAGGGGCTCGGGGGCCAGACCACGGATATCGATATTCATGCGCGGGAACTGCTGCGGACCCGCGAGCGGCTCAACCAGATTCTGGCCGACCACACCGGCCAGCCCCTGAAGCGTATCCAGGATGACACCGAAAGGGACTACATCATGGGCGCCGACGCGGGGAAG
>JANMCN010000231.1:0-6237 GCA_031361295.1 Acidobacteriota bacterium | reverse complement strand
CGGCCTGTCGATGGACGACGCCCAGATGGTGGTGATGTCCGCGGTCGGCGGCGACACCGTGACCACGACCGTCGAAGGCCGGGAGCGGTACGCGGTCAGCGTGCGGTACTTCCGCGATTATCGCAGCGACCTCGACCAGTTGCGTCGCGTCATGGTGCCGGTCATGGACGGCAAGATGCAGATCCCGGTCGGCCAACTGGCCGAGGTGCACCTGGTCAGCGGGCCGGCGATGCTGCGCAATGAGAACGGCATGCTGACTGGCTACGTCTACGTGGATGTCGCCGGTCGGGATATCGGCAGCTACGTCACTGAGGCCAAGCGCGTCGTCAGCCAGCGCGTCGCGCTGCCGGCGGGATATTCCCTAGCCTGGAGCGGTCAGTACGAGGCGATGGAACGAGTCCGCGCGCGTCTGAAAATCGTCCTGCCGATCACGCTCATGCTCGTGCTGATGCTGCTCTACCTCAACACCCGGTCGTTTGCGAAGACGTCAATCATCCTGCTGGCCGTGCCATTTTCCGCCGTCGGCGCCATCTGGCTACTCTATGCGCTCGGCTACAACATGAGCATCGGCGTCTGGGTTGGGTTGATCGCGCTGATGGGCGTCGACGCGGAGACCGGCGTCTTCATGCTGCTCTATCTCGACATCGCGTATGAGGAGGCCCGGCGTGAGGGACGTCTGCGGTCAGCCAGTGACCTTCGTGAGGCGATTCTCAAGGGTGCGGTGAAGAGGATTCGCCCGAAGTTCATGACGGTCGCCGTGATGTTCATGGGCCTCGTGCCCATCATGTGGTCAGTCGGCACCGGCGCCGATGTGATGAAGCGTGTGGCCGCTCCGATGATTGGCGGCATCTTCACGTCATTCGTCCTAGAGCTAATTGTCTACCCCGCCGTATACGAAATCTGGAAATGGCAATTTGGACTCAAACAGGAACTAACCCTGGCGGAGTCGACACCAGGACGGTACTCCGTGAAGCAGACTCATCCGGGGTCATTGGCACACCTGCGCACACCACGGCGAATTCACGCGAGCGATCCGGCGGGGGACTGTCTGGCCAATATTGAACACCCTGAGGGATCGCTTCGATGGAGTTCCGACCAGCTTTGATCGACAGTTGAGCCGCAAGTGACGGCCCTGATCTGCACCGATTGGGCGATCGCTGCTGTGCAATAGAAGTCGGTTCTGCGGTCTGGCCGGCGGTAACCTGCTCAAGTGTGGAGTGATCTGCCTCAAAGGGAACGACGTGCCGACACCGAGTCAATGATTGACTGGAAGGTCGGACAGCGAAAGCCACCAAGCGCATGCTCGTAGACGGGCCGCTGTTAGTGGACCAGACCGAACAGAAGCCGTCGCGTCCGTGGCATCGCAAGACCACGGTTATCGCGGCGCTCTCCGTCGCGGCGATCGTGGCGCACCTCGCGCTTCGCTTCGGTTTCCGCGCCACGCCGACCAGTTCCCAGATTCCGCTGCTGATCACGCTCGCGATCGGCGGCGTGCCCCTCATCTATGACCTGCTGCGGAAGCTCCTGAAGCGTGAATTCGGTTCGGATCTGCTCGGCGGTATTTCCATCATCACGTCGGCCCTCCTGGGCGAGTACCTGGCGGGCTCGATCATTGTGTTGATGCTCGCGGGAGGGGAGGCGCTGGAGAGCTACGCGTTACGCAGCGCCTCCTCGGTGCTGGCCGCGCTGGCCCAGCGGATGCCGTCGGTGGCCCACCGGAAACGGGATGCTGAGATCGTGGACGTCGGGCTGCAGGACGTGGCCGTCGGCGACACCCTCGTCATCTACCCGCACGACATCTGCCCGATGGACGGCGTCGTGATCGACGGCCATGGCGTGATGGACGAATCCTACCTGACGGGCGAGCCGTTCCAGATCACCAAGACCCGTGGCTCAACGGTGCTTTCGGGCGCGATCAACGGCGAGTCCGCTCTGACGATTCGCACCACCCAACGCGCCGCCGACTCCCGCTACGCGAAAATCATGAACGTCATGCGCGAGTCCGAATCCAGCCGACCGGCGCTGCGCCGGCTCGGGGATCGGCTGGGCGCGATCTACACCCCGGTCGCGCTGACGGTCGCCGTCCTGGCGTGGATTGTGACGGGAGACGCCCTTCGCTTCCTCGCGGTCATGGTCATCGCGACGCCCTGCCCGCTCCTCATCGCCATCCCGATCGCAATCATTGGCTCCATTTCCCTGTGCGCCCGGCGGGCGATCATCGTCAAGAGCCCCGTCGTGCTCGAGCAGATCGCTGAGTGTCGCACGGCGATCTTCGACAAGACCGGGACGCTCACCTACGGCGAGCCGAGGCTGATCGAACAACTGAACGCCCCGGGATTCTCCCAGCCGGACGTGCTGACACTCGTCGCGAGTCTGGAGCGCTACTCGAAACATCCGCTCGCGCGCGCCATCCTGGCGTCCGCGACGAAGGCCGGGATGCAGATCCCGCAAGCCACCGAGGTGAGCGAACCGCCCGGTCAGGGGCTGCGCGGAACGGTAGCGGGCCATCAGGTTCAGGTCACCAGCCGGAACAGACTGATCGCCCACCACATGCCTGGCGCCGATCAGCTCCCGCCGCTCGCCGGCGGACTCGAATGTGTGGTCGCGATCGACCAGCACTACGCGGCGGCCTTGCGCTTTCGTGACGCGCCTCGCGCGGAGAGTCTCTCTTTCGTGAAGCATCTGCGTCCCAAGCACCAATTCCGGAAGGTCATGATCGTGTCGGGCGATCGCGAGTCGGAGGTGCGCTACCTCGCGGAGCAGGTGGGCATCACGGACATCCACGCGCAGAAGAGTCCTGAAGAAAAGCTCGACATCGTCCGCGCGGAAACCGCCGCCGCCAAAACACTGTATGTGGGGGATGGCATCAATGACGCCCCGGCCATGATGGCCGCCACGGTCGGCATGGCGATCGGACAGAACAGCGACGTGACCGCCGAAGCGGCGGGCGTCGTGATCATGGACAACTCCCTCGAGAAGGTCGACGAGTTCATGCACATCAGCCGCCGGATGCGGTCCATCGCCCTTCAGAGTGCGGTGGGAGGCATGGCGCTGAGCGTGATCGGTATGGTCTTCGCCGCCACCGGTCATTTGAGCCCAGTGGGCGGCGCCATCAGCCAGGAAGTCATCGACATTCTGGCGGTGCTGAATGCCCTGCGGGCCGCCTTTCCTCCGACCGTGATTCATGACCTCTGACCGCGGCGGAAAGGAAAGGATCTTCGTCAGGACGTCCAGACTCGGAGCCGTGCTCCAGAACCGCGGAGGCCTTTGTGCATGGTTCAACGCGCTCGCTGATCCGGCCAAGGCGCGTGCTATCTTGGCCGCGAGCGATCCCGGGCCGCGGGTCCATCCCGAAGTGATCGCCGTGATGGGCGAGCCTGGCTTCGACCTGTCGGGCGCACCGACGACGAAGCCCACGCGGAGCTGGCTGGCGGCCCTGGATGTTGATCACCATGGAGTGCGGCGAGCAGTGTCCGGTCGTTCCGAGCGTGAGGCGGGATGACTGGCCGCTCGACAACCCAAAAGGAAAGCCGATCGAGGCCGTGCGAGCGATCCGCGACGAGATTCGCACCCGCGTACGCGTTGGTCGATAAACAGGGCTGGGGGAGACACTGACCGCCACAGTTAGCGACCAGGTTACGCGGCTTCGCGGATGAGCCAGGTCGAAAATCGCTCGCGATCATGCAGGGCTGCCCGATGGAGCCGAAAGCAGTTCGACGTGATAGCCAAGACTTCGCAGTTCGCGGATCATCTTGCGCGCCCGCACCTTCTTCGCTTCGTCGCTGACGGCTGGCCGGCGTTCCTCGTACCGATTGCTTTGGTGCAGGATCTTCCAGATTAGACGACAGAGCCGGGGAGCGATGGCACCGATCGCTTGCGCGTGCCCGAGGCGCGGCACGAGCCGGCGATACACGATGGCGAAGATCGTCCATTTGGCCTTCACAGCGGCGTTCGCGGCTTGATTGAGGACACGTCGCATCTGGCGGTTGCCCTTTGGGCAGCGGTGACTGTAGTTCACGCCTGCGCTCTCCTCGTTGCCCGGGCACGCGCCCATCCAGGAGGCGAGATGTTTCGGTGAAGGAAACGTCGCGGCGGTCGCACCGACTTCAGCAATGATCTGCTGCGCGGAATCGACGCCGAGCCCAGGGACTTCCGCGAGGCGCTGCACCGCCTCATGATGCTCGGAGAGGAGGTCGGCCATCTGTTGATCGAGCTGGCCGAGGTGATCCTCGATCAATCGCAATTCGTCCAGCGTGAGCTTCAGCAGCCGTCGGTAAATAGGATGAAGCGTCGTGCACGCCCCGAAGGCGTCCGACAATTGAGCGGCCGTCGCGCGGAGGCGTGTGTCTGCCAGCGAGGCCGGTCTGGCAGGGTCGGTCTCGCCATCGGCGAGGGCCTGCGGCATGCGTCGTGCGCTGGTGCCCAGCAGATCTGACGAGGCGGGACAGCTTGATATGCGCTTCCTCAAGCAGCGATTCCAATCGGTTGTGCAGTTGCACGCGGTTGCGCGTGACCTGGCACTTGCGGCGCATCACCGTCCGCCAGAGCCGCTACTCCGCGTCCGGCACAAAACTCGAGGTGAGCTCCTGGGCCACCAAGCGCTTCACCAATCGTTCGGCATCCGGAAAGTCCCGTTTGCGCCCGCCGGCACCACGATTGGATTGGGCCTGCGCAAGGTGAAGGGTCCCGAACACGGGGCTCGCTCCTACGCGCGTCCGGCGCCCCGGCCTCCAGTACTGCTCCAATGCCTCCCACACGGGTCGCCAGTACTGCGCGGTCGATTCCATCACAACTTCCTCGACCTCACGCTCAACCAGCCAGTCGGCGAGCGCGCGCAATTGGGTCGGGCTGGTCCCGACCTTCAGCCGTTCAAAGTGGTAGTCACCTTCGACCTCGACGTCGGCCACCACAACGGCCAACATCTTCTTGTGCAATTCAATCCCCGCGATCTGGTACGGCATCGGTCTCTCCTCGTGGGAGCGGAGAGCGTGCCTTCTCACATGACTCAGGGTCGCGAGCTATCGCCGGCGCTTGGGCAAGCGCGACGACGCTCAATTATTCGGTCAATCACGCACGCTCCGGATCAAACAGTTGCTCGGCCTCGATGGCTCCATGGCTAATCTCGATCTCGCCGCTCCCGGCACCGACATTCCGCCCAATCCCACGATGTTCATTCCCTTTCGCGGGCCTGCAGGCCCAGCCGCAACCAGTTGCGGAAATCGTCCAGTGCGGCGAGCCACCTCATAAACTACTACCAGGCCAACGGGTTACAGAACCAGCCAAATCGCCGTTCCCCAAGCCTTTTTTGGAATATCGGGAATCGGGCGAAGGAACTATCATTCACGACGAATGGCTGAGCGCCATCCCGCGGACGTGACGGCGCTGCTGAACAGTTGGCGCGACGGCGACGCAGCCGCCCTCAATCGCTTGATCGAAGCCGTCCACACCGAACTGCATCGCATCGCCCATCGTCTGATGCGCGGCGAACGCGTCGACCATACTCTGCAAACCAGCGCACTGATCGACGAAGCGTACCTTCGGCTGATCGATCAGCGGGCAGCCAACTTCAACAATCGCGGCCATTTCTTCGCCGTGTCAGCGCAAATCATGCGCCGGATCCTCGTTGACTATGCGCGTTCTCGCGGCTACGCCAAACGAGGCGGCCGTGCCGTGCACGTGTCGCTGGACGACGTGGCCATCACGGGTCCGGAGCGTTCGCCTGATATCGTCGCCCTGGACCACGCGTTATCGCTGTTGGAAAAGACGGATGCCCGAAAGGCTCGCGTCGTCGAGCTTCGATACTTCGCCGGCCTCAGCGTCGATGAAATCGCACAGGCGCTCGAGATCGCGCCGGTCACCGTGATGCGGGATTGGAAATTCGCGCGCGCATGGCTGCGCAGGACGCTGGAGTATGGCGGCTGACCCCAGCCGGGTCGAGACCCTGTTTCATGACGCTCTGGCGCTCGCGCCGGCCGAGCGCGATGCGTTTCTCGCGACCCGCTGCGACGAGGCCACCGCACGCGAGGTCAAGGCACTGCTGGACGCGTCCGAGGACACACCCTGGTTTCTGGACGACCCTCTCGTGAAGTCGCTGGTCACGCTCGACGACGGTGATCTCCCGATCGGCACCCGCATCGGCGATTACGAAATCACCGCGTTGCTGGGGTCCGGCGGCATGGGGCACGTGTTCCGTGCCAGGCACCTGCGGCTCGAGTGCGACCATGCGATCAAGGTCCT
>JANMCN010000042.1:0-5462 GCA_031361295.1 Acidobacteriota bacterium | reverse complement strand
CGGAATCTCGGCGACGACGGGGATGCCGTGGGACGCGGCAAACTGCCGGACGGCGGCCGCATCCACTTCGTCGCGGATCTTGTTGCCGATTCCCACGACCCTGGGTATGCCCAGCTCCTGTCCGAGCAGCACACAGCGCCGTGAGGTTTCGAGCGCCTTGTAGTAGGGCTCGAGGGTGACGAGCAATGTATCCACGTGGCGTCCCGTCGCGCGACTGAGATGCTCCAAACCGGCCTCCATGTCGACGACCGTCACGTGCCGGTCGTCCTCGAGGATGCCACCGATCAGATGCCGCACCGCGGCATGGGCGCCGCACATTCAACCAGCGCCGGCGTGATCCACCCGCCCCATCAGCAGCAGCCGCACGCCGTCCGGACCCTCGTAGCCGTAGCGGTCCACCACATCGGACGCGTCCACGCCCAGGATCTTGCGCTTGCCGCTGTCGTCCGCCGGGTCGTCGCGGAGGATGCTCCGTGGCACCGGCGTCAGCCCCGCGTGCGCCTCGCGCGGTACGCCGAGCGTAACCGCGAGGTTGGGGTTGGAGTCGGCGTCAATCGCCCACACCCGACGTCCGCGCCGTGCGAGCAGGCGCGCCAGGGTCCCCGCGATGGTCGTCTTTCCGGTTCCGCCCTTGCCGGCGATTGCGATTCTCACGTCACTCCAGTCCCACCACGTGGTGTCGGCAGTCTTCGGGCGAGCCCGTTCGCTGGCAGTCGCAGTCGGGATCGCCGCATTCGCCGTGGCCGGGTTTCGTCAAGTCGGCGAACTCGTCAGCAAACCGGCGGCCGCCTTCGCGGACGCCCTCGTCCGTCAGCGCAAAACGCGGCGACACGTCGCCGTGAAGGCGCCTCAGCAGCCCGCGGTCCACGAGCCGGTGCAGCACGGCGGCGAGCGCATCCTCGGCCCCTCCCGTGAACCGCGCCACGTCGGCGGCGGCGACATCCGGAGCCAGCCCTTCGCCGCGAAGCCAGAACATCACCTGAAGGACTTCGTCCTGTGTGGCCAGCGCGTCCGGATCCGGCCTCGAGTCATCAGTCACGAATCGGTCCTCCGGCGGTCACGAGGGTTGCCTCATCAGCGAGCAGCGGCACGATCGCCCGCAGGGCTTCGGACACAGCCGCGCTGACTGGCGTTGACAGATCCATCGTCAGCTCTTCCACGCTGCAGGGCTCGCATCCGACGAGGAACACCTCCGGCGGGAGCACGCCCAGCGCCTGCGCGAGGCCGAGCGCCCGCGAGGGGACGGCCATGTGCATGTCCACGGAGCGCAACGTCTCCACGGCGTCCACGCGGAGCACGTACAGCCGACCCGGTGCCCCGCCGCGGCTCATCGCGTCGACGACAATCAGCCGCTCATACCCTGCGAGCAGCGCCTGGGCGAGCGCCACACCGCCGGTACCGACTTCGAGCAGGATCGTCCCGGGAGGCGCGGTCCCCGCCAGTTCCAGCTGCCGGACGACCTCCACCCCGAACCCGTCGTCGCCTCTCAGCACATTGCCGAAGCCCGCGATCAGCGTGCGACGCATCAGCCGGCTCCTCCTGCCGCGGGCCGGACGCCAACGGCGACGAGAATCCGGCCGTTCTCGTCCTTCACCGGAAACACCGCCACCCGGCTGCCCTCTCCGCCGGCGTCGAGCCGCTTTCCGGTCCGCACGTCGTAGAGGCAACCGTGAAAGCTGCACCGAAGCGTGCCCGCCTCGAGCGAGCCGAACCGCAGGGGCAGCGGGCTGTCGCCGCACGCGTCGGCGATCCCGTAGACCTCCCCGTCGACACGCGCCAGCAGTACCGCCGTCCCGTCGATGTTGACAGGTACCGTCCCGCCGTTCGCCAGTGCGTCGGCTGCCAGGGCATCCACGTAGACGGGGACTTGCGCGCGGCGCAACCCGGCCAGCGGAATGGTGACCGATGGGGCGGACCCGGCGCTCCGGTCGCGGGTCACGAGCTCTTGAAAACCGACGAACGCCTCTTTGAGCACCTTTTCGAGGTCCGACAGGGCCGCATCGAACAACGGGTGGTCTGACCGCAGCCCGTGGAGCCGGACGTAGACGACCCCCCCGACGACTTCCAGGATCTCGACGTCGATGCCGTGGGCGTGCAGGTGGCCCCGCACCAGATCGACGGCTTCCTCCGCCATCAGGCGCCGATCGACGGCCACCAGGTCGTACGACATCAGCAGCATGCGAATGGCGGGGTCGGCCACGAGCCGGTTGACGAACGCATCGCCGGCCATCCCGCGGATGGCCTCCATCAGGTGGGTCAGTCCCGCGCGGTGGACAGCGTCAATCCCGTCGAGGAGCTGCATCACGCGCTCGCCGACCGACGGGTCAGGATGGTGCTGCAGATCGGCAATCAGGCGCTCGACGTCCGCCAGCAGATCGGTCTCGACGTCCGCCGCCGCGTGCGTCTGCTCCGTCACGACCAGCTCGCCTGAGCATGGGGCCGAAGCTCGAGGCCTCGCGCCGGCAGCGCCGCGATGTCGCCGGGGCGTGTGGCCAGGCGGCGCGCCAGCGCGCAGGCGTCCGAGATGGCATCCGAAACCGGCGTGCTGAACTCCGATCCGAACGCGTGATCGATGGGCTCGATCTCCACCACCCCGACGAGGGCCGGCAGGGCCTTGAAGTAACCGGCGATCGTCAGCGTATTGTCCAGATTGATGATGCCCGTGACGGCTTCGGTCACCGCCTGCTGAACGACGTCGTCTGGCGGCACGCATCCGTCCCAGCGATACGCGGTCAGATCCCCGCCCGACCTGCCGGAGCGCGCCACGGCGGCAACGAAGACCACCTGGCCGAAGCGCTCGTCGGCCGGCAGACTCTCCAGCCACTGCACGAGCGCGACCGGGTTGTAGCTGGCGTCCTCGAGCGTGATCTCCGCCTCAAGCTCGAGCCTTTCCAGGCGTTCGATCACCTCAAAGGCCGCAGAGTGGTCCCTCAGGTTCCTGTAGCCGACCGCCCCGATCAGCGTGCGCATCGGCGCAACATCACCCGTCCAGGCCGCACGCGCAGGTATTGACTTCACGCGTGACGACGCCGGCGTCTGAATGGATGTGCGTGGTGCAGGGCATGCACGGATCGAAGCTCCGGATGGCCCGCAGCACGTCGATGCCGCGGAATTCCTTCGGATCGTCGGTTTCCTCGAGCAGCGGCGTGTTCATGACCGCCTCTTCGTAGGGACCGGGCTGGCCCCATCGATCCGTCGGGGAGGCGTTCCAGGTCGACGGGGTGACGATCTGGTAGTTCGAGACCGCCCCGCGATCGAGCACCAGGTGGTGCGTCAGGTAGCCGCGGCCCGCGCCCCAGAAGCCGACGCCCATCCGCTCGCCCTTCGTCGGGATCTCGAACGGCGTGCTGGTTTTCGTGTCGCCATCCTTGAGGCGATCCATGGCGGCCATCCAGTTGTTCATCGCCACCATCGCGGTGAACGCGACGCAGTGCGCCCGCGCGCGGTTGCGTTCGAAGGCATTCCAGACCTCCGGCACGTGCCACTCGAGCTCCATCTCGGGCAGCGCGCCCTTCGGCACCCGGACCTTGAGCGAGTGCCCCGTCGCTTCGATGAACGGGTTCGCGGGCAGCTTCTGCGCGACGGCGGTGTTCCAGAGCCGTGCGTAGCAGCCGGCTTCCATGCCGAGGCGATCCCACCGCGGGGCGGTATCCCAGGTGTACTTTTCCTTCCAGTTCTGCCCCTCGGGACGCGGCTTCGTGATCTTGTTCCACGGATGATAGGGGGAGAGCGGTTTGCCGGCGGGATCGGTCGCGAAGTGCTGCCGCTGCCCGCTGCCCGTCCACTCCTCGTAATAGGAGTGCTCGACGAACTCCTCCAGCCCCATGTTGATGGTATGGAGATCCGTCGTGACCAGCTTCCCGTCCACGATCGCGCCGGGGGTCGCCCAGCGCCGATCCCCCCAGGCGTTCGCGTTCGCGTACGAGGCGTCGTACGCGTCGGGATGATCGAAGATGCCGGTGTCGATCATGTTGGCCCGGCGGGAGCCGACTTCCTTGTAGCGCGGATTGGCCTCGTAGAAGAACTCCGTCAGGTCGTCCCAGATCCTCGCGATCTTCTTGGAGTAGTCGAAGAACTGCGCCAGCCGCAGGAACATCTCGTTCATCACGGTCAGGTTGATCGTGGAGCTCATGCCGCCCGGCACGATCGTCTGCGGATGCGGATACTTGCCGCAGATGAGCACGTAGGCCTCGCGGGCGAGCCGCGTCATGTGCAGGGCTTCGACGTAGAGGTGACCGGTGAGCGGATTGAGATCCTCCATCAAGGCGCCGACGGTCTTGTAGCCGTGCACATCGGCATACCGGGTCTCGGTCGCCTCCGCCCGCGCGAAGAGCCCCGGGTTGGTCGGCTCGATGATGGCCGCCGAGTAGTCGGGCCCCGCCAGGAGATGGAGGTGCAGCGGATGGTCGTAGAGAAACTCCAGCGCCAGCGCCAGGTTCCGCACGAGCACGCCGAGCGGAGGCGGCACGCAGTCGATCGCCATTTCGATCGCGAGCGACGAACACGTGGAGTGGACCCCCCCGCAGACGCCGCAGGCGCGGCTCGTGATGTAGATGGCATCGCGCGGGTCGCGACCGACCATGATCACTTCGTACCCGCGGAAGAGCGTCGCCACCGATCGCGCCTCGATGATCCGGCGCTCCTTCAGGTCCGCGACGGCGTGGAACGCCAGCGCGCCGGCCACCCGCGTGACGGGATCGAAATCGACGGACTTGACATGCCCGTTCCGACGGACGAGCTCCTCGACCTGCTCATGCGTCAGCTGCAGCGGCACGTTGGACGGCGCCACCGATGCCGCATACGGGTTGGGGATGCCGCCTCGCAGGGAGGCCCTCCCCTGATCGTCGAACTCGACTGGCAGATTCTTGAAGCACATGGAGGGGTCCCTACAGACGGAATACTTTTGCGGCGGCGACGAGATGTCCGTTGACGGCGGTCAATCCGCCGTCGAGGCTCGTCAGCGCGCCGTTGATCGTGGCCAGCTTTTCGCCGACAGGCACGGTGTGCCGCTGCACCGCTTCGAGGCCATCGGCGATCGCCCTGACGCTGGCGCTCGCCCGCCACAGCGCCCAGGCGACTGCCGACAGATAGCCGGCCAGGGCAAGAACGACCAACGCCACGACGACATCGGTGGCAATCGTGAGGACCTGCAGGATGCTCATGGATCCCATCGGCGTTTACTCCCGCTCCGCGCGCCGCGCCAGCAGGCCCGTCGCCGCGCCGAGCTTCTGCTCGATCGCCATGGCCAGCGCCAGAATGCCGCTCGCTGTCGTAATCGTCTCGTCGAGCGCGCCAATCTGCCCCGTATGCCCGGCGATACCGGCCGCCGCGGTCAGCGCGTCCCGTGCGTAGAGCTGGATGGACTGCGCCGTGCGCCACAGGCGGTGCAGCAGCACGACCGCAAGGGGAACGAAAACGACGAGCGTCAGCCCCAGGCCGATGGTCCAGATGATATAGACCGC
>JANMCN010000214.1:0-1599 GCA_031361295.1 Acidobacteriota bacterium | reverse complement strand
TGACCTTCGAGAATCCCCGCGAGATGTTCGAAGAACTGCGGATCGCGTCCAAGGGCGGGATCGCCGACTACTCCGGGATTACCTACGAGCGCATCGAGGACAACTTCGGCGTGTTCTGGCCGTGTCCGAGCGAGGTCCCGGCGGGCGTGGCGATGCCCGGGCCGCAAGGCACGCCGCGTCTGTTCGAACCGGGGTCATGGAACCCGGTCGCGAAAGGGGCCGGGCCGTTCTATTTTCCGGATGGCAAGGCCCGCCTGAACGTGACCCCGTACGTCGGACCGGCCGAGGACGTCGATGAGGAGTTTCCAATCATCCTGACCAGCGGGCGCGTTGTCAGCCAGTTTCTGTCGGGGAATCAGACCAGGCGGATCGGCCCGCTGGTCGATCACTGTCCGGAGCCGAGGATCGAGATGCACCCGCGACTGGCGGCGCGTCTGGGCATCGCCGACGGCGACTGGGCCACGGCCGAGAGCCGGCGTGGCAATTGTACGTTGCGCGCATCGGTAGTGACGACGATCCGGCCCGACACGGTGTTCATTCCGTACCACTGGTCGGGCCGCAAGAGCGCCAACCAGTTGACGATTTCCGCGCAGGATCCGATCTCGAAAATTCCAGAGTACAAGGTGTGCGCCGTGCGGCTACGAAAGGCGGACGCGCCGCCCGCCTACGCCGGCGCCCTCGAGCCGCAACAATAGCCAGGTCCCGAAGCCAATGCCTGTTCCAGACGCGCTCGAGTTCTTCATCGACCCGGGCCGATGTATCGGCTGCCAGGCCTGCATCCAGGCGTGCACGGAATGCGACACCCACAAGGGGCAGTCGATGATTCAGCTCGACTACGTGGATCGCGCGCACTCGACGCAGACGGTGCCGGTCGTGTGTCTGCACTGCGACTCCCCAACCTGCGCGGAGGTCTGTCCGGCCGACGCGATCAAACGGACGGAGGACGGCATCGTGCAGACGGCCAGGAAGCCGCGCTGCATCGCATGCAACAACTGCGTCCTGGCATGCCCCTTCGGCGTCCCGAAGATGCAGACCAAGATGAACCTGATGATGAAGTGCGACATGTGCTACGACCGGACGTCGGTCGGGCTGAAGCCGTGGTGCGCGTCGGCGTGTCCGAGCCAGGCGCTGGCGTTCGGCACACGCGACGAGATGGCGCGGCTGCGCCCGCACGCCAAGCCGGTCAACACGTTTCAGTTCGGGATGCAGACGATTCGTACCAAGGTCAACATCATGGTACCGCGCGACTCCGCTGTGGAGATCGTCGACGTAACAGCGGCGATGCACGAGCCGACGATTGGCCGCGAGATCCTGGACGATCTCTTCGCGGAGATGCCTGATGGGGGTGCCGCGTGATTCACGATCAGCGGGGCGTTGAGGGTCCACGGGACCTCGATCACGGCACCACGCCTCCGGATGGCCGCCCGATCGCCGAGCAGCCGAGGTGGCGACGCGATTTTCCGATTGACTGGGCACAAGACGACTACGTGTCGCGTCGAGAGCTCGTCAAGTTCATCGTGCTCACCAGCGCGGCGATGGTCGTCGGACAGGTCTGGATCGCGCTCAAGACCGCCTTCCCCCGGTCGGCGCCGCCCTCGC
>JANMCN010000207.1:0-4745 GCA_031361295.1 Acidobacteriota bacterium | reverse complement strand
CACTTCGTGGAAGGGCTCGTGCACGTCTCCACGATGGCCGACGACTACTACCGTTTCATCGAAAAGGCGCATGTCCTCCAGGGTGAGAAGACCGGGCGCGTGTACCGACTGGGCGACAAGGTGACCGTGCAGGTCGTCAAGGTGGACATGGAGCGGCGCCAGGTCGACCTCGGCCTGTCGGAGATCCTCGACCGGGTGCGCGCATCCGAAAGCAACCGTGGCCCGCGGCACAGTCGCGTCACTCCCCGGGAGCGCGGAAAGGCGGCGCCGGCGGGCACGCGGGACGCGGCGAAGCGGGGTGCCGCTTCGAAAAAGCGCAAGCAGCGGCCGGGCCGGAAGGAACGCGCCGTCAAGAAGGGGCGGCGCTGAAATCCATCGTCGTCGGCACCGCGGGCCACATCGATCACGGCAAGAGCGCGCTCGTCCGGGCGCTGACCGGGACCGATCCGGACAGGCTGAAGGAGGAGCAGGCGCGCGGGATCACGATTGATTTGGGCTTTGCGCATCTCGAGACCGGCGGCATCAGCCTGGCGTTCGTCGACGTGCCCGGGCACGAGCGCTTCATCAGGAACATGCTCGCCGGCGCGGGCGGGATCGACCTCGTGATGCTGGTGGTCGCGGCCGACGAGTCCGTCATGCCGCAGACCCGCGAGCACTTCCACATCTGCCGGCTCCTCGAGGTCCCGGCCGGCATCCTCGTGCTGACGAAGTCCGATGCCGCGGACCCCGAGATGCTCGAGCTCGCCGGCATGGAGCTGCGTGAACTGGTGGCCGGATCGTTCCTGGAGGATGCCCCCATGGTGGCGGTCTCGTCGAAGACAGGGGCCGGGCTCGACGCGCTACGCGACCTGCTGGTGCCTCTCGCGTCCGGCCTGCAGGTCCGGCGTGCGGATGGCGCGGCGCGGCTTCCGGTCGATCGTGTGTTCTCGGTCAAGGGGTTCGGCACGGTCGTGACCGGCACGCTGGTCTCCGGCCGCATTGGCGAGAACGACGAACTGTCGCTGCTGCCCGCCGGGTTGATCGTAAAGGCCCGTGGCCTGCAGGTTCACGGGCGAACCGAAGGGGCCGCGGAGGCGGGCCGGCGCGTGGCCATCAACGTCGGCGGGGTGGATCTCGCGCAGGTCGCCCGCGGCGACACGCTCTGCAGGCCGGGCTCGTTCGAGCCCACCCGCCGCGTGGACGTCCTGGTTGATGTCCTCGCGGACGCCCGTGCTCTTCGACACGCCGCCCGCGTCCGCTTCCACCAGGGGACGACCGAGGTGCTGGGACGCGTCGCCATCGCCGCGCCGCGGGTGAGCATCGGCGCGAACGCGTCGGGCATCGCCAGCGCGAACGCCGCGGCCGGGAGGGGAGGGACCCCCGCGTCTGAGATCGCGCCGGGTCATTCAGCGTACGCGCGGATCCGCTTCGAAGCGCCCGCGGTGCTCACGCGGGGTGATCGATTCATCATTCGCGCGTACTCGCCACCCGTGACCATCGGCGGCGGGGTCGTGCTCGATCCGCATCCCCCGCGATCCCCCATCCGTAACGCCGCGGCCCTCGTCAGGTTCGGGCGGCTGGATGCCCGCGGTCATGCCGCCGCGCGCGCCGAGAGCGCCGTGGTCGCGTTTATGGATGAACGGGGAGCCAGCGGCCTCGCGATCGCGGAGCTCGTCAGCCGGGCGGGCGTGGCTCCCTCCGATGCCGTGGCGCTGGAAGAGACGCTGACTCGCGAGGGTCGCGCGACCCGGATCGGCAGCGTGCTGGTGTCGCCCGGCGTGCTGCAGGAGCTCGCCGATCGACTCCTTGCCGCCGTCACCGCGCACCACCACGCGCAGCCCCTGTCGGAAGGCCTGCCGCGGGAGGAAGCCCGCGAGCGCCTGTTTCGAAGCGCCGCGCCGCCCGTGTTCGAACACGTCGTGTCAACACTGGCGGCGACCGGCCAGATTGCCGCGCGCGAAAGGCTCGCGCGGGCCGGCCATCAGCTCTCACTGTCGTCCGACGAAGCGCGCGCGCGAGGGCTGATCGAGCAGCTGTTCCAGGAGGCCCGCCTCGGACCGCCCGATCTGTCCGCCGTCCAGGCAGCCGTCGGACTCTCTGCGGCCCTGGTGGATCGCGTGATCAAGCTGCTCGTCAGGCAGAAGGCGCTCGTCAAGGTCGATGCGCTGTTGTTCCACGCTGACGCGCTGTCGCGACTGCGACTCGAGGTGAAAGCGCTGAAGGTCTCTGAGGGAGCGGACGTCCGCGTGGATGTGGCGGCGTTCAAGCTGCGGTACGGAATCACCCGCAAGTATGCGATTCCGCTGCTGGAGTATCTCGATCGGGAGCGGGTGACCCGACGCGTGGGGGACGCGCGGATCGTGCTGTGACGCTAGTCGTCGTCGCGCTTGGTTCCCTCGGCGTTCGACTCCTTGAAGTTCCGGATCCCCTTCCCGATGCCGCGACCAATCTCGGGAAGGCGGTTGGCGCCGAAGATCATGATGATGATGAAGAGGATGATTACGAGCTCGGGTAAGCCGAGGCGGCCGATCATGGCAACTCCTTGGGAATCTTGTGCGGAACCGGCTGATTGTATCACCGATGCGCAGGCGGTACGGACGCGGTGCCGGATCGCCGGCGCGGTGCTCGCGGCTGTCGGGCTCGTCCTGGCGGTAGGGGCCGCGGCCTCGGGAACCGCACAGTTCACGTCCGGGGTGAACCTCGTCGAGGTCTACGCCAGCGTGACGGGCGCGCACGGCGAGCCGATCAGCGGATTGACGCAGCAGGATTTCGAGGTTCGGGAAAACGGCGAGATTCAGCAGGTCTCGAATTTCGCGGCGGGGGAGGTCCCGCTCTCGGTGGCCGTGGCCCTGGACCGGAGCTTCAGCATGGCGGGTCGGCCCCTCGAGCTCGCGAAGGCCGCCGCGCGCGTGTTTCTGGCCGAGCTGCGACCACAGGACGAGTCGATGGTGCTCGCGATCGGCTCTCAGGTGGAGATCGTGTCGCCCCTCAGCGCCGACCGGCGCCCGCAGTACGAGGCGCTCGTGCGCCTCGACCCGTTCGGCACCACCGGTCTCCACGACGCAATCATCGAGGCGATCGACCGCGTGCAGCCCGCCCGCGGCCGTCGCGCGCTCGTGCTGCTCTCGGAC
Organism: Acidobacteriota bacterium; assembly: GCA_031361295.1. Lineage (GTDB taxonomy): Bacteria > Acidobacteriota > Vicinamibacteria > Vicinamibacterales > 2-12-FULL-66-21 > JALZOC01. The sequence goes on along the minus strand of JANMCN010000207.1, from coordinate 1,635 downwards.
GGGAACGACCGGTACAGCCATGCGGCGGCCTCCGAGGCCCTCGAGCGCGCGCGCCAATCCGATGTGATGATCTACCCCGTGGCGCTCGGGCGGGACCGCCCGTCGCTCTTCGCCGAGCTCGCCGCCTTGACGGGCGGCCGCTCCTCTCACGCACGCGACGCCGCGTCGCTGACTCCGACGCTCCGCGCCATCGCGCGCGAGTTGCGCCAGCAATATCTGCTCGGCTACACCCCCGCGCGGCCGACCACCGCCGGCTCCCGGGAATGGCGTTCAATCAGAGTCACCGTCAAGCGCCCGGACGTACAGGTCAGGGCACGTGATGGGTATGTGGTGAAGTAGAGCCGACAGATCAGCTATGAGACCTCAGGTGTCAGGCCCCCGCTCCCTCTTCTCAGGACATCAGACGTCCCGGTCAGCGACCAGACGACGGCTGTAGGGTCACGGGATCGCTGGCCGCTGACGGACTGTAGGGAGACCGCAGCTGATTGGCGGATGGGCGATCGCCGATCCACATCTGTTTCGCCAGCCGGAGAGCGAGACGGAGTTCGCCCGTGCCTAGCAGGCGGCGCCGCAGCCCGCGGTAGGCCTGATTGCCGGCCATCAGGTCGGTCATCACCGCGCGAATCGCGACGCTCGCCTCGAGGCTTTCGACGAGCAGGCTTGTGAAATGCGGAGTGAAGAAACGGGTCTTCACGGCGGCGGCGCGGCGCAGCTCCGCATGGACGGTGTCCCTGATCCGATGTTCGTAGTGCCGTGCGGCGCCACTGCCCTCGGCAAGACTGTCGGCGGCGGCGTCGCCCGCGGCGAGGGCGAAGAAGATGCCTTCGCGCGTAATCGGGTCCACCATTCCGCCGGCGTCGCCGAGGAGCATCCATCCGGGGCCTGAGGGTTCCTCGTGTTCGAGCGCCGGCAGGGTGAGCGACGGAATGGGCCAGCTGTATTTTTCGAGACGCGTCCCGGCCCCGACGTTGCGCGCAATCCACCGGGAGACGAGCGGAAGCAGCAGCGCCGGAGAGCTCCGGTCGGCTTGGGCGCACGCCCCCACCGCGAGGTGGTCCGGCCGCGGGAACGACCAGAGGTAGCCGGCGGGTTCGTCCTCGAATGCAATGGCCATGGTCTCGGACGACCACCCGTGGACGAAGAATCCCGTCGCAAGCGAGAGGTCCGTGCGCGCGAACGGGACTCGAACGGTGCGTCGCACGAAACTGTTCGGGCCGTCCGCACCGAGCAGCCACCTGGCCGTGACCGACTCCTCGCTCGATCCGACCGTCCACCCTGCGGCGCCGGCCGACACCGTCCGGGCGCGGGACGGAATCAGCCGTGCTCCCCCACGGGTTTCCGCCCCGAGCAGCGCCTGATCGAACACGCGCCGCGACATGATGGCGAGCAGGGGCCGCGTCGAGGATGAACTCCCGACGGGCATCGCGATGACCTTCCCGCCGTGCTCGAATGTCGCGCCCGTGACGGCGACGGCCGGCAGCGCGGCGACGTCGATCGCATCCCGCACGAGATCCAGCGCGCGGCCCGTCACGCCGCCGCCGCAGGGCTTTTCGCGCGGATGGCTCCCGTCGAAGATCGCGACGCGCGCCCCGGCGCGCGCGAGCCGCCACGCCGCCCGGGCGCCGGCCGGCCCGC
>JANMCN010000178.1:0-23933 GCA_031361295.1 Acidobacteriota bacterium | reverse complement strand
GTGTGGGTCGGGTTCGACCAGCCGAAGACCATCGGACCTGATGCCTACGGCGCCCGCTACGCCCTCCCCATCTGGACCGACTTCATGCGGCGGGCGGCACGCCGCCGCACCCCGCAGGACTTCACGGCTCCATCCGGTCTGCACGACGAACAGTTGTGCCGTGTCTCGTACCTCCGCCCTGTCGAGGGCTGCCCGGTCTACACCGAACACTTCAAGGAGGGGGACGACGTGCCCTCGCGCCTGTGCCCGGTACACCGGGGCAACGTGAAGCAGCGGGTCAGGCGTGTGTTCGATGGGGTACTCGGCGCAATCGGCAAGAGGCTGAAAGGAATTTTTCGCTAGTCGGGTCCGGGCTCTGGCGCCTGCTTGACAGGGCGTCGGCCGCCGCATAGCGTGTCGATTCATGAACACAGCGTTGAACGTGCCTGCCGGGGGCGCCCTGGATTTCCTGTCGCTCGGCGCGTTGATCCATCGGCTCGATCCCGGGCCCGTGCCGTTTCGAAAGGCGACGTCGTGCGCCATCCACGTGAGTGGCGGGGAGTTCAACACCGCGGCGAATCTGGCGGACTGCTTCGGCCTGCGCACCGGGATCGCGAGCGCCATGGTCGCCTACCCGATCGGCGAGCTCATCGCCACGCGTGTCAGGGGCATGGGCGTCATCCCGTTCTACAAGATGTTCCAGCACGACGGCGCGTGGGGCCCGAACATGGCGACGGTCTACAGCGACCGGGGCCACGGCGTCCGTGCGCCGATCGTCTTCTACAACCGCAGCAACGAGGCGGCCGCGCAACTCAAGCCCGGAGACTTCGACTGGGACGGGATTTTCGGCAACGGCGTGCGCTGGTTCCACAGCGGCGGAATCTTCGCGTCGTTGTCCGAGACGGCGGCCGAGCTGATCATCGAAGGAATGATGGCGGCGAGGGCGCACGGGGCAGTCGTCTCGTTCGATCTGAACTATCGCGAGAAGCTCTGGGCCGCGTCCGGCGGCGCCAAGCGCGCCGTCTCCGTCCTCGGGCGCATCGTCGAGCACGTGGACGTGCTTGTTGGCAATGAGGAGGACCTCCAGAAGGGGCTGGGGATGCGCGGCCCCGAAGTCACCGCCAAGTCGGCGCTCGACCCGAGCACGTTCATCGGCATGATCGAGCGGGTCGTCGCACGATATCCGCAGATGAAGGTCGTCGCAACCACCTTGCGGGAGGTGCACTCCACCAACCGCCACAGCTGGGGCGCGGTTGCGTGGATCAGCGGGGACACGTACGTCGCCCCCACGTGCGAGGTTGACGTGTACGACCGGGTCGGCGGCGGCGACGGGTTCGCGGCAGGGTTGATCTACGGGCTGATGAGCGGCGAAACGCCGGAGGATGCCGTGCGCCTCGGCTGGGCGCATGGCGCGCTCGTCGCGACGTTTCCCGGCGATACCACCATGGCGACGCTCGACCAGGTGCGTGCTTTTGCCAGGGGCGGCTCCGCCCGTATCCAGCGGTAAATCGGGACACGCATTGCGGGAGCGCCGGTGCGCTTCACCGACGGCCGCCGCGTGGCGGTCCTCCCGAGTGACCGAGCGAAAAGCCGGAGGCCTGATTCAGCGGAGGTGCAGGGCGCGATACAGGAAGGCGAAGATGTCCGCGTCCTCTTCGATCATCTTCGACACCGGCTTCCCGGCGCCGTGCCCCGCCTTCGTCTCGATCCGGATGAGCACGGGCGTCTCGTCCGCGTCGGCAGCCTGGAGCCTCGCCGCAAATTTCTTGGCCATGCCGGGCGACACGCGGTCGTCGGTGTCGGCGGTCGTGATCAGGAGTGGCGGATACGCGACGCCGTCTCGCACGCGATGGAGTGGCGAGTACTCATACAGGTAGTCGAACTGCTTCGGATCGTCCGACGATCCGTACTCGGAGACCCAGAACCGCCCCACCGTGAACAGGTGGTACCGGAGCATGTCCACGACGGGCACCCGGCAGACGACCGCTCCGAACAGCTCGGGGCGCTGCACCATGACGGCGCCCGTGAGCAGCCCGCCGTTGCTGCCCCCCTCGATGGCGATCCGCTCCGGCTTCGAATACCCGGCCGCCACCAGCCACTCGGCCGCCGCGATGAAGTCGTCGAACACATTCTGCTTCCGCTCGAACGTGCCCGCGTCGTGCCAGGCCTCGCCGTACTCGCCTCCGCCCCGCAGATTCGCGACGGCGCAGAGGCCTCCCTCGTCGAGCCAGGCGAAATTGGCGGGATCGAACGCCGGCGTGAGGCTGATGTTGAACCCCCCGTACCCGGTGAGCAGGACCGGACGGTTGCCGTCGCGCGGCATGTCGGTCCGGTGCACCAGGAACATCGACACGTTCGTGCCGTCCTTCGAGGGATACCAGACCTGGGTGATGTGATAATCCGTCGCGACGATCCCGGCGTGGCGACCGGGCGCCGTCCCGACACCGACCGGAGAAGGCGCGAGCACGCGGTTCGTGAAGTCGTACCGGAAGCTCGCGGGCGGGTACGTGAACGACGTGAACCCGACGAACATCTCGTCGTCTGCGGGACGCCCGCTCATCCCTGTCAGCGACCCGATGGCGGGCAGCTCGATCGTCCCCGCCGCGGTGCCGGAGAGATCGAACAGCAGGATCCGGTTGCTCGCGTTGCGCAGGTACGAGACGACGAGCATGCCATTGACGATGATGGACGCGGACAGCTTGTCTTCGCGCTCGGCGACCACCTCCACGACCGGGGCGCTGATGTCCAGCGGGTCCACCGAGATGATCCGGCCGAGCGGGGCGCCCTCGTCGGTGTGAAACAGCAGGCGCCCGCCCGCAGATTCGATGAACGCGTAGGCCGCCGAGTACCCGGTAAACAGGGGAACCGGCCGCGGTTCGCTGCCGTGCCGGTCGAGGAGGTAAACCTCGCTCTTGTCGCTGGACCCGCGGTAGGCCGTGATGACGACCCACCGATCCCCGTCGCCCACCTCGACCGCGAAGACCGTCTCGCGCTCTCCGGGCTTTTCGAAGATCAGCGCGTCCCTGTCCTGGGACTCCCCCAGACGGTGATAGTGGACGCGGTTGAAGTAGTTGTCGTCCCCGCGGGCCACGCTTCCGGGGGCGGGGAACCGCGTATAAAAGAATCCGTCGCCTGAACGGACCCACGCGATCGAGACGAACTTCACCCACTGCAGGTGATCCCGAAGGTCGCAGCCCGTGCTGACGTCGCGGATGAAGAGATCCTGGCGATCGCTGCCGCTCTCCGAACGTGCGTAGGCGAGGAGCGCGCCCGATTCATCAGGCGCCATGGCCGTCAGCGCGACGGGACCCTCCGCCTCGATGCCGTTGGGATCGATCAGGACGCGCGGCGCCGCGCCCAGGCCGTCCTGGACGTAGAGCACCGGCTGGTCCTGAAGGCCGGTGTTGTGCGTGAAGAAATAACGGCTGCCACGCTTGAACGGCACGCCCGTACGCGGGTAGTCGTACAGGGCGGTGAGCCTCTCGACGAGCTGATCCCGGACCGGGCCGTCCAGGAACGAACGGGTCAGCGCATTCTGCGCGGCGACCCACTCGCGTGTCTCCGGGCTGTCCGGATCCTCGAGCCAGCGATAGGGGTCAGGCACGGGGACGCCGTGATAGGTATCGACAACGTCCGACGTGGGCGACGGGGGGTAGGCAGGACGTGTCATGGCCATGCTCTTCCTTCCACGAGGATCTGCGACACGGATCCCTGAGATCGTGATCTCGTGACGGAAATAGATGCCAACAGCAAGCCCACGGGCTTCAGGACGGCTGCGCGAGCTGCTGTGCGTGCGCGGCCGCGCCGAGCAGCCCTGCGTCGGCGTTGAGGATGACCGACACAGGAATCGAGGCGATGAGCTCGTCCATCGGGGACTTCGCGAGGAACGCTTTTAGGAACGACCCGGCCTGCAGCGCAGGGAGAATCTTCGGCGCGATGCCCCCGCCGATGTAGACGCCCGCTGTCGCGACGGTGCGTAGCGCAATGTTCCCGGCTTCCGCCCCGTAGGCGGACACGAACATCTCCATCGCCTCGACGCACTCCGCACAGCGGCGCTCGGCGGCGGCGGCGGTAATCCGTGCGGGCAGATCGGCGACGTCCTCCACCCGGCCCACGGCGCCGCACAGTCGCGACGGCGCGATGCTATGAGGGTTGAGCGTCGGCCCGGTGCCGAACGCCTGGTGCGTGAACTGGTAGAGGTTGACGAGACCGGGCCCCGAGAGCACGTGCTCGACGCTGGCGCGCCCGAAGACCCGCGTGAGGTCGCGCACCAGGTCGAGCTCCCGGGGTGTCCTCGCGCCGAAGTCGGCGTGGCCGCCCTCGGAGGCGCCAGGCACCAGCCGCCCCTCCACGTTGAGCAGGACCGCTTCGCCAAGGCCGGTGCCCGCCGCCAGCACCGCCGCATTGCCATTTCGCGACGGACGACCCTCGTGCAGCCGCGCCAGTTCGTGCGGCTGCAGCACCGTGATGCCATACGCCAGCGCTTCGAGATCGTTCAGGATCCACACGCGGCCGAACCCGAGCGCCCGTTGCACCGCGGCACGATCGATCCGCCAGGGCACGTTCGTGAGATGCGCGACCTGATCGGTGACGGCCCCGGCCACCCCGAAGCACGCGGCCTCGATCGCGCTCGCGTCGACGTCCTGCGAGTGCAGGAATGCCTCGACGATCGGCTCGAGGCCGGGAAAGTCCAACGTGACGAACTCCGCAACGTGCACGGTGGCCGGGCGCCCAGGCCGGACCGCGAACAGGCCGAGCAACGTCTTCGTGCCGCCGATGTCACCAGCAAGGAGCATTGGCGTATTATCCATTCAATCGGCGGCTTGACATTCGGGCGCCGTTCGCTCATCTTCGCCATCAATGACGTCGTTTCCGTCATCAGCTGGCGGTCCCTACGGCCTGCGCGACGTTCGCAGTCTTTATCCGGCAGTCACCGACAAACACCTGCGGTACCTCGAGAAGTGGGGCCTCCTGCGGCAATCAGCCGCGCCCCGCGACCGCCGCGAGTACACCTTCACCGATCTGCTCACGATCCGGCAGGTCTCGGCGGAGCTCGAGCGCGGAACGCCGCTGCGGCTGATCCTCCGCACGCTCCTCGCCGAACGCGAAGGGCAGCTGCAGCTGGACTTCGTCGCCGGTCACGGCGCGACCGACGCGCCGCGCGCGAAAGTCGTCAGCCTCGAGGCGCGCAAGCCGCTGCGCACGACCGGGTCCCTGGCCGGCGCTGCGGCGCCCTATCGGGTCACGGAGCCGCAGGCGACCCTTGCGGCACGGTACTTCATCGAGGGGTCGCGGCTCGACGATGGGGATGAGCGGACCATGGACGACGCGGCCGCCGCCTATCGGAAGGCGCTCATCATCGATCCCGATCTGGTCCCGGCGATCGTCAATCTCGCAAACATCCACTATGGACGCGACGCGCTCATCGAGGCACAGGCCCTGTACGAGCGAGCGATTGGTCTCGACCCGAACTGCTTCGAGGCGCACTTCAACGTCGGCAACATCCAGCACGATCTCGGGCGCTTCGACCACGCGCTCGTGTGCTACCGCGATGCCGTCGCGCTCAATCCCGGATACGCGGATGCGCACTTCTACCTCGCCGTGACGCTCGAAAAGACCGGACATTCGCCGGAAGCCAAGCCGCACTGGAAGGCATACCAGGAACTGGCGCCTGAAGGAGAGTGGACGGAGCTGGCGGGAGAATTTCTCGAGTGATAAAGGAAAGTCGCCAGTGACCAGTTCCCAGACGGCTGGTATCTCGAGCTGGAAACCGGTAACTGGAAGCTGGTAACTGGAAGCTGGTAACTTCAGTAAGACGTGTAATCCCGCTTCTTGGGAGTCCGGCGCAGCTTGTAGAACGCGCATTCCGGGCACCACGACTCGGCGACGAAGCCTTCCTTGCCGGCGAACGGCAGGACGTCACGGTGCGTGCAGAAGTCCCCCACATCGGGCGTCGCGCGCCACCGGCACGAATGGAACTTCGCCACGGCGGCGGAGAGGACCGGCTGGGCTGCGGCCGAACCGTTGCCGCCCGGTGACGGCCCCTGCGTCGAGGGAGGGGCCGAGGTGTCGGCAGCCGGCTGGGGGTCGGCCTGCACGGGCATCGCGAACGGATTGGTATCGTCCATCATCCCTGCAATTCGAGCCCGAACGACCGCTGCAGCGCCTGGAGCGCCCGCAGTTCCTCCGGAGCCACCAGCGTGAGCGCGGTGCCGGTCGCATCCGCCCGCCCCGTGCGCCCGACCCGGTGGACGTAGGTTTCGCGGCTGGACGGCACTTCGTAGTTCACGACATGCGTGATGCCGTCGATGTCGAGCCCGCGCGCCGCGACGTCCGTCGCGACGAGCACGCGGTAGCTTCCGCTGCGGAATCCCTCGACGGCCTGGGTCCGCTGCTGCTGCGTCCGGTCGGCGTGCAGCGCCGCGGCCTTCAGGCCGAGCGACGACAGCTTTCGCGCCAGGCGCTCCGCGCCTGATTTCGTCCGCATGAACACCAGCACGGGCCCGTCGGCCCTGCGGAGGAACCGGGCGAGCCACTCGGTCTTGTCCGCGGCGGCCACGTTCTCAATGGTGTGCGTGATGCTCTTGGCCGGTCCGCCGGCTGAACCCACCTGGACGTACTTCGCGTCCCGGACCACTTCGTCCGCGAGCTTCATCACTTCTTCCGGCATCGTCGCCGAAAAGAGCAGGGTCTGCCGGGCCGCCGAGTCGGGCAGGCTCTGCACGATGCGGCGCACGTCTGGCCAGAAGCCCATGTCCATCATGCGGTCCGCTTCGTCGAGCACGAGCGTATCGAGCTTGTCGAAGCCGACGGTTTTGCTGCGCATGTGATCCATCAGCCGGCCGGGCGTCGCCACGACGATATCGACCCCTGACTTGAGCGCGCGTTCCTGCGGGCCCATATCCACGCCGCCGTACACGGCGATGCTGGTGATATCCGTGTGGTAGATGAAGCCCTGGACGTCGTCTTCGATCTGCACGGCGAGCTCACGCGTGGGCGCCAGGATCAACACGCGGGTGTAGCCGCGTTCGTCCGGCGCCGTGGCGCGCGCCCTCAACATGCGGTTCAGGATGGGCAGGAGGAACGCGGCCGTCTTGCCCGTTCCGGTGTCCGCACACCCGATCAGGTCGTCACCGCTCATGACGTGCGGGATGACGGCGCTTTGAATCGGCGTGGTGGAGGAGAATCCGCGGATGCGGATGCCTTCGATCAGGGATGGCTCGAGACCGAGTGTATCGAACCCGACAGGACGAGGATCGTAGTCGGCCTGGGGGCGCGTCACTTCGCGAGTGGTCGCCGGCACCTGGAAGTGTGCGCCGCTGCCGCTGCGACCGGCGCCCGCGCGCGGGCCGCGTCGTCCCCGTCGGCTGCTGGGAGGCCGATGCTGTGTGGAATGAGAATTCAAAATCGTGATCTAGCGAGCTCGGAAGGTGATGATGCCGCGGACCGGGTCGTAGGGGGAAACGCCGACCGTGACCCGATCGCCTGGGACCACCTTGATTCGAAAGCGGCGCATTCGACCGCTCAACTGGGCAAGCACCTCATGACCCTGATCACACTGCACTCGATAAAGACCGCCACTGTGAACCGCCACGACCGTGCCTTGCACGTCTATCAGATCATCCTTGCTCAATTGCTATCCTTTCAATCAAAGATTGTGCCATATTTTCCCCCCGTAATCAAACCCAGCCTTTACAGCCGTTTGACCGCCTCCTCAACCTGGACGGCCAGGCGAGCGTAATCCTTACCTTTCAACCAGATAGGTGGGCCAAAGGCGATCCGCGCACTCCCGCGGACCGGGGCCTTCCAGGTGTGGTGGAGAATCCGGTCCAGGCCCTCGAGGCGGACCGGCACGACCCGTACTCCCAGTCGCGCCGCGATCATCCCGACCCCGGGCTGGAAAGGTTTAATCTCCCCTTCATCGGTTCGTCGGCCTTCGGGGAAGATGAGGACCGAGTATCCGGAGGCGATCAGGTCACCAATGTACCGCAGAGTCTGCCTCGTGCCTGTTTCGCGCTGCGGAAGCGGGAACGCATTGAAGAAGGCGGATGCCAGGTAGTAATTGATGCTGTTGGTGACTCGCGACGCGGGCGAATGCCCCTCGGGGTAGAAGTGCGCCCTGAAGAACTCCTTCGCCATCGCGGGCGCGAGGCGGTATCGCCACTCCGGCGGCAGAGCCTGGAGGATCATGGGGGTATCGAGGTGGCTCTGGTGGTTGGACGCAAAAATCACGGGCCCGTCAGCCGCGTCCAGATGCTCCAGGCCCTCGACCCGCAGCGACACGAACAACCGCGTCAGCGGCAGGATCCAGGTCGGAAGGCTCGCCCGCCTCAGCGCGCGGACGGGCGCTGAACGGTTCCAGGCCGGAAAATCAATCGGCTCGGTGGCGGTCACGGCAGCCGCCGGCTGGCCGGCATCGAGCGGACGGGCCAGCGCCTGCAGATCGCCGACCGTGCGGGCTCCCGCGAACGCCGACTCGTCGAGCGTCACCTGCATCGTTTCTTCGATCGCCATCATCAGCTCGACCCGTTCGAGGGAACTCAGCCCGAGCTCGTCGAGCGTGGTCTCCGCCTCGACCATCCGGCCGGGCGCAAAGCGCTCGACGACGGACGCGACGGAGCGGGCCGGTCCGCCACTGCGGGCCGGCGCCCCGACGGTGGCGCTGGCCAGCCACTCCTTGAGCTCGCGGCGCTTCAGTTTTCTCGTGCCTTCCGTCCGTGGCAGTTCCGCCCCCGGCCAGACCGCCGCCGCGCGGATTTTCTGATGATCCTGCAGGCTGGCATTCGCCTGCCGCACGACGTCGTCGAGATCCATTCCCGGCGCCGCCACGAGCACCGCCTGCACGCGTTCGGCCTGCGATCCCGGCTGCGATGCCCCCACGACGGCCGATTCCTTGATCCCGGGTATCGCATTCAGGACGCGTTCGACGTCCTCCGGAAACACGTTGAGCCCGTCGGGCGTCACGATCATTTCCTTCTTCCGCCCTCGAATCCGAAGCTGTCCCGTGTCGTCGAGCTCTCCGACGTCGCCCGTGTGAAACCAGCCGTCGACGAAGGACGCGCGCGTTTCCTCAGGGGCGTTGTAGTACCCGGTCGTGACGTTGTCGCCCCGCACCAGGATCTCGCCGTCCTCGGCGATACGCACCTCGACCCCGGCGATCGGCTTGCCAACCGCCCCCCGCGACGAGCGCAGCGGGTGGTTGAGGGTCACGATGGGCGCGGTTTCCGTCAGGCCGTAACCCTGGACGACGACGAACCCCAGTCGGCCCCAGAAGGCCTCGAGCTCGGGATCGAGAGGCGCGGCACCGACCACCATCGCCCAGAACTTGAAGCCGAACATCCGGTGAATGCGCCGGAAGGTCCACCAGCGCCTGGCCCAGTGCATCGTCACGGGAGCCGTCGCAGCCTCGGGCGCGACCCGGATCACGTGGTCCCTCAACACCTCGAGCATCTTCGGGACCGAGACCAGTACGGAGATACGCCGCTCGCGGATCTGCCGGATGATGTCGTCCGGCGCGTAGCTGCGGGTAAAGACGACGACCCCGGGCAGCATCGGCGGGATGAACGTGGCCATGGCCTGTCCGAACATGTGGCTGAGCGGCAGCAGATTCAGGAACCGGATGGGCAGGAAAGGCTTCACCCACTTCCGGTACTTCATCAGCTCGCGCTCGATCGGAACGATGTTCGCGAGGATGTTGCGGTGGGTGATGATGACGCCCTTCGGCTCGGCGGTGGCGCCTGAGGTGAAGATGATCTCGGCTCTCGTGTCGGCCGTCGGCCCGGCATCAGCGGCGTCCGCCTTCGCCCGCGGCGCGGCCTGCGCCCGCCGGGCCGGCCGGAGGTCGGCCAGGCTCCAGACAGGGCGCGCGCTGCCGAGCGCGGCCGCATCCACGGTCTCGCCGACGAGAATGGCGCGGGCGTCGACGATACTGGCGACGCGAAGGAGAAAGTCCGCGGAGGCGCGGAAATCGATAGGGACGAGCACCACGCCCTCGAGGAGGCATCCCCACAAGGCCACGATCCATTCGGCGCGATTCTCGCTCCAGACCGACACCGCCTGCCCGGTCGTGACTCCGGCGGTGCGCAGCCGTGCCGCGAAGACCGCGGCGGCCTCCGTGATCTGCGGGTACGAATAGGACCAGCTGCGGTACCCGTCGTCGTAGACGATGAATTCACCGTCGATGGCGGAGAGATCCGCGTAGAAGTCGATGAGCGTGCGCCGCGGCATTCCCGTGAATTATGATGGCAAACTCATGTCCCTCCCGCCCGTTTTTGCCGCCAGCGCTCTGTACGACAACCTCCTGCAGGCCGCGCTGCGGCAGTTCTTCGGCCGTGCGACCTTCGAGACCGAGCCGATTCCGTCGTTGTCGTCCGACGGGCGGCTGGCGATTGAACCGACGAGCGATCCGTCCGTGCTCAGCGTTCGATGGTTCGGGTCGCGACACGTTCTGCACGTCCCCGCTCGCCGCCCGTTCACCGCGCACGAGGTCCGGCTTGCCAGGGCGATCGGGTCCGTGCTCGCCGCCCGGTACCGGGCGATCTTCGATCCGCGGCAGATGCTCGAACGGGGAGATCTGTTCGGCGGCGCCATCGAGGACCGCTACGTCGGGGCCTTCCTGGACATCGCGACCTCCGTCGAACCTGCGCACGCGCGGGCGGATCTCATTGCGACCGCCATCGACGTCCTGCGCGTCGCGGCGCTTTCGAGCTACGAGAACCGATCCATCTCGTCAGGCGTTCTGGTGCTGGGCGAAGACGACGATCCGGTGCGTCCGCGACGCATCGCGACCGACCACGCGTATCGCTACTCGCAGGCGCTCACGGCGATCAAGAGCTTCTATCGCCTGTGCGACGGGATCGAGACGCTCTTCCTCGTCAATCGCGCGGGCATCGTCCTCGACATCGTGGAGATTGCCCGCTACGCGGCGGCGGTGCCGCTGCAGGTGCCGTGTGCCACGCGGTATCGGCCCCACGCCATGGCCACGGCTGGCACCCGCCATCTTTCCATCGTGCTGAGCCCCTCGCACGAGATCAAGATGTTTGCCGACGGCGTGCAGACGTTCAGCTTCCGGAACGCGCGGTGGCACCTGCTGGACCTGCAGGCGAAGTACGAAATGTGGGCCGCCGCCATCGGGAACGCGCCGCTCGCCGAACGCCTGTTCCAGACGGCGTTCGACCTCGCCGACTCGCGCGAGGGCGCGCTGTTCGTCGTGCTGCGCGATCCGGCGGCCGGCCTTCCGCAGCTCGTGGCCCCCGCGGATCAACTGGACGCCGTCCGGCACACCGGCGGAACGGTTCCGACGCGCGGCCAGCTGATGCACATGCTGCGCGGACGAAATGCGTGTGAGCTCGACCCGGCGGTGCTCGCGGGACTGGCGAGGACGGACGGCGCGACGGTGATGGATCCCGCGGGACGGCTGCTCGCGGTGGGCGCCATCCTCCTCCATTCGGAACCCCCGGAGCCGCACTCCAACCTGGCCGTAGAGGGCGCGCGGACGACCGCCGCCATGGCGGCGGGCCGCTTCGGCGCCGTGCTCAAAGTGAGCGAGGACGGCCTGATCACGTTCTACGATCAGCGGGAACGGATATGGGACATTTGACGTTCGGATGTCGAAGCCTCACGAGTGAAGCCGAAGCTGGAAGCCGGAAGCCAGAAGCTGGGAGCTGGAAGCTGGGAGCCGGAAGCCGGAAGCCGGAAGCCGGAAGCCGGGAGCTGGAAGCTGGAAGCTGGAAGCTGGAAGCTTATTTGAACGCCGCGCCGACGCTGAAGGCGGCCAACGTCATGCGCGAGAATGCGGGGCGGCCAGCGGTCTGTTCCTGCGGGCTGATGGCGTAGAACCGGAGATCGACCGACAGCGCGATGTGCTTTTTCGAGAACCAGCGCGCGCCGCCGCCGTAGTTGAACGTCTGGGTTCGCGATTGCTGCGGCGGGAGCGGGGCATCCGCGCGCTGCGCGGTGAAGGCGGTGCGGCCGATGCCTCCGCTGATGTAGCTCCATCCCTGGCGCTTCCCGAAGTTGAACGAGACCTGCGGCGTCACCGACGACATGTGGCTCTGCACCGTGGGGCCGGGCGTTCCCCCTGCTGTCGCGGCCGGCAGCGTGCGGTTCCGGCCCGCGACGATGAGCTCGCCCCCGAGCCCGATCGTCATCGCCCCGAGATGCGTGGGGTACCAGTGCGCGCCGACGACGACGCCGAAGGCGCGTGCGGGCAGGTTCAGCGCGAGCACGCCGATGCCCGTCGCGATATTCGAATCCTGTTTGAACTTCGGGAATGCCCCTCGCACGTCCGCGACGAACCGGCCGATCGGCTGGTCTTCCGGCGGCACGTCCTGGGCGGCTGCACCGGCGGCGCACGCGACGACGATGATCGCGGCGAGTGGCGACAGCCAGACGGTCGAGCGTGACAGCATGCGCATCTGTGGCAACGATTGTATTCGCAGGAGCGCCGGGCTACTCGGACAGCAGGGCGCGAGCGAAGGCCACACCCTCGTCGAGTGTCACGATCGACCCGTCCAGCTGCCGTTCGTAAACCTGTTTGAGAATCGAGCCGACGCGCGGTCCGGGCGCGACGCCCAGCGCGAGCAGGTGTCGGCCTTTGACCAGCGGCGCCGGAGGCGCGTGCTGGACGCCGAGCTCCCGGGCCCGCTCCAGAAACCAGTCCATCGCCGAGCAATCGAATCCGCCGCCGCGTCCGAGGCAGTCGGCTTTCGCGACCCTCGCGAGCAAAGCGAGATCCACTTTCTGCGACAGGCGCCGGAACGCCCCGTCCGACACCGGCGTCGGCGCCTGCCGGAACATGCCGGGCTTCAGATGATGCGCGACGATGCCGAGCACCTGGTGACGCACGTCGTACCCGCCAATCGAGTTCACGTTGAGCCGATCCAGGACCGCGGCGGCGGGCGCGACTCCGGACTGCTCGTGATCGATCGAACGGATGCGCCCGTCGATGAACGCGGTCGTCGACGGCTTGCCCAGATCGTGGCAGAGCGCCCCGAGCATCACGACGACCTGGCGTGGATGATCCAGATCGTCGATTCGCCGGCGCGCCTCGTCCACGACCAGCAGCGTGTGGACCCAGACGTCACCCTCGGGGTGCCACTCGGGCTCCTGCGGGCACCCGACGAGCGCCGCGATTTCCGGAAAGAGACGCCGGACGACATCGAGCTCCAGCGCCAGCTGCAATCCGATCGACGGACGTTCCGCCTGGAGCAGCAGCTTCTCGAACTCTCCCCAGATGCGCTCCGCCGGCAGGTCGTCGAGCGCGAGACGGCGGCAGATGTCGCGGGTGGCGGGTTCGACCGCATAGTCGAACCGGGCGGCAAACTGGATCGCGCGGAGTACGCGGAGCGAGTCGTCGCCGAAGGTGACGGGATCCACCGCGCGCAGGATGCCCGCCTGCAAATCGGTGCGGCCGTGCCATGGGTCCAGGTATTCGTCCGTGAGGGGATCCCATGCGACGGCATTGATGGTGAAATCGCGGCGGCGCGCCGCGTCGGCGATCGACAGCCCCGGATCGCCGGTGACCTCGAACCCCCGATGTCCGCGGCCCTGCTTCGACTCGCGGCGGGGCAGCGCGACATCGATGCCGGCCACCTTGTAGACCGTGAAGCTCTCTCCTACGGTGTTGACGCGGCCGAACTCGGCGAGCAGCACGGACAGCGCAGCGGCCGGGAGGCCGAACACCTCGATGTCCACATCCCGCGAGAGCCGCCCCAGCAGGCGATCCCGCACCCAGCCGCCGACGATGAGCGCGCGGCCGCCCCCCTCGCGCACACGCCGGGCGATCGCCACGGCAGTGGCGAGGCTACGCTCTGCGGGCGACTCGGAATCCATAATCGGTGTAGCGCAGGGTTGGGCCGAGCTTGCTCCGGGCCGACGTCCGGCTGATCGTGAGCGCGTGGCGCCACGATCCGCCGCGCGAGGCGCGCCTGATCCCTCCCGGCGGGCCCTGGGGGTTCAGCCGCGGAGATTGCGAGTAGTAGCCCTGCGCATGCCAGTCCGCGCACCACTCGTGAACGTTGGCGGCGATGCCGAACAGTCCGAACCCGTTCGGCTCCCCGAGTGTCACGGGCCACGGCGATGCGAGCGGTCCCCGCCCGCCCGCGGGAATCCACGCGGGCACATCGTCTCCCCATGGGTAACGCTGCCCTTCAACTCCGCCGCGCGCCGCGCGCTCCCACTCGGCCTCCGTCGGCAGGCGTTCACCGCCCCTCCACGCGCAGTAGGCCTGCGCGTCGTCCCAGCTCACGCCGACTGCCGGGTAATCGAGCGGCAGAAACTCCGCGGCGTGCCAGTCACGAGGCTCCGGATACCGCGTCGCGCGGAGGAAGGCGTCGTACTCGGCACGAGTGACGGGATACACGGCCAGTTCGAACGCGTCGACGGTCACGTCGTGCACCGGGGCCTCGTCCTCCTGCCCGTCGAGACTGCCCATGGCGAACGAGCCGGAAGGGATGCGAGCCCAGGAGCCAGGAGGCAGCGTCGGCATCACGCCTGTGTGCGGCGCCGGCCGTACCTGCGTACCACCGTATCCGCGAATCCGGGCGCGATCGCATTCAGGATCGCGAGTGCGCGCGACAGCGCGTGGGGATACACCTCCGGGCGGGGCCGCCGGACGCACGCGACGACCGCCCGGGCGACGTCGTCCACCGATTGTGTGGGACCGAGCCCCGAGACCGAGTGCCCGTAGTCGCGGTCCATCGCGTGCCGGAACTCGCTTTCCGTCGAGACGGGGTAGACCACACTCACGTGGATCGCCGTGCCGGCGAACTCGGCTCGCAGGCCTTCCGCGAAGCCGACCTGCGCCGATTTGGTGGCGCTGTAGCCGCTCATCTGGGCGACCCCGCGCTGCCCGACGATGGACGACATGATGATGAGATGGCCGCTCGCCTGTGCGCGGAACACCGGCAGCGCCGCCCGCGCGCCGTAGAACGTGCCCATGAAGTTGACGTCCATCATCCGCTTCATCGTGGCGGACGGCGTCTCTTCCACCGTCCCGTAGTAGCCGAAGCCGGCGTTGCAGATCACCACGTCGAGGCGCCCGAAGGCCTCCTGGGCGCGCGCCACGAGTCGCCGCACGTGATCCTCCTCGGTCACGTCGGTCTCGACCCAGTCGGCCTGCTGCCCGCGTGTCCGCATCGCGCGGACCGTCGCCTCGAGGCGATCCACGCGGCGCGCGCCGAGGACGACCGCACACCCGGCGTCCGCGAGCTGCTGCGCGCAGGCCAGGCCGATGCCCGACGAGGCACCGGTGATCACCGCGACCCGGCCCGAGAGATCCATCCGCGCATGATACAAGAGTAGCGGCGCCGCGCCTGCGTGACGGACCGTGGTGGGCGCGCGGCGTCACGGCGGAGCCGGCTTCCGCCCCGTCGCACGATGGCATCGACCATGACAGACCCCACGATCCCCCTGCTCCGTGAACTGGTCGCGATCGATTCGGTGAACCCGTCCCTGGTGCCGGGGGCCGCGGGCGAGGGCGCGATTGGCGAGGCGATCGCGAGCCACATGCGCCGCGCGGGACTCGATGTCGTCGTCGAGGAGGTCGTGCCCGGCCGGAGCAACGTGGTCGGCGTGATCGAAGGGTCTGAGCCGGGGCTGTCGCTGATGTTCTGCGGACACATGGATACCGTGGGCGTCGACGGGATGCACGCGCCGTTCGACCCGATCATGCGTGATGGCAGGTTGTATGGCCGCGGCTCGCAGGACATGAAAGGCGGCCTCGCCGCGATGATCGATGCGGTCCGTGTGGCGAGCAGCCGCGGGTTCCGGAAAGGGCGGATCATCGTGGCGGCGGTGATCGATGAGGAGTACGCGAGCCTCGGCGCGGACGCGATTGCCGGAGCGTGGCCGGCCGACGCGGCGGTCGTGACGGAGCCGACCGATCTGCAGATCGGCGTCGCCCACAAGGGATTCGCGTGGGCGGAGGTCAGCACACGCGGGCGGGCGGCGCACGGCAGCCGTCCCGCGGAAGGCCGCGACGCCGTCTTCCGCATGGGCCGGGTCATCCACCGGCTCGAACAGCTCGATCGTGACCTGCAGGCTCGCCCGGCGCACCGCCTCGTGGGCACCGCGTCGCTCCATGCCTCCGTGATCGAGGGAGGAAGGGAGTGGAGCACCTATCCCGATCGCTGCACGCTGCGGCTCGAGCGGCGGACCGTCGTCGGGGAGACCGGGGACACGTTCATGAAGGAGATCGAGGAGCTGCTCGAGGGCCTGCGTGCGGAGGATGCGGAGTTCGAGGCCTCCGCGGCACTGACCTTCGCGCGACCGTCTTATGAGATTCCTCAGGGGCACCCGCTGCCGGCGGCGCTTGCGCGCGCCGGCGCTGAAGCCGGTTTCACGGCTCATCCGATCGGAATGAGCTTCTGGACGGACGCCGCGATCCTGGGGAGCGCCGGCATACCGACTGTGCTCTTCGGGCCGGGTGGAGCGGGCCTCCACAGCGCCGAGGAGTTCGTTTACGTCGACGACGTGATCGCGTGCCGCGACGCCCTGGCGGCGCTCGTCCTCACGTACTGCTGAACCGCCGCTACGCGCTCTTGCGCAGCACCAGCCGAGGGGTCGCCAGCAGGTGGCGACGGGCGTCCCCTTCGTAGCGCCGACGCGGCCCCTTGCCGGTGATCTCCCAGCCGGGTGTGTCGTGGCCGCAGGAGGTGCAGCGCATGTTCACGCGGCTGCCCTCGAAGTGCAGGACCGAATCGTGGCCGCGAAGCCCGCAGAACAGCTGCCCGAGCCGGCCCATCGCGCGCACGACGACACGGTTGGCCGTCGATTCCGAAGTGATGTTCGCCGTTGCCGTAAGCTGCTGAGGGTAGTTGGTCACCATGAGCGATTCTCCCTTGTTCCTTTCCACCTGCTCGGTACGACGCCGAGGAGTTCCGTGACGTTCCGCAGCCTCATGGATATCAAATCGTGTGCCACGCCCGGCTGTATCGGGATATCACCTGAGGAGGCAATGAGTTACGCGCGGATGAGTCAGCAGCGTGATGAGCTGGCGGGCGGGAAGTGTGTAGAGGTTGATTCAGCCGTCCAGTTGGGTTGGACGTCCGACTACTCAGATGGGGTCGGAATGGCCGTCGGGCTACCGTTCCTTCAGAATCCCGCCAATGACGAAGGCGACATTCGCCGGGCGTTCGCCCAGCCGGCGCATGAAGTAGGGGAACCATTCGCGGCCGAAGGGCACGTATACGCGAACGCGGTACCCGTCGGCCTTCAGCGTGGCCTGGAGGTCGCGGCGGACCCCATACAACATCTGGTATTCGTAGCGGTCGGGCGAAATGCCCCGCTGTGACGCAAAGGCCCGCGTGGCGGCAATCATGGCCGGGTCGTGTGTGGCGATGGCCGGATAGTTCCCGCCGGTGAGCAGCCGCTTCACGATCTCGAGGAACGCCGCATCCACGTCGGCCTTGTCCTGGTAGGCGATCCCTTTCGGTTCGTTGTACGCGCCTTTGACGAGCCGCACGCGGGCGCCGAGCTCGATCAGCCGGCCCGCGTCGGCCAGGCTGCGGGGCAGGTATGACTGCAGGACGATGCCGGCATTGCGGTAGCCCTGCTGCCACATGGTTTCGAAGATCTCGAGCGTCACCTGCGTGAAGCGCGAGTTCTCCATGTCGACGCGGACGAAGAACTCGTGGGTCGCGGCGCTGTCGAGGATCCTCCGCAGATTGTCGACGCACGTGGCGCGGTCGACGGTGAGCCCGAGCTGCGTGAGCTTGAGTGAGATGTTGCGCCCGACGCCGGCGCTGACGATCCTGTCGATCAGGGACAGGTAGGCGCGCGTGGCCGCATCCGCTTCGGACATCGTGCCGACGCTCTCGCCCAGCATGTCGAGCGTCTGCGTGAACCCGGCAGCTTCGATGTCTCGCGCGGCGGCGATCGCTTCGTCGACGGTCTCGCCGGCGATGAACCGGCGCGCGAAGCTGTCCGGCCGGCGCATACCGTATCGAGACGCCAGGTACTTAAGTCCCCCGCTGGCGGCGAGCGCCTGGAAGAAGGCCTTCGAGACGTGCGCGATCATCAGTGCAGTCTGGTGGGCCGCTTCACTCCGGTGAGGAGGTGCTGCAGGGTGCGCGCGTAGTACCGCAACACCGTCCGTTCGCGCACGCGGAACCGGCCCCCGCGCTCGACGTGAATGATGTTGCGCGCCTCCAGCGGCTCCGCCCCTTCCTCGATGGCCTGTCGCCCAGACGTGACCCCCATGTTCGCCCCCGCGGCCCGGGCAGTGTCGATGATGGCCTCCGCCCGGGCTTCGAGCTCCCGCCGGGTAATCGACGGTTTGAGCGCGGCGGCGAGCACGGCCGTCGGCACGACCTTGTACAACCGTCCGACGGCTTCGCGCGTCAGGTGCGCGAGCGCCATGACATCGCGCCTCGCTTCCGGATCGAACCCGTCCAGGCTGATGGGCTCTCCGAACGTGACGAATGCGCGCGACTGGTACCCCACGGCGTAGCGCACCATCTCGGCGACTTCCCGTGCAAACGGACGTCCACGCCCCTTGCCCGCCTGATGCGCGAGAATGTGGTCCTCGAGCACCACGTCGTAGGCGACCGCCACCGGGACGATGACCGCGCGGGCGTCGGCCTGCATGGTCGCATGCAGCAGCCCCGTCTTCGGCGTCTTGATTTCGCCCGAATAACTGCGTCCCCCCTCGAAGTAGAACAGCAGATCGTGGCGCTGCAGCAGCTCCGCGACATAGGCCTTCAGGGTCACGAGATACGCGGGATCCTTGGTATTGCGGCGGATCGGTATGGCGCCGGTCACGTGCCGATGGATCAAGCCGAGGGGCCCGCCGAACAGGTTGATGCCCGCCGCGATCACCGGCGGTCGAATGCCGTTGTCGTCGAGCACGAGTGGCTCGACCAGGTAATCCAAGTGGCTCTTGTGGTTCGAGATATAGATGACCCGCCCGGCCTTCGTCGCCTGCTGCGCGATTTCGACATGCTCGTCGATGCGTTCAATCTTGCGCAGGATCGGATAGAGCGGGTGCTTGAGCGCGCGATAGATGGGGTAGCGCTGCGTCGTGCGCAGCTCGTCGAGATAGGCGTGGATCCGCTCACGCGCTTCGAGCTCTGTCTGGCCGGGCCCGCCACGCAGATAGCGCGCCACTTCCTCGCGCGCGAGGACGGCCTGGGTGATGTCATCGAGCATCACGCCGGGACTATATCAGACTCATGGAACAAGGGTTATCGGTTTTCGGCAGGTTCCTGGTCATCCCTCTCGACCGAACCGCCCCCCGACGCGCCTATTTCTCCACTTCCCGGCATATCGCCTCCGTGAACTCCGTCGTGGACGACTGGCCGCCGAGGTCGAGTGTTCGAATCGCTCCTGCGGAGAGGACCCGCGTCAACGCCGCCCGTATGCGCTCGGCGCGGTCACGCTCACCGATGTAGTCGAGCATCATCACCGCCGAGAGCAGCAACGCGGTCGGGTTCGCCAGGTTCTTGTCCGCGATGTCCGGCGCGCTCCCGTGCACGGCTTCGAACACGGCGGACTCCTTCCCGATGTTCGCACCCGGCACCACGCCGAGGCCACCCACCAGGCCGGCGCAGAGGTCCGACACGATGTCCCCATAGAGATTGGGGAGCACGAGCACGTCGAACTTCTCCGGCCGCATCACGAGCTGCATGCACACGGCGTCGACGATCCGCTCGTCGTAGGCGATGTCGATGAACGCTTTGGAGACCTTCCGCGTGCTTTCGAGAAACAGCCCGTCGCTGAGCTTCATGATGTTCGCCTTGTGGATCGCGGTCACGGTCCGGCGACCATTCGCCCTCGCGTATTCGAAGGCGAACTCCGAAATCCTGGTCGAAGCCTTCTCCGTGATGATCTTGATGCTCTCCACCACGCCCGGGATGATCTGATGCTCCAGCCCGGCATACAGATCTTCGGTGTTCTCGCGGACGATGATGATGTCGACGTCGGCAAAGCGGCTCTGGACGCCCGGAAGATTCCGCACCGGCCGGAGGTTCGCGTACAGGTCGAGCGCTTTCCTCAGCCCCACGTTGACGCTCGTGAACCCTTCCGCGATGGGCGTCGTCACCGGACCCTTGAGCGCGACCCGGTTCTTCCGGATCGAGTCGAGCAGCGACACCGGCAGCGACTGGTTGTATCGCTTGAAGGCGTTCACCCCCGCGTCGTGCCGGTCCCAGTCCACGTCGACGGCAGCCGCCTTGAAGATGCGCACGACCGCGGCCGACACCTCCGGCCCGATGCCGTCGCCTGGGATGAGCGTGATGACATGGGACATGGACGTTCAGGGCCTCGTCGGTTGATCGCTCGCCAGCCGCGTCGCGATGTACCCGGCGACCGCCTCCAGCAGGTCCCGATCGGCCGGGCCAAACGCGGCCAGGCGATCGCTGTCGATGTCGATCTCCCCGAGCACCCGCTCGCCGTGCATGATGGGGACCACGATCTCGGACTGCGTCTCGATGCTGCACGCCAGATACCGTGGGTCCGCATTCACGTCGTCGACGATCAGGGTGGCTTTCG
Organism: Acidobacteriota bacterium; assembly: GCA_031361295.1. Lineage (GTDB taxonomy): Bacteria > Acidobacteriota > Vicinamibacteria > Vicinamibacterales > 2-12-FULL-66-21 > JALZOC01. The sequence continues at coordinate 3,464 of JANMCN010000178.1, read as the reverse complement.
CCGTGGCCGCCGCGCCGCAGATGCCCTGGCCGAGCGGAATGCGCGTATGGGGAGACGGTGTGCCGAGAAACGGCCCGAGCACGAGCTCGTGGCCTTCGAGCAGATAAATCCCGACCCAGGTATACCCCGGCATCGCGTCCTTGAGGACCGCGACGGTCCGTTCGAGGACGACCCGCACGTCGGTGTCGCCGCTCGCATCGGCCCGAATCCTCGCGAGCACGTCGGCGGGCGGGGACGTCGTCATCGGGAGGAGTCCTTCAACTCGCGAAACACGAGGAACAGCCCCCCGAGGAGCGGCACCATCAGCAGTCCCGTCGACGTGGCGTGGAGGCGTCCGAATGCCACCCGCCGAGGATCGCCCTCGGGAAGGCTCGACGGCGCCACGCCGATGGCGGCTTGTGCGGCGCCGATTCGGGACGACACCACAAGGCCCGAGTAGAGGGTGGCCGCGATCATGACTGCCGCGATCCCGAGGCGGGCCGCGAAACCCACGGGTCTGGGCCCCAGCACCCCGCGGGTCAGCAGCGTGCCGGCAAGCACGACGCCGCACGCGTAGCTGAGCAGGTGGAAGCGGCGCAGGGCTTCACCGAACACCGCTCCCGCCAGGACGCGGTCCCCCGGCACGTGTCGTTCGGCGAGCACATTGAAGATCGACGGCGCGGCGATTCCGCCCAGCACGATCAGGCCGCCGACCCACACCGTGAGCGCCACCAGGCCGGCGTACCGCAACAGGAGCATCCACTCATTATAATCTCGGGGTTTCGATGCCAGTCTTCGAGGTCCTGTCCAACGCCGTTGCATGGCTCCCCTGGAGCGCCGCGGCATTCGCGCGCTCGCGCGTGGAACACAAGCCCGTGCTGCTGTCCCTGACCGTGACCTGGTGCGAGTCCTGCCGGGAAATGGAGCGCACCACGTACGCGGACCCGTCGATCGCCACCGTCATCAACAAGCGATTCGTTCCGGTTCGCGTGGACGCCGATCAGCGTCCGGACATCGCCGAGCGCTACGGTCTCGGAGGATGGCCGACGACCGCGTTCCTGACGGCGGACGGCGCCGTGCTCGGGGGGGGCACGTTCGTGCCCCTCCATCGGATGCCCACGGTGCTCGCCCGCGTCGCCGAGGCCTTCGCCACGCGCGGCGACATCGCGGATGAACGTCTGCCGGCCGTGGTCCCACCCGAATCCGGCGCCTCGCGCTCGATCGCGGATTTGTGCGCGCAGGTGTTCAAGGACTTCGACGAGGAGCACGGGGGGTTCGGCCCGGCCCCGAAATTTCCCCTGACCGCGCCGCTTCAGCTTGCGCTCGAGCTGGCGGGCCACGCGGAGGACTCTTCGTATCGTCGGATTGCCGAGTCGAGCCTCGACGCCATGGGATGGGGCGGTTTATACGATGAGGTCGACGGCGGCTTCTTCCGCTTCGCGCGAACACGCGACTGGCAGCTCCCGCACTCGGAAAAGATGCTCGACGTCAACGCCGCGCTCCTTCGCCTGTATCTGGACGCCGGTGCGGCGCTCGGGCTCGCGCGGTTCACCGAACGCGCGGCCGACATCCTCCGCTACATGCAGACCTGGCTCGCCGATCCGGTCGAGGGCGGCTGGTGGGGTTCCCAGCAGGCGGACCCCGCGTACTACGCCGCACATTCCGCCGACGAACGCCGGGCACATCCGCCTCCCGCGGTCGGCAGCGTGTTGTACGCAGACGGGAACGCCGCCATGGTGTCGGCGACGCTCCAGGCGGCGCGCACGTTCGACGACGACGGGCTCCGCGATTTCGCGCTCAAGTCGTTCGAGCGCGTCCTGCTGGCGTGTTACAAGCCCGGTGCGGGGGTCGCGCACTCGTTCGACGGCCACGTGGGTGTACGCGGGTTACTCACCGACCAGTTCTCCATGGCGGCTGCGAGCCTCGACGCCTTCGAGCTGACCGGCAACATCGTCTACGAGATGATGGCCGAGGAACTGGCGCATTACGCGGTCCGGACGATGTGGGATGACGCGGAGGGGGGCTTCTTCGACCGTGCCGCGGACGCGCCTGAGTCGGCCGTCGGTCTCATGCGCCGGCGCCTGAAGCCCTTTGCGGCGAACTGTGATCTCGCCCACACGCTCAGGCGGCTCGCGACCGCGTCCGGAGAGCACGAATTTGCCGGATTCGCGGAGCGGACGCTCGCGGCGATGGCGCCGCTCGCGGGCGCGCAGGGGCCGCTTGCTGCGCACTACCTGCTCGCCGTGCGTCCTGCCGCGCTCCGGTGATACACTGCCGGATTCTGATCCCGTGCGGACGCCGGACCGCATGACGTGAATGGGCTGACGCCCGCGATACGTGACCTTCATCATGAGCACACCTCTCACCGCCCTCAAGAACATCGCCGCGCAGCTGCGCATCGATTCGGTCAGGTCCACGAGCGAAGCCGGCACGGGCCATCCCACCACGTGCCTGTCGGCGGCCGACATCGTGGCGACGCTCTTCTTCGACGAGATGCGGTTCGACGCCAGGGACCCGCGCAATCCCGACAACGACCGGTTCGTGCTCTCGAAGGGGCATGCGGCGCCCATCCTGTACTCGGCATGGGCGGAGGTGGGATTGTTCCCGCGCGCGGAGCTGCTCAAGCTTCGGCAGATCGGGTCCGACCTCGAAGGCCATCCCACGCCGCGACTGTCGTTCGTGGACGTGGCGACCGGGTCGCTCGGGCAGGGGATCTGCGCCGCGATCGGCACGGCGCTCAACGCGCGGCGGATCGGATCGGAGTATCGCACCTACGTGCTCTGCGGTGATGGCGAAATGGCCGAGGGATCGGTCTGGGAGGCCGCCGATGTCGCGCTGCATTTCAAACTCGACAACCTGTGCGGCATCATCGACGTCAACGGGCTCGGACAGAGCCAGGACACGCAGTTCGGCCACGACATGGACGCCATCGCCGCGCGGTGGAATGCCTTCGGCTGGCACGCGATCGTCGTCGACGGCCACGACATCCCCGCACTCCAGAAGGCGTTCGCCGAGGCGCGCGCGACGAAGGGGCGCCCGACGATGGTGCTCGCGCGAACGCTGAAGGGCAAGGGACTCGCCGACATCGAAGGGAAGCCGGGGTGGCACGGCAAGGCGCTGAAGAAGGGGGAGGAGAGCGACCGGGCCGTGGCGGAGCTCCAGAAGCAGATCTCGGGAGACACCGCCAAACCGGCCATCCAGGGCCCGCGATCGAAGAGCCGTGCGGAGGCGCAGCCCGATTACTCCACGATCCCGGCCCCGGCCTACAAGAAGGGGGACCTGGTTGCGACGCGCGAAGCCTGGGGTGCCGGGCTGGCCGCCGTCGGCAAGGTGGATCTGCGCGTCGTCGCGCTGGACGCCGACGTGAAGAACTCGACGTTTACCGAGGCGTTCGGCAAGCGGTTTCCCGACCGGTTCTTCGAGAACTTCATCGCCGAACAGAACATGGTGGGGGCCGCCGTGGGGCTCGCCGCGTGCGGCCGCAT
>JANMCN010000145.1:0-15344 GCA_031361295.1 Acidobacteriota bacterium | reverse complement strand
TCATCATCCGCGCGTTTCCGGGCTGATCCGTAATCGGTGTCATCCAGCCGTTGTTCGCCGTCCACGTCACGGTTGCTGTCGTCGGATCGCCAGCAGCGTTGATGAGGGCGAGCGGCGTGCTGCGCGCGGCTCCTGCGGCGTTGTTCCAGGCCGTCTGCGGTACGACGCCGGCGGTCTCCGTCGCAGCCATCAGCGCCGTGCTCGTTCCGAGGAAGTTGATACCGATGGCTGCACCGTCAGCGAGGGCTCCGACGGCCGCGGTGACCATGTCGGTGTGGCCGAGTGTTGTCGTGTCCCGGCGACGCGTCGTGCTGAAGCTGACATCTGCGTCCACGGCTGGCAGCGGTCCGTACACAACGACGCTTCCGTCTATGTTGGCCATGTATACTCTTCCGTTCGCGACCACAGGCGGAACGGACGGCGCCAACCTACCCGCGCGATCACGTGCGGAATTCTGTTCACTAGTCCATATCTCGTTCAGCGTTTCCGCGTCATAGGCCCCGAGAAGACCGCCGACCTCTCCATGAATTCCCTCGTGGCTGCCGGGGAGCGATGCCCAGACGATCCCGCTTCCGTGGGTGCTGCCGTTGGCGGAGAGCGTGAGAGAGCCGCGAAACTCGCGTGAAAGCACTGCGCCTTGCATACACAGGAGCGGGACCTCCCGCCCAGGGGTCCGACAGTAGGCTTTCAGCACATCGTTCTCAGGCCAGGCGTAGACGACGGGACCATCGGTCGGCGAGTTCCACGATACCGTGGCTCTGCGTAACGGGTGCGCGGTGATGTGCGGGATCCACTGCGAATGGACTGAGGATTGCCCGGTGAGATCAGCGATCCAGAGCGGCGCCGACGCGGCGTCCGCATCGAACGCATACAGCTTGCCGGACCCGGTGGCGACATACAGCACGTTGTGAAGCGCGCCGCCGATGTTGACATTCGAGACGTACAGCGGCTCTGCGTTGACCGTCCCGTCGACAAAATACGAGTAGAGTCTTCCAAATCGAGAGACGTCGACCACGGCAGTGGTCAGGATCGTTTCCGTCAGGTTCGCGCGTGTGCGTGGACTCTCGTCACCGCTCCTAACCTGCGCCGTCAGCGCCCACGTCGACAGCAGCATCACGGCGGCCCAATAGAACAGACGCCGCGTGATGTCAAACACCCCGATGCTGCCGGTTCCCGGGCCTGCAGCGTCTTTCGCGCGTACGCAGGATTTTTGCCGCGCCAGATTCATTGCGCGCATCAGGTTGCAGTGGGGCCGCTTTGACGGTGTGCTCATCATGAACCTCCCGGCGGACGAAACTTCGCTGACCGCGGTTCCCCGCGCAGGGTCAGCTCTAGTCTGTGCAGTTTCGCATTAGTGTTGACACATTTCGTCGTCTGACCGCAGAGACGAAAGAAGGTCGGGGGAAACAGGAGGAGTCAGACAATGACACTCCAAGACAGCATGCGCCCGGATCCCCGAATGCCGCGCAAGGTCGCCCGACTGATCGAGAACAGGCCGCGTTCAATCATCGGGGTCGTTCCAATGGGGCTCCGGCAAGGCCACGCCCGTCAGCCGCGGGTAAGGCACCGGGTTCCGTGGCGCTCGGACGAGTGAGTCGCAACTACCCTCGTCGCCGTCAGGCATATCCAACACCCGGTAGCGGTCGAACTCCATCCGGAACGTGCCGCGTCCACCTGTCTGCGACTGCAGGCCAGAAGCATAGCCGAACATCTGGGATAGCGGCACGCACGCCGTGATGATTCCCCTGCCCTCCCGGGCCTCGTGGGTCCGGACGGCTCCTCTTCGCCTCAAGAGGTCGCGGAGGACCGCCTGCATGTGCTCCTCCGGGGCGTCGACATCCACCTGCATGATCGGCTCGAGGATCGCGGGCCCGGCCCTCCTCGCCGCGTCGCGGAAGGCCATCGCGCCGGCGATCCGAAACGCCAGTTCTGATGACTCGACATCGCTGTACGACCCGTCGTCGAAGACGACGCGGACATCATCTACGCGATACCCGGTGAAGACTCCGCGGGTAAGAGCTTCCTGGATGCCCTCATCAACGGCCTCTATGAACTTATCCGGAAGGACGCCAAGGGCTGCCTCCTTGTCGAACACGTAACCTGAACCCGGGTAGACGCGGACCCTCACATGGGCGTATCGCGGGCCCGCGTCTGTCCGCTCGTAATACTTCATTTCCCCGGATCCCGGACGTGTCACCGTCTCCTTATAGGCGATCTGCGGTCGGCCTACGCTGGCCACGACCCCGAACTCGCGCTTCAGCCGATCGACGATGATCTCCAATTGGAGTTCGCTGATACACGCAATTACCACCCCACCGTCGGCCGGCTCCGGCGTCACACTGATTGTCCCGTCCTCGGCCTGGAGAGTTCGGAGGCCGATGCCGAGCCTGTCCTGATCCGCCACGGTGGCGGCCTTGATGGCGAGAGAGATGAGGGCTGGTCCTGTCATCCCGTTGGTTCTCAGGCGTGAGGCTGCGCTCGGCGCCGCTATCCGATGAGAACATCCCAATCGATTGGAGACTCGCTCCCCAATTGCCACCCGCCGGTCGGCCCCCTGCTGCGAATCCTGGCGCCTCGGAGTTTGAAGGACCGTACTAATGCGGCGCCCGTCACCGGATCTCGCGTCCTACCCAGATGGACGCCGTGCACACCGAGGAGCACGCATTCTGTGCACCGAAATTTCCCAACTGCGTTGTAGACGGTGAGAATATCCCTCGGCGGCTGTAAGGTAAGCGCCTCTACTTCCGGGTGGAATCCAACGCAAGGGGACTCCGCGGGTCAGCACTCTCTAGAGTACTCGCAGTGCTTCTCCTTACTGGCCCGGATTTTCCGATAGTTTTTGATACCATTCTTTGCCTCTGTGATTACCTGCTTGTGCGATGGTTCGTTCGGGCAGTTCGCCCTGGCCCCGGCGGCGCGCTCGCGCCCCTCGAAGGAGTCCTCCATGAATCGACGCCACTTTCTGATGAGCACCGCAGTCATGGCCGGAAGCGCGACGCTCCGTGGCATGCAGAGCCCGAACGAAACCGTCCGCGTCGGGGTCGTGGGCCTCGGAGGACGGGGCAGCAGCCACGTGAGCGCGTGGTCCGGGATGAAGAACGTCGAGCTCGCCGCCCTGTGCGACGTGGACGAAAGCCACATCGGCACCACGGTAAATGGCCTGCAGTCGAGAGGCGTCCGCAAGCCGACGGTTCATACCGACTTCCGCCAAATGCTCGAGAACAAGGACATCGACGTAGTATCTATCGCCACGCCCAACCACTGGCACGCGCTCATGACGATTTGGGCGTGCCAGGCCGGGAAGGACGTCTATGTCGAGAAGCCATGCTCGCACAACATCTTCGAGTCCCAGCAGATCGTCGCCGCTGCCCGCAGATATGACCGCATCGTCCAGCAGGGCACTCAGAGCCGATCGTCACCCGCGCTGCGGGAGGCTGTCGAACGGATGCGCAACGGGGAGCTCGGAGACATCTACATGGCGCGGGGGCTGTGCTACAAGTGGCGCGACACGATCGGCCGCACGCCGGAGGAGCCTGTGCCGGCCGGCGTTGATTACGACCTGTGGCTCGGTCCTGCGCCGAAGCGGCCGTTCACGCAGAATCGCTTCCACTACAACTGGCACTGGTTCTGGGACACGGGCAACGGCGACATCGGGAACCAGGGCATCCATGAGATGGACAAGGCGCGGTGGGGGCTCGGAGTGACCCACCCGACGAAAGTGACCGCCGTGGGCGGTAAGTTCATGTTCGACGACGACCAGGAGACCCCGAATACCATCAGCGCCGCCTACGAGTTCGACGTCGACGGCAAGAAGAAGATGATGACGTTCGAAGTACGCCACTGGATCTCTCCGCACGAAGCGGGCATCGCCGAGGGCAAGCCCGGCAACACCGTGGGCAACCAGTTCTACGGCTCGAAGGGCTATCTCGTCATGGACGGGGATAAGTACTACTCGTTCTTGGGGAAAGACCAGCAGCCCGGACCGGCGGCGACGGCCCGCGACGAGCACTGGGAAAACTTCATGGGCGCGGTCCGCAGCCGACAGCGGGAGCAGCTGAACGCGGAGATCGAAGAGGGCGCATTGTCCTGCAATCTGGTACACCTCGCGAATATCAGCTACCGGTTGGGCCGGACGCTGCAATGGGATGGTAAGAAGATGGAGTGCACGGGGGATCCCGAAGCCAACAAAATGCTGACGCGTGAGTATCGCGTGCCGTTCGTCGTGCCCGCGCAGGTCTGAATCGTCCGGAGTTCGCACCTGTCAAGCACAACGCGCGCAAGGTCGGTCTCCCAGCGAGGGTTCGAACCTATAATCCTGCTGTTCACAGCCGGACGCAGAAGCGTTAGCAAGCCGTGGATCAAGCGCCTGAATACGGGGCGCGGAACGTCGGAATGGAGTCGCCCATGACCGCCAGATGGCCGCTACCGTTCGTGCTCGTGCTCGGTGTGACTGCAACCCGCGCCGCGGGTCCCACCGTGACAATAGACACGGCATCGCCGTCTGGCCGAGTCAGTCCGCTCTTCTACGGGTTGATGACTGAGGAGGTCAACCACGCTTACGATGGCGGCCTATACGCTGAGCTCGTTCAGAACCGCGCGTTCCTCGACGATGCGGCCGCGCCAGCGCATTGGTCGATCGTCCAGGCGGACGGTTCCAGCGCGACGATGGCGCTCGATCCAAACGAACCCCTCAACACCACTATCGCGACAAGCCTGCGGTTGAACGTCACGCAGGCCTCGACCGGTCACGTGGCTGGTCTAACGAACAAAGGCTATTGGGGCATCCCGGTCCAGCCGAACACGCGCTACCGGGCGTCTTTTTACGCCAAGGCCGTGCCCGGATTTACCGGACCCATCGCTGTCTCGATCCAGAGCGACGACGGCAGGACGACCTACGCGACCCAGACCGTCACCGGACTGACGTCGGCATGGAAGCAGTACGCCTTGACGCTGGAGACCGGCAAGGTGGCACCCACCGCCAAGGCTCGCTACGTCCTGACCGTGGATCGCCCCGCCACCGTCTGGTTCAGCCTGGTGTCCCTCTTCCCGCCCACGTTCAAGGATCAGCCGAACGGATTCCGTCCGGACATCATGCAGATGATGGTCGACATGAAGCCGAAGTTCCTGCGTTTCCCCGGAGGCAACTACCTCGAGGGCGATCAGATCGCCGACCGGTTCGAGTGGAAGAAGACGATTGGGCCGCTATCAGAACGACCCGGGCACATGGCACCGTGGACGTATCGGTCAACCGACGGGCTTGGCCTTCACGAATTCCTGCTCTGGTGCGAGGACATGAACGCGGAACCGCTGCTGGCGGTGTACGCGGGCTACTCGCTGAAGGGCGCACACGTGAATCCGGGGCCGGACCTCGAATCGTACGTGCAGGACGCGCTCGACGAGATCGAGTACGTGACGGGTCCGGCGACGTCCAAATGGGGATCGCTGCGGGCGAAGGCTGGCCATCCAACGCCGTTCAAGTTGACGCACGTCGAGGTGGGCAACGAGGACTGGTTCGACAAGTCGGGTTCCTATGATCAGCGCTTTGCGCAATTCAACACCGCCATCAAGGCGCGGTATCCGCAGTTCACAGTCATCTCGACTGTCGGCTTCGAGCAGCCGGAGGGCCTGCGTGTCCACAGCGTCAAGCCCGATATGCTCGATGAGCACTACTATCGGACCGTCGACGTTTTCCTGAAGATGGCGCGCGGGCAGTACGAGAAATACGATCGCCGCGGACCGGAGATCTTCGTGGGCGAGTGGGCGGCGTACGAAACGCCGTTCGAGCCGTGGAACCCCCGCTCGCGCAGCGAACCGCCGACGCCGAACTTCCGCGCCGCCATCGGCGATGCCGCGTTCATGACCCAGATGGAAAGAAATTCTGACATCGTGGCGATGAACTGCTACGCTCCGATGTTCGTCAACGTCAACCCCGGGGCGCGGCAATGGCGGCCGAACCTGATCGGGTACGACGGGCTGCGTGTCTATGGGTCGCCGAGCTACTACGCGATCAAGATGTTCAGCACGAACCTCGGAGACGAGATTCTGAAGGCCACCGCGACCGACACCGACGTGTTGACGTCGGTGACCCGCGACAGACAGTCCGGAACGATTTACGCGAAGCTGGTCAACGCGTCCGATGCAGACGCACCGGTCCAGATAACCCTGACGGGACACGGCTCGCTCGCTTCGACAGCGACGGCATTGACGCTGTCGGCTGATCCCCAGGCCACGAACGCCATCGATACGCCCGAGCGCGTCGTTCCGGTCACGTCGACGGTCACGGGCGTCGCGTCGAGCTTCGCTTACACCGTCCCGAAACATGGCATCGTCGTGTTGACGATGCGGCCCCGCTGACGCCCAGGCCATGTGGGAAGAGCGGTGGCACCCGCTGCGCGAGGAATGGGTGATCGTCGCCGCACACCGGCAGTCGAGGCCGTGGTCCGGCGCGGAAGTGTCCGAGCTGGCGGCGAAGCCTCCCGCGTTTGATCCGACCTGCTACCTTTGCCCTGGAAACACCAGAGTTGGCGGCGCCACCAACCCCGCCTATCCCGGCACGTTCGTGTTCGACAACGATCACCCGTGTGTCGGTGTCAACGCGCCGCGCGAGCTGAAGCCCCCAATCGGCATCTATCGTAATCGTCCGGCGACTGGCGTGGCGCGAGTCGTGTGCTACAGTCCGCGCCACGACCTCACGCTGGCCCAGCTCGACGTCGACGGGGTCGATGCGCTGCTCGAGACGTGGCAATTGCAGATGCGTGAACTGGCGACGCATGCCCACGTGAACTTCGTCCTCATGTTCGAGAACAAGGGAGAGGTCGTCGGCGTCAGCAACCCGCACCCGCACTGTCAAATCTACGCGACCAACTTCACGTTCAAACATATCGAGACGGAGCTCAGGGCCGGCCGCCGGCACCTGGACGAAACCGGCCAGACGCTGTTCCAGAACATCGTGGCGGCCGAGCGTCAGGACGGCCGCCGGATTGTCTCTCAACATGGAAGCGCCATCGCGTTCGTGCCGTACTTTGCACGGTATGCCTATGAGACGTACGTGGCGCCGCTGCGGAGCGTCGCCACCATAGACGAATTGAACGACGAAGAGCGACGGGATCTCGCGACGGTCCTTCGCGACGTGGTCATCCGTTTCGACAATCTGTGGCGGATGCCGTTCCCCTACGTGATGGCGCTACACCAGGCACCGTTGAAGGCGGACGTCAGAGGATTCCATTTCCATATCGAATTCCACCCGCCGCTGCGCCGGCCGAACCTCCTCAAGTACCTGGCCGGTCCTGAAATAGGCGGTGGAAACTTCCTCAGCGACACGTTGCCCGAGGAAAAGGCTGCCGAGTTGGCGGCTGCCGGCGGTCCGCACTATCTTTCGGCTCAGGGCTGAGTCAAACCATGACTACCGCTCTCCCGTTCCACCCACTGCTGGAGCCCATCCGGATCCTGCATCGTCGCATGCGTGCCGAGGTCGTCCGCGCCTGCGAAGAGTCACCGGTGGGAACGCTGTCAGGCGTTGCGACCGAAGCACAGGGCGACACCATCTACGCGATCGACCGCGTTGCTGAACACGAGCTCGTCGCGGAGATCGGAGCGATCGCGAGCCAGACGGATCCGGTGCTGCTGGTGGCCGAGGGGCTGCCTGGCGGCGACGTCGTCGTGCCGCAAGGCGCCGACCGCAACTCCGCACGCTGGGTCATCATCGTCGACCCGATCGACGGCACGCGCGGCGTGATGTACCAGAAACGTCCAGCCTGGATTCTCACCGGAGTAGCGCGCGGTCCGGGCCCGTGCACGCTGGCAGATATCGAACTGGCGGTGCAGACGGAAATTCCTCTGGTCAAGCAACATCTGTCCGACGAGCTCTGGGCAGTTCGAGGCCAGGGAGCGTCTGCGGCGCGCGTCAACCGTCTTACGGGCGAAATCGCTCCTCTGACTCTCCGTCCGTCGACTGCGACGAGCCTGGCTCACGGCTTTGCGATGATCTCGCGATTTTTTCCGGGCAGTCGAGCCGAGCTCGCAGCCATTGATGATGAAGTGGTCAGCGCCATGTTGGGACCTCCTCAGCCAGGCAAGGCACAGCTGTTCGAGGACCAATACATCTCGAGTGGCGGCCAGCTGTATGAGTTGATGGCGGGCCACGACCGCTTCGTCGCCGATCTCAGACCGCTTTTCGAACGCCGCCGTGCCGGCGGAGCCGCGCTCTGCTGCCACCCGTACGATCTCTGCACGGAACTGATCGCGCGTGAGCTCGGCGTTCTGGTGACCAACGAGCAGGGCTTGACGCTCGCGGCGCCACTCGATGTGACCACCGACGTCGGCTGGATCGGCTATGCCAACGCCTCTCTCAAGGCGCTCGTCGAGCCACATCTTCGGCGCGCCCTCACCCGGCGAGGGCTGATCGATTGACACACCCGCTTCGTTCCCCGTCAGCGGTGCCTCACGGCGTTCCCGACCTCGAACGATTCGCGGCCGATGTGGCGGCTCGGCTGAGCGCAGGCGCCTGGCCTGGGAGCGCCGTCCCGCACAGCGGCGACTCGGTATTCGTCGCTCGCGCGCCCGGACGGCTGGACGTCATGGGCGGCATCGCCGACTACTCGGGCGCCCTCGTTCTTCAGTGGCCGATTCGCGAGGCCACGCGCGTCGCCCTTCTCCCGTGGAACGAACAGCATCTCTCGATTACATCTGTCCGGCCCGGCGGCCTCGAACGTCATTGTGACGTGCCGCTGCACCTGGTTGCCGATCCACATCGCCCATACGCCGACGTGCGTGCATGGTTCGGCCGCGACCCTGCGCGCCATTGGGCCGCCTACGTCGCGGGCGTTTTCCACGTGCTGGCGCGCGAGCACGGCGTGCACTTCCGCAATGGCGCCGCCATTTTGATCGAGTCCAACGTTCCGGAGGGCAAGGGCGTCAGCTCTTCGGCGGCAATCGAGGCCGCGACGATGGAGGCGGTGGTGGCAGCGTGGCCCGTGCGGATCGAGCCCAGGATCCGCGCGGTTCGGTGCCAGCAGGTCGAGAACCTGATCGTCGGCGCACCGTGTGGCGTGATGGACCAGATGGCGTCGATCTGCGGTGAGGCCGGCAGCCTCATGTCGCTGCTCTGCCAGCCCGCCGAGTTCCAAGGCAGTGTGCGACTGCCCGGCGGACTCGGCGTCTGGGGGATCGATTCGGGCATCCGGCATGCGGTGACGGGTGTGGACTACGCCGCCGTGCGCATCGGAGCGTTTATGGGGTACCGAATCCTCGCGGCGCTCGCCGGCCTGCGCGTGACGCCCGGGCAACGGGCCGGTCACGTGCAAATCGACGATCCACGCTGGCGCGGCTATCTCGCCAACGTGGGCCGTGAGGCGTTTCGTCGATTCGAACAGGACATCCCCGAGACTCTTGATGGTGCAGCGTTCCTGGCGCGCTACGATGGCACGACCGATCTCGTGACCAGCGTCGATCCTGCGCGCCGGTACGCCATCCGGACGCCGACGGCGCACCCGATCGACGAGCACGAGCGCGTGACCGAATGGGCAGGGTTGTTGACGGCCCCGGCCCCTGCCGACGCGGCCCGACTCGGAGCGCTGATGTACGAGTCGCACGCGAGCTACTCCGCGTGTGGCCTCGGCTCGGACGGAACCGATCGACTGGTCTCCCTGGCGCGCGCGGCCGGTCCGGCGCGTGGTATCTACGGGGCCAAGATTACTGGCGGTGGAAGCGGCGGTACGATCGCGCTTCTTGGTGATGCGTCTGCCGGCGAGACGGTCGGCGCCATTGCGCGCGAGTACGCCGGCGAAACGGGCCGTGACGCGTACGTATTCGAAGGCACATCTCCGGGCGCCGCCCGCATCGGGGCCATTCGTCTCGATGCCGCGTAAACGTGTTTGTCGCGGGTCACTCGGTTAAAGTTCTGCTCTGATGAGCGGCAGGTATCAATGCGCATTCTCGTAACCGGTGGCGCCGGATATATCGGAAGCCACACGGCAAAGCTCCTCGCCGCGGCGGGGCACGAACCGGTGATTTTCGACGATCTGAGCCAGGGACACGAATGGGCCGGCAAGTGGGGGCCACTCGAGCGGGGCAGCCTGTCGGATCCCAAACGGCTCGCCGACGTGTTCGCAGCCAGGGCGATCGACGCCGTCGTGCACTTCGCTGCGAACGCGCTGGTTGGCGAGTCGATGACCAATCCCGCGAAGTACTTCCAGAACAACACCGTCGGATCGCTGAACCTGCTGAACGCGATGCGTGAGGCTGGCGTCAAGACCATCGTCTTCTCGTCAACCTGCGCGACATACGGCAATCCGGTTCGCCTGCCTATCGACGAGACTCACCCGCAGTCGCCGGTGAATCCGTACGGTGAGTCGAAGCTCATGGTCGAGAAGATCCTGCGCTGGTACGGCGACAGCTACGGATTGCGCTGGATGGCGCTCCGTTATTTCAATGCCGCCGGGGCCGACCCCGATGGTGAGATTGGGGAGGATCACGATCCTGAGTCGCACCTGATCCCGCTGGTCATCGGCGCCGCGCAAGGGACACGGCCGGCGGTGCAGATCTTCGGCACCGACTACCCAACGCCCGACGGCACCGCGGTTCGCGACTACGTCCACGTGGTGGACCTGGCCGATGCGCATTTGCGGGCGATCGAACGCCTCCGCGCCGGGACGGCGAGCCAGGCGATCAACCTTGGTACCGGCCGCGGCCACTCCGTCAAGGAAGTCGTCGACACGGTGGCTCGCGCCGGCGCCAGACCCGTGCCCTCGATCGCGTCACCGCGCCGGGCCGGCGACCCCCCGGAACTCGTGGCGGCGCCCACTCGCGCGCGCGACGTGCTCGGCTGGACGTGCGCCTACCCGGACATCGAAACCATCGTCCGACACGCGTGGGCGTGGCACGAGAAGCACAGGGAGACCCGCGGCTTGCGTGATTCGGGCTAAGATTCGCGCTGCACCCAGTCGCCGGTTGTCTGCGGACGAATGACGAACAAAAAGGACCTCGCGATCTTCCTGCTGCTGGTCGTGCTCTGCGCGACCGTGACGGCGCTCAACCCGCGGTTCCTGTCCCCCGCGAACCTGCAGAATACTGCTCGATTGATTGGCGCCTTCGGTATCTTCAGTCTCGGCCTCGGGCTGGTCATCATCACCGGTGGCATCGACCTGTCGGTCGGATCGGCGTTCGCGCTGCTCGGGGTGCTCCTGAGCATGATGTTGACCGAATGGCATCTCCCGTGGCCACTCGCCGTCTTCGGGATCGTCGGACTCGGCGCGCTGCTCGGCGCCGTCCACGGGCTGCTCATCACGCGACTCCGGCTTCAGCCGTTCGTCGTCACGCTCTGCGGGCTGCTCGTCTACCGCGGGCTCGCGAGGTTCATTGCTGATGACGAGACGAAGGGCTTTGGTGACGCGGCGGGATTCCGCACGTTGCAGCAGGTCATGACGGGGAGTCTCTTCGGCGTCCCGACGCCGTTCGTCGCCATGGCAATCATCGGCGCGGTGATGTGGGTGGTGCTGCACCGCTCGGTGTACGGACGACACCTCTTCGCGACCGGCCGCAACGAGGTCGCAGCGCGGTTTTCTGGCATCAATGTGCGGCGGGTCATCGTGAGCACCTACGTGATCCTCGGAGTGCTGACGGGCATCTCGGCCATCATCTTCGCGTTCTACACAAACTCCATCTCACCCTCGTCGCACGGCAGCTTTTTCGAGCTGTACGGCATCGCAGCCGCCGTGCTCGGCGGGTGCAGCCTGCGCGGAGGCGAGGGCTCGATCGTCGGCATCCTGCTCGGGACCACGCTCCTCCAGGTGCTGCAGAACCTGGTGAATCTGCTGGGGATTCCAAGCGCGCTCAACTTCGCCGTGATGGGTGGCGTCATACTGGTCGGCGTCGTCGCTGACCAGATCCTGCAGCGGCGCGCGGCTCACGTCAGTTCGTGATGCTTTTCGAGATCCGTTTGGCAGTGTCGTGTCGTCTACATCATGAGGAGAGTCGAATGCGCCTGAAGACAGCTGTCGCGCTCACCTGCGCGGCCTTGCTCGTTCTGGCTGGTTGCGGCCGGAAAGGTTCGCCCACCCATACGCTCGCCTTCGTCACGAACAATGCGTCCGACTTCTGGACGATCGCGAGGAAGGGTACCGAAAAGGCCGACGCCGAACGGGAGGACATCGCGGTCGAGTTCCGGCTGGGCGATGGTACGGCGGCCGGCCAGAAGCGGATCGTGGAGGATCTGCTGGCGAAAGGTGTGGACGGCATCGCCATCAGTCCGGTCGATCCCGCCAACCAGACGGCGATGCTCGACGATGCCGCCCAAAAGACGCTGGTGTTCACACACGATAGTGATGCGCCAGCGAGCAAGCGAGCGTGCTACGTCGGCACCGACAACGTCGCGGCCGGACGGCAGGCCGGCGAACTGATCAAATCCGTCCTGCCCGGGGGTGGGAAGATCATGTTGTTCGTCGGCCAGATCGATGCACGGAACGCCCAGGAGCGGCTGCAGGGCATCAAGGAGACCATCGCGGGCACGAAGATCGAGATTCTCGACATCCGCACCGACGACACCGATCGGGTGCGCGCCAAGGCGAACGTCTCGGAGACGCTCGTCGCCCATCCCGAGGTCGCCGCTCTCGTCGGCCTCTGGAGCTACAACGGCCCGGCGATACTCAACGCTGTCCGGGATGCGAACAAAACCGGCAAGGTGCCGATCATTTCCTTCGACGAAGAGGATGAGACGCTCACCGGCGTCAAGTCGGGCGCGATCGCCGGCACGGTGGTGCAGCAGCCGTTCGAGTTCGGCTACCAGGCGATGACGCTCATGGCAAAGGTCCTGGGGGGCGACAAGTCGGGCATTCCCTCAACCCGTCAGGTGTTCATTCCGACGAGAGTGTTGCGACAGATTGACGTCGACGAGTTCCGGAAGAAACTGACCGAGCTCCGCGGCCGCTGACGCGTCCACCATTCGTTCCGCAGGTCATGGGCGCGCCGGTTCTGCAGCTCCGAAACATCCAGAAGCGCTTCCTTGGAGTGCATGCGCTGAAGGGCGTCTCGCTCGACGTGCACCCGGGAGAGGTCGTCGCGCTGCTTGGCGAAAACGGCGCCGGCAAATCGACGCTGATGAAAATCGCCGGGGGCATCGAACAGCCGGACTCCGGTGAGGTGCTCATCGATGGCACGGGCGTCGTCGTGCGCGACGTACAGACGGCGGCTTCACACGGCATTGCGTTCATCCATCAGGAGCTGAACCTCCTCGACAATCTTGACGTGGCGGGCAACGTTCTGCTCGGCCGCGAGCCGACCGGATGGGGGCCGCTTCGGCTCGTCGATCGCCGGAAGATGCACGCCATCGTCCAGCCCTATCTCACTCAACTCGGCCTCAGCATCCCGGCAGACACGGCCGTCGCCGGACTGTCGATCGCCCAGCAGCAGCTCGTCGAAATTGCGAAAGCCCTCTCGCTCAGGGCGCGAGTGCTCATCATGGACGAGCCGACGTCGAGTTTGACCCTGGCCGAAACATCAAAGCTGCACGAGATCGTCGCTGGACTGCGCGCGGATGGTGTAGGGGTGATCTACATCTCTCACCGTCTGGTCGAGGTCCGAGCCGTCGCAGACCGCGCGGTCGTGCTTCGCGACGGTGCCAATGTCGGCTCGCTGGCGTGCGACGAGCTGACCCACGACAACATGGTGCGGCTGATGGTCGGCCGCGACATTGCGGCCCACGTCCATTCACCCGGCGTGAGCCGGGATGAATACTTCAGGATCGAGGGCTTGCGCACCAGGCGCTACCCGGAACAGACGGTTTCGTTCGGGGTGAGTCGCGGTGAGATCCTCGGCATTGCCGGTCTCGTCGGCGCGGGGCGGTCCGAAGTCGCGCAGGCGATCTTCGGTGTCGAGCGGCCGCTCGCCGGACAGACTCTCCTGGACGGGGCGCCGATTGAGATCGCCGATCCGGCGGCGGCGATTCGCCACCGTCTCTTCCTCGTGCCGGAGGATCGACGAACCGCGGGCCTCGTGGTGGAGTTTTCGGTGCGCGAAAACGTGACGCTGCCAGCGTTGAACCGGTACGCGACGTACGGGCTCGTGTCGGTCGCGAGGGAACGAATCGGCGCGGGTGCCATCTGCAACGAGTTGCACGTCAAGGCGTCGTCGCTCGAGATGAGGACCGCGAATCTGAGCGGTGGCAATCAGCAGAAGGTTGTGCTGGCGAAGTGGCTCGCTCTCGGGCCGAAGGTGCTGATTGTCGACGAACCAACGCGCGGCATCGACGTGGGTGCCAAAGCAGAAATCTACACGCTTCTGCGCCAGCTCTCGCGGGCGGGCGTGGCCATCGTCATGATCAGCAGCGACATGGAAGAGATTCTCAACATGAGCGACCGGGTTGCCGTGATGCACGAAGGTGCGATTACGGGCATGCTGGCGCGAGAGGACTGCACCGAGGAGCGGATCATGACGCTCGCCGTGGGCTAGACGATCGGTGGACGTACAGCTGAGGTTCGCCGTTTCGCTCGGGCCTGAGAACAGCGATGTCAGCCGTACAGATTCGTGGTCAGGAATTGGTTGCGGAACTTGCCGTGTGGGTCGTGGTGCCCGACCAGCCGCTTGAACTCAGCGCACATTTCGTATCGCTGCTGGAGCTGCGCCGAAGGTACAGTGAAGAGCTTGCCCCAGTGGGGCCTCACCCCGAATGGCGCCAGCTCCCGTTCGACCATCGGCAGCACGTGGCGCACCGACGGCCAGTCCGGTTTCCATGTGAAGTGGATCGCCAGGCTCGGCTGCTTGTAGCACGTGCTCATCCACAAATCGTCGCCGGCGATGGTCCGCAGTTCCGTAATCATCAAATGCGGACTGACGTGATCGCGGAGCCGCTCGACCGCCGCGATCGCCTCCACGGCATTCCGGCGCGGCACCAGGTACTCGGTCTGCAGTTCCTTGCCGCTGCTGGGCGTAAAGCCCATACGGAAGTGAGGCAGGCGCTCGTACCACGGTCCGGCCACCCCCATCTGCTCGGTGCAGTTTTCCGCTGAAAGCTCGACGATCGGGTGGACGTTCACCGTGGCCGGCCGTGCGCCGTAGAAATCCTTTGCGACGGTCAGGGTCGCACCCTGTTCGACGCGGCGCTTCACCCATACTTCGTTGACCCGTCCCCGCTGCCAGTCGGTGAACAGGCTCACGCTGTATCCCGCGGCCATGATCTCTTCGAAATGCTCTCGGACCTGCGCCATCGCCAGATCGAGATACACGTCCTGCCGCATCATGAATGCCGGCTGCAGATCGAGCGTGAGCTTGGTGACCACCCCGAGGGCGCCAAGGTTGACGACCGCGGCCTGAAACGTCCGCGGATCGGTGTCGCGCGCAAACGACACTACGTC
>JANMCN010000109.1:0-17735 GCA_031361295.1 Acidobacteriota bacterium | reverse complement strand
AAGGGGGAAACGGGCGCTAAAGGGGACACCGGATCCGCTGGTCCGCAGGGACTGGTCGGAGCGACCGGGCCGCAGGGGCTTACGGGTGCGGCGGGGCCGCAGGGCGATCCCGGCGCCAAGGGTGAACCCGGCGTCCAGGGTCCGCAGGGCGTCGCCGGGGCGGCGGGGCCCCAGGGCCTGACGGGCGCCGCGGGACCTCAGGGCGAACCGGGACCGAAGGGCGACAAGGGCGATCCCGGCGCGAAGGGTGACCTGGGCGCGACGGGCCCGCAGGGCCTGTCCGGGCCTCAGGGTGAACGAGGGCTGCCGGGGCTCCAGGGCGAGGCAGGTATCCAGGGCATCGCCGGACCCCAGGGGGCGTCCGGCCCGATGGGTCCGATGGGTCCGGTGGGCCCGGTGGGCCCGATGGGCCCGATGGGTCCGATGGGTCCGATGGGTCCGATGGGATCGATGGGACCTGTGGGGCCTGTCGGCCCGGCAGGTCCGCAGGGCATTCCCGGCGTCAGCGGATACGAAGTCGTCGCGACGGCGTTGACGACGGTATCGATGAACGGGAACCAGACCACCGCGCTGAATGCGATCTGCCCGGTGGGCAAGGTCGCGATCAGCGGCGGGTTCGACTACAGCGGCAACGCCGCGTCGGTGACGCAGGTGGGGTCTTTCCCCGTGGCGGCGGATACGTGGAGAGTGTTGATCAAGCTCAGTCAGGTGGGCGCGGCGACCTTCCAGGGTCGGGCGTTCGCGGTGTGCGCCCTGGCTCGCTGAGGCGACGGGTATCGTCCGGGGCGCTCATCTTTCCGTCAGGTCAACAACTTACAGTGAAAGTGCGTGCCCTATTTCAGGGCCGAGCGCCTATAATGCGATGACGTATGAAGGGCGTGACGGCCGAAACCGACCGGCACCGTTGGGAGCGGGAAGTGCTCGAGCCTGCGCTCCGGCGCGCTCCGGAGCGCGACACACCGTTCACGACGATTTCCGGACGCCCCATCCACCGTCTCTACACGCCTGAGGACCTGCCCGCCTTCGACTATCAGCGCGACGTCAACAACCCCGGTGAGTTCCCCTACGTCCGCGGGATCCATCCCACGGGCTACCGCGGAAAGCTCTGGACGATGCGGCAGTTCGCGGGGTTCGGCACACCCGAAGAGACCAATGCGCGCTACAAGGCGCTGCTGGCGGCCGGGGGCACCGGACTGAGCGTGGCCTTCGATCTCCCGACCCTGATGGGACGGGATCCCGACCACGAGCTCGCGCTTGGCGAGGTCGGCAAGTGCGGCGTGAGCATCATGTCGCTCGCGGACATGGAGCGGCTGTTCGAGGGGATTCCGCTCGCGAGCATCACGACGTCCATGACGATCAATTCGCCGGCGCCGATGATCTTTGCGATGTACCTGGCCGTGGCCGAGAAGCAGGGGGCGGACTGGCGCACGCTCTCGGGCACGATCCAGAACGACATCCTGAAGGAGTTCATCGCCCAGAAGGAATACATCTACCCGCCGCGGCAGTCGATGCGGCTCATCACGGACATCTTCGCGTTCTGCGCGAAGGAAGTGCCGCGCTGGAACACGGTATCGGTGAGCGGGTATCACATCCGGGAGGCGGGCTCGACCGCGCTGCAGGAGCTCGCGTTCACGCTCCGCGACGGCATCTAATATATCCAGTACGGCATCGACGCCGGCCTGGACGTGGACGATTTCGCTCCGCGGATTTCGTTCTTCTTCAATTCGCACAGCGACTTCTTCGAGGAAATCGCAAAATTCCGCGCCGCCCGGAAGATCTGGGCCGGGGTGATGCGCGACCGTTTCGGCGCCAGGGACGAACGGTCGTGGAAGCTGCGGTTCCATACCCAGACGGCCGGCGTCTCGCTGACCGCGCAGCAGCCCTACAACAACGTGGTCCGGACGGCGCTCCAGGCGCTTGCCGCGGTGCTGGGCGGCACGAACTCGCTGCACACGAATTCGCTGGATGAAGCCCTCGCGCTGCCGACGGAAGCGGCCGCGACGCTGGCGTTGCGCACGCAGCAGATCATCGCGCACGAGAGCGGCGTCACGAACTTCGTGGATCCGCTCGGCGGGTCCTATTTCATCGAGCGGCTCACGCTCGACATGGAGCAGGGGGCGAACGAGTACTTCGACGCGATTGATCGCATGGGGGGCATGGTGGAAGCCATTGAGAACGGCTTTCCGCAGCGCGAGGTCGCCGAAGCGTCCTACAGGTTCCAGCAGGAGTTCGAACGGCGCGAGAAAATCATGGTCGGGGTGAACGACTACGTCCAGACCGACGAAGCGCCCTTCCCGATCCTGTACATCGACGAGAGTACGGCCGATACGCAGCTCGCGCGGCTGCAGGCGCTCAAGCGCACGCGCGACAGCCGGGCAGTCCGCCGCGCCCTCGACGCACTCGGTGCCGCGGCGCGCGGACACGCGAATACGATGTACCCGCTCCTCGACTGCGCCCGCGCCTACGCGACAGTGGGGGAAATGTGCGATACCCTCCGCGAGACGTGGGGGGAGTACCAAGAGGTACCGCTCATCTAACGGACTCGGGATTGGGCACTCGGGAAGCCGGGAGCTACTAGCCGGGCGCTGGAAGCCGGAAGCTGGTAGCTGGAAGCCGGAAGCCGGAAGCCGGGAGCTGGAAGCCGGGAGCTGGAAGCTATTTCTTATGCGCCACATCCGCGTTGTCATCGCCAAGCCGGGTCTCGACGGGCACGATCGGGGAGCCAAGGTGATCGCACGCGCCCTGAGGGACGCGGGGATGGAAGTGATCTACACCGGGCTGCGGCAGACCCCCGAGATGATCGTCGCGGCGGCGCTCCAGGAAGATGCGGACGTGATCGGACTCTCGATCCTGTCGGGCGCGCACATGCACATCTGCCCGAAGATCATGCAGTTGCTCAAAGAGAAGGGGCTGGACGACGTGCTCGTGGTCATCGGCGGAATCATTCCGGACGTCGACATTCCGAAACTGAAGGACGCGGGGGTGAGGGGGATCTTCCTGCCCGGCACTCCCATGAAGGACATCATCGACTTCATCGGGGCACACGTCCGCACCCGCGTGGAGCAGGTCTGACATGCCGTACAAGTTACTGCTCGCCGACGACAGCGTCACCATCCAGCGCGTGATCGAGCTCACCTTCGCCGACGAAGACATCCAGGTCTCCGCCGTCGGCGACGGCAAGAAGGCGATTGCCGCGATCCAGGCCGACCGGCCGGACATCGTCCTCGCGGACGTCGGGATGCCGGAGCGCGACGGATATGAAGTTGCCGCCTTCATCAAGACGAACAGCGAGCTTGCGCACATTCCGGTGCTGCTCCTTACCGGGGCGTTCGAGCCGATCGACGAGGCGCGCGCGCGGGCGGTGGGCTGCGACGGCGTGCTCGTCAAGCCGTTCGAGCCGCAGATGGTGATCAATCGGGTCAAGGATCTGCTCGCGGGCCGCCGTTCTGCCGGGCTCTGGGCGACGACCGCCGCGCCACACGCAACCCGACCGCCGTCCACAGCGCCCGGGGCCGACCCGCGTGGCCCGGCGTTGCAGGCTCCGGCGGCTCCTGCCGGGTCCCTCGAAGATTATTTCGACCGTCTCGATGCGGCGTTTGCCAGCATGGAGGGGCCGTCGGCGCCACCGGCCTCGATGGCGTCCCAGGCAGCGCCCCTGGTGTCGCGTCCATCGGCCGAGCTCGATCCGGCGCCGCAGATGCGACACCCACCCGCAAGCCCGGGCGCCTCGCTGCCCGAGGGCATCGCGGACTGGGATCCGGACCTCTCGGGGGATCCCAAGAGGCCGGCGCCCATCGAGCCCCGACCGATTGACCTCGACCCGTCCCATAACTTTGCCCCGACGCCGACGCCCCGCGCGCCCGCGCCCCCGGCGCCGGTGGGGCACGCCATGCCCGTGTCGGACGACGGGATCCGGCCCGCACCGGCGCCGCTCGAACCTGCCAGCCGCCTTCGTGGCGTCGGCGCGGCGCCCGTACCCTCCCTGGCCGAAGCGTTCTCGGCCCTGCTGTCGGCGGAGCACGGGCGGGCGGTGTCCCCCTCGGCGATGGGGCCCGCGTCCGACGACGTCGTCGAAGACATTGTCGGGCGGGTAATCGTGCGCATGGGCGACCGGGCCGTGCGCGAAACGGTGACGGACGTCGCGGAGCGACTCGTCCGTGAAGAGATCGCACGGATCAAGAGCGCATAGACGCAGCGATCACCCCGTCAGCGGTCAGACCACCGCAACAGCGGAGCGGCTGTCCGAGAGTGAAAGAGCGAACAGGCTCAGGGCTGACCGCGGAAACGCGGCGCGCTCAAAAGCTGAGCGCTGATGGCTGAAAGCCGCGCAGCTGCGATACCATCAGCGTTTATGCCAGATGGCTTCTTACTGAAACATCCCGTCGCGGTGCCCGAGAAACCCGTGCTCGAGGGGCTCGAGCAGAAGTGGAGCGCTCGCTGGGACGCGGAAGGGACCTACCGCTTCGATCGGTCGCGCGGCCGCGCCGACGTGTTTTCCATAGACACACCTCCGCCCACCGTCAGCGGCTCGCTGCACGTCGGCCATGTCTTTTCCTACACCCACACGGACGTGATTGCACGGTTTCAGCGGATGCGCGGCAAGGCCGTGTTCTACCCGATGGGATGGGATGACAACGGACTCCCGACGGAGCGGCGCGTCCAGAATTTCTTTGGCGTACGATGCGACCCGTCGCTGCCGTATGACCCGTCCTTCGTCCCGCCGGAGAAGCCGTCCAAGCAGGCCCTCTCTGTGTCGAGGCCGAACTTCATCGAACTCTGCGCGCGGTTGACCGCCGAAGACGAGAAGGTCTTCGAGCACCTGTGGCGCCAGCTTGGCCTCTCGGTCGACTGGTCGATGACGTATGCCACCATCGGCCGTCGCGCCCAGCGCATCTCGCAACTCTCGTTCCTCCGGCTGCTCCAGCGGGGGCTGGCCTACCAGCTCGAGGCGCCGACTCTCTGGGACGTGGACTTTCGCACGGCCGTTGCGCAGGCTGAGCTGGAGGATCGGGAACAGCCCGGGGCGTATCACCGCATCCGCTTCGCGACCGTGAATCCGGCGACTGCCGCGGCGTTCCTCGAGATCGACACGACGCGCCCGGAACTCATCCCGGCCTGTGTCGCGCTCGTCGCGCATCCGGACGACGCGCGGTACAAGCCCCTCTTCGGCACCGAGGTGATCACGCCGCTCTTCGGCGTGCGTGTCCCCGTGCGCGCCCACCCGCTCGCGGACCCTGAGAAGGGTACGGGCGTCGCGATGATCTGCACCTTTGGCGACGTCACCGACGTCGTGTGGTGGCGCGAGCTGGGTCTGCCGGTGCGCTCGATCATCCAGCCGAACGGCACGCTCAGGCCGGTGGCGTTCGGCGGCGAAGGATGGGAATCAGGCGACAGCGGCGAGGCCCAGCGCCACTACGACCAGCTCGCGGGCCTCTCCGCCGCGAAGGCCCGCCCGCGCATCGTCGAACAACTCCAACAATCGGGTGCGCTCGTCGGGGAGCCGCGCCCCATCACGCACGCGGTGAAGTTCTACGAGAAGGGCGACCGCCCGCTCGAGATTCTGACGAGCCGGCAGTGGTTCATCAGGACGATGGAGCGTCGCGAGGAACTGCTGGCGCGCGGCCGCGAGCTCGCATGGCATCCGCCCTACATGCAGGCGCGGTTCGAGAACTGGGTGAACGGGCTCGCTGGAGACTGGTGCGTCAGCCGGCAGCGGTTTTTCGGTGTGCCGTTTCCACTGTGGTACACGCTGCGGTCGGATGGATCGATCGATTACGAGGCGCGGCTCCTGCCGTCGGAGGATCGCCTGCCGATCGATCCTTCGACGGATGTTCCGGCTGGGTACCGGCCCGACCAGCGCAATCAGCCCGGGGGATTCTCCGGAGATCCGGACGTGATGGACACGTGGGCGACCTCGTCCCTCACTCCGCAGATTGCCGGCGGGTGGGAAGACGATCAGGACCTGTTCGCGCGCGTGTTTCCGATGGACGTTCGGCCGCAGGCTCACGACATCATCCGGACGTGGCTCTTCGACACGGTGCTCCGGTCGTATTTCGATTTCGGGACGCTGCCCTGGAGGCACGCCGCGATCTCCGGATGGGTGCTCGATCCCGACCGCAAGAAGATGTCGAAGTCGAAGGGGAACGTCGTCACGCCCATGGCGCTGCTCGACGCGCATGGATCGGACGGCGTACGGTACTGGGCGGCCAGCGGTCGATCCGGGACCGACACGGCCTTCGATCCCGGTCAGATGAAAGTCGGACGGCGGCTCGCGATCAAGCTCCTGAACGCCTCGAAGTTCGTGCTCGTCAACCCGGGGCCCGGAGGCCCGGTGACCGCCGCGGTCGATCGGGGCCTGCTCACGTCGCTCGCAGCCCTCGTGCGGCAATCCACTGTCGATCTCGAGCAGTACCACTACACGCGTGTCCTCGAGGTGACGGAGTCGTTCTTCTGGAGTTTCTGCGACGATTATCTCGAGCTCGTCAAGGGCCGCCGGTACGGGGATCAAGGTGGAGATCTCGCTGCGTCCGCCAACGCGACCCTCTTGACGGCGCTTTCGACGATGCTGCGGTTGTTCGCGCCGTTTCTGCCGTTCGTGACCGAGGAAGTCTGGTCGTGGTGGCAGGAAGGGTCCGTCCACAAGGCCGCGTGGCCTGCCGCGGAAGAAGTGCTGGCCGCATGTGGGCACATCGACCACCCGGACGGCGTCGAGGCGCTGCAGTTCGCGTCGACGGTGCTCGGCGCGATCAGGAAGCGGAAGTCGGAGGAGCAGCGTCCGCTCAAGACACCCGTGACTCTGGCGGTCGTGCGTGCCCCCCGATCGCTGCTGGCGCTGCTGCCGTCGGTCGAAGCGGACCTGCGTGCCTCGGGACTGATCCAGAGCCTGGACACGGAGGAGTCGGACACGCTCGAGGTTGACGTGACCCTGGCGCCTGCTGAAGGAGTCGGCGCGGATCGCCGGCCATGAAGTCCGTCCCGTTCGCGCCACTCGATCCCGCGCTGTACCGCGAAGCCGTGCGGCGCGCGCTCGCGGAGGATCTCGGGTGGGGGGATGTCACGACCGAAGCCACGGTCGACTCCTCGTTGCGCGCGCGCGGGGTGATTCTCGCCAAGTGCGATTGCGTGATCGCCGGACTCGAGGTCGCGGCCGAGGCGTTCCGGCAGCTGGATCCCGGAGCCGTCTTCACCGTCGCGCGGGCCGACGGGGAGCGATGCACTCCCGGAACCGTCGTCGCCGAGGTGCGGGGAACGGCCGCGGCGATGCTCACGGCGGAGCGCACGGCGCTCAATTTCCTGCAGCGCCTGTCTGGCATCGCCACACTGACCCGCCGGTTCGTCGACGCGTCCGGCGGCACCATCACGATACTGGACACGCGAAAGACCACGCCGACGCTCCGCGCGCTCGAAAAATACGCCGTGCGCGCCGGTGGGGGCACGAATCACCGCGGCGGGCTCGACGACGGCATCCTGATCAAGGACAACCATATCCGGCTTGGTGGGGGCGTCGTGAGGGCTGTCCGGCGCATGAAAGCCGCGCGCCAGGAAATGCCGATCGAGATCGAGGCACAGAGCCTCGACCAGGTGGACGAGGCGATCATCGCCGGCGCGGATGTCATCCTGCTCGACAACCTGGCAATCGAGGATGTCCGCGAGGCCGTTCGGCGGATCGCCGGACGAGCGAAGGTCGAGCTCTCCGGTGGGGTGACGCTCGACCGGATCCCCGAGCTGGCGAAGACCGGCGCGGACTTCGTGTCGGTGGGCGCGCTCACGCATTCGGCGCCGGCCGTCGACCTGAGCTTCGAACTGGAGCTCGAGCCAGCCGCGATCGCCCCGGCGCCGAAAGGCACGTCGCTGCCTCGAGGCCTACCCTGAGGTTCCTGTCGGCCGGTTCCGCAGCGTCGGAGTTCTTGTCCGCCGAAGCCGTCGCGTCGAGGGACCTGTCCGCCGAAGCCGTGGCGTAGGCGGATGTCGGAACTGCCGCCCTCCGACCTGACCGCCGCACTCGAGTCCACGCGCTCGCGGCGGGGACCGTTCGGGGAGCCCCTGTACTTCTTTGCCGAAACAGGATCGACCAACGACGATGCGGCGCGGCTGGCCGAGCGTGGGGCAGCGGAGGGCACCGTGGTCGTCGCCTGGGCGCAGTCGGCGGGGCGTGGACGGTTTGGACGGCACTGGTTCTCGCCTCCCGGTGCGGGTCTCTACGTGTCGGTGATTTGCCGCACGGCCGCGGCGGCGCCCCTGCTGACGCTCGCGGGGGGGGTCGCGGTGGCGGAGGGCATTCGCGCGGCGACCGGTTTGCCGGTGCACATCAAGTGGCCGAACGACATCGTCGTCGAAGCCGGCACGCCGGTGCGCCGGCGGAAGCTCGCCGGCATTCTCGCCGAGGCATCGACCGGGGCGGACGGCCTGCAGCACGTCATCCTCGGCTTCGGGATCAACCTGCGTTCGGCGGCGTTTCCGTCCGAGCTGTCGGACCGTGCCACGTCGGTCGAGACAGAGCTCGGACGGGCACCCGAGAGCGGGCGCGTGCTGGCCGAGACGCTCGTCGCGCTCAACGTGCGCGCGGCACAGCTGGGGGCGGGAGATTCCGCTCCCGTGCTGGACCGATGGCGCTCGCTCGCGCCTTCCGCGCAGGGAACGGCGGTTGAATGGGAGACGCCGGACGGCATGCGTTCGGGCGTGTCCGCCGGGATTGCCGACGATGGCGCTCTCCTCGTCAGGATAGGTGGACGCATCGAGCGGATCATCTCCGGGGAGCTGCGATGGGGATGAACGCGGATCGGCATCGAGCCACGCAACAATGGGGCAGCGGGATTCAACATGCTCTTAGCGATTGACGTCGGGAATACCAATATCGTCCTCGGCGTGTTCGAGGGAGAGAGGCTGGCAGAGAGCTGGCGGCTCGCCACGATGCGTGAGCGTACGGCGGATGAAGTCGGGATCCTGGTCACGCACCTGTTCGAGCGCAGCAGGATTCCGCTCGAACGGGTGGACGGCATCATTTTGTCGTCGGTCGTGCCGCCGCTGACCCGCACGATGGAGGAGATGGGCGAACGTTTCTTCGGGAGGACGCCATTGACCGTCGATCCGGGCGTCAATACCGGGATGCCGGTGCTGTACTCGCCAGCGTCTGACGTCGGTGCCGATCGCGTGGTGAACGCCGTCGCCGCGTACGAGGCGTACGGCCGGCACTCCCAAACGCCCGTCATCGTGGTCGACTTCGGCACCGCGACGACCTTCGACGCCATTTCCGCGACAGGGGAGTACATCGGCGGCGTGATTTGTCCGGGGATCGGCATTTCAGCGGATGCGCTCTTCCAGCGTGCGGCGCGCCTGCCGCGCGTGGATGTCCGCAAGCCGGCCACCGTCATCGGACGGACGACCGTCACCTCGATGCAATCCGGGCTGTTTTTCGGCTACGTGGCGATGGTGGACGGGATCGTCGCGCGCATGCGGGTGGAGCTCGACAAAGGAGAGAGCGCGGCATGTATCGCGACGGGCGGGATGGCGGCCATCATCGCCGGCGAGAGCACCGCCATCGAGCGCGTCGATCCGGACCTGACGTTACAGGGCTTGCGGCTCATCTGGGCGCGCAACGCGGGCGCGAAGAGCTGACCGGTGGATGCCGCCGAGTATTGTCGCGAAGTCGAGACGTACTTGTGCCGCAAGAACGAAGGCCACCTGGTTCGCATCGTGGGGCCGGCTTTCGAGCAGGTCTGCGGCTGGGCGACGCGCGGTGTGCCGTTGAAGGTGGTGTTTCGCGGGATCGACCAGTACTGCGAGCGCTACTACGCCAAGGGGCCACGTCGCCGGCCGATCCGAATCGAGTTCTGCGAGGCCGACGTGCTCGACGTGTTCGACGCCTGGCGCCGCGCGGTTGGAGTCTCGACCGCGGCGGGTGCCGAGACTGACGACCGAGAGGAGCCGGCACCACGGAAGCCGACTCTGACGCTGCACATCGAGCGGGCCACGGCCCGGCTGGTGACCGTGCGGGACGGGGCAGGGCGGTGTGCGGCGCTGGACGAGGCGATTGATGGCGCGGTCCGCGAGCTCGAGGCGATGCATGGCGAGGCTCGATCCGCGCGCGGCGAGGCGCGCGCGCGGATCATCGAGGCGCTTGCCGGGCTCGATCGGCGTGTGCTCGCCGCGTCCACCGCGGCGATCGACCTCTCCACCGCTGGAGCGTTGCGGCGGGAAGCGGACGCCGAACTCGCCCCGTTTGGCTCTCGCCTGTCTCCGGACGCGCGGGCACGGGCGGCCGCGGCCGCATTCGAACGGCTCGTACGGGAAACACTCGGCATCCCCGTGATTTCCTACGAATGACCTTCCCTCGCGGCAGGCGCGGCGGGAGCGTTCCGCACCAGGGCCTCGCGAAGGGCAGCCTCGTCCAGCTGGCCGTCGAGAAGCCCGCGTCCGGAGGGCGGATGATTGCGCGCCACGAGGGGCAGGTGGTGCTCGTTGCGGGGGCGATTCCAGGCGAGCGGGTGAGCGCGCTCGTCGAACGGGTCGAGAAGCGGCTTGCGTTCGCCACCGTGCAGGACGTTCTCGAGCCATCCACGGACCGACGGATGCTCCGGTTCGACCCCGCATGCGGTGGCTGCCTGTACGCACACATCGGCTACGACAGGCAGCTCGCCCTCAAATCCGAAGTGGTCGCCGATGCGTTCACGCGGCTCGGCCGGATCCCGCTTCGAGCATCCGTGCCGATAGCCCAGTCGCCGGAGCGCGGCTACCGAATGCGCGCGCGCCTGCACGCGCACGGCGGGCGCGCCGGGTTCTACCTGGAAGGGACGCATCGGTTGTGCGAGGCGGCGCCGACCGGCCAGCTCCTGGACGCGTCGATCGACGCGGTGCACGCTGCGCTCGCCGCGCTCGGCGGGCTCGCCAACGATGTCGTCTCGATCGAAGTTGCGGAAAACGTCGCGGCGGACGAACGGGCGCTGCACA
Source organism: Acidobacteriota bacterium (assembly GCA_031361295.1). Taxonomy (GTDB): domain Bacteria; phylum Acidobacteriota; class Vicinamibacteria; order Vicinamibacterales; family 2-12-FULL-66-21; genus JALZOC01. The sequence continues at coordinate 6,788 of JANMCN010000109.1, read as the reverse complement.
TGGAGCTCCGGACGGCCGAGCCGCTTCCGGCGGGGCCGCTGGCCGCTGCCGTCGAGGCGGCCGGCTTGACGGGCTGCAGCAGCCGCTCCGCGACCGGAGTATTCGCGCGCGCCGGCGATCCGGTCGTCTCCGATTCCCTGCGCGCGTTGACCACCGGCAGGGCGCCGGACGGAACACTCCGCAGGCATGCGGCCTCGTTTTTCCAGGGTAACCGGTTTCTGGTTGCTGCCCTCGTCGGGCATGTCATGGACGCGGTGCCGGCCACTGGGGATGTTCTCGATCTGTATGCCGGCGTCGGGCTCTTTGCCGTAGCGCTCGCGGCGGCGGGCCGTCATCGAATCGTGGCTGTCGAGGGGGATCGAGAAGGCGGAGCGGACCTGCTGCGCAATGCCGCCCCCTACCAGGACGCCATGAGCGCCGTGGTCGGACTCGTCGAGGATCACGTGCGGCGCGATCGGACGCGCCCCTCGACCATCATCGTCGACCCTCCGCGATCCGGAATCTCGCAGGAAGCCATGGAGGCGATTCCGCAGCTCGGGGCGGACCGGATCGTGTACGTGTCGTGCGATCCGCCCACCATGGCGCGCGATGCCCGGCGGCTCATCGAGGGTGGGTACGTCATCACGTCCCTGCACGGCTACGACCTGTTCCCCAATACGCCGCACGTGGAGGTCGTCGGAGTGTTCGATCGGAGCTAGCCGTCAGCCTTCTTTGCTTTCGCTGCTCCGATGAATGCGTCGAACAGCGGCTTGAACTCCCCGGTGCGCCAGAAGTTTTCCGGATGCCACTGGACGCCGACGCAAAAGCGCGCGCCGGGTCGTTCGATGGCCTCGATGACGCCGTCGTGCGCTGTCGCGCTCGGCACGAGCTGCGGTGCCACCCGCGCGACCGACTGGTGGTGCCGGCTGTTGACCGGCAGGGCGTTCGCATCGACGCGTCCGGTGCCGAGCGCGCGTTCGAGCGTCGATCCAGTCGCGAGGCAGACGACGTGGGCCAGCGCGTCCTTGGGCGTATCCACCGCGTGCGGAAGATGTGATTCGACCTGAGTAGGAATGTCCTGGACGAGCGTGCCGCCCGCGGCGACGTTCAGGACCTGCATTCCACGGCAGATCGCGAGCAGCGGGACATCGGCGTCCACGGCCCGACGCGCGAGATCGAGTTCGAACTCATCGCGTCCTGTCTCCGCGTCGTAGACCGCGGGATGACGCGCCTGTCGATAGAAGGCCGGGTCCACGTCGCCTCCGCCCGTCAGCAGCACGCCGTCGATTTCCCCGAGGATCGACCGTGGGCTTTCCGTGACGTCGAGAACTCGTGGGGTGGCACCGGACGCTTCGATCGACGCGAGGTAATCGTCCAGGCGACTGCAGCGGCTCACGCCAATCACCGGTTGCCGGGTTCTCATAGGTCCGAGCTTTCAAGACGTCGCAGGCAGCTTCTTACGCTCGGCGTGTCGAGCGTGCGCGCTGCGACCGTGAACCGTTGTCGCTCCTGCTTCCGGTGTTCAGCCTCGACGTGCCCGTCGGTCCGCCAGCTCTCACATCTTCGCCGGGACGGTACATCCCATGAGCTCGAGCGCCCTGGTCAGCTGCGACCGATAGTACGCGACGGCCGCGGCCCGCCAGATCCGCACCTCCTCGCGCTCCTCGTTGAGGATGGAGTACTTGTGATAAAAGCCGTTGAACGCCTGCGCGAGTCCGAACGCATACTTCGCGAGCACCGAGAGCTCCAGGGTGCGCACGGACTGCTCGACGACCTCGTCGAGCCGCGCCGCTTCGAGGATCAAGCCCCACAAGTCGTGCGCTTCGTCGGTGTCTCCCGTGAGCACGGACGCCGGCGTCCGTGGAACCGAGGACACGACCGTGGCTTCGTCGAGTGCGTAGCGTTCCTGCAGCTTGTTGAAGATGTTGTTCGCCCGGACCACGGCGTACTGCAGGTAGGGACCGCTTTCGCCTTCGAAGCTCAGGGCTTCGTCGATGTCGAACACGATGATCTTGCCGCGCGAGAACTTCACCATGAAGTACCGCACGGCGGCCGTCGCGATCGCCGCCGCAATTGACCGCGTGTCCGCGCTGGTGAGCTCCGCGTTCCGTTTGGCGACCTCCGCCGCGGCCTTGTCGATGAGGCGATCGAGGAGGTCGTCTGCCTTGACACCCTGTCCCTTGCGGCCCGAGACCTCGACGAAGGGGCGGTCGGCGTCCGCCGCGGTGTCGTACCCGAGCTCACGCGCGGTCGCGTGCGACAGGGCCACCATTTCGTAGGAGTAGTGAACGGAGTGCGCCGCCTGTTCGTGATAGCCGAGCGCCGCCAGCGCCTGTTTGAGCAGCTTCTGGAGGTACGACTGACGTGTGTCGATGACGTTGCACACCCATGACGCGCGACCGAACTCCGGCACGTCGGGCCCCGGCGGCTGCGGCGTCGAACTGGTGGACCAGAGCGGAGGCTTCCCGTCGGCAAAAAGCCGGTAGTGGAAGTCCTTGCCGAGAATCCCGAACTTCCACAACTGGTACGCCATGTCCTTGCCGACGTACGTGACGGTTCCGTCGGACCGCACGATCACCTTCTCGCGGGGCTCCTCAGGGGCGTCTCCGCCGTCCGCCGTCTCGGATCCCGCGTGCGGACCGTCTCCATCGGGCGTTGCCGCCTCCGGAGTCTCGTCGATGCGCATGACCCAGCAGCCCTTGAGCTTTCCTTCGGCCTGGAGAAACACCGCGCCGGTCTTCTTGAGGAACTCGAACGCATGCGTCCAGAAGTGCAGCCGGAGGATGTCGCCTTCCCACGTCAGGAGGTCGTACCCGATGTTCATGCGCGACATTGTCTTGAGATGCGCACGGACGATGCGGTCGGCGATGAAGGCAGCCAGGTCGGCCGTTTCGGTTCCGCCGTGCTCGATGTCGTGGAGCGCCGCGGATCGGATCCGGAGGCGGTCCTTGTCTCCGTCATACCATTCGGTGACGCGCGCATACAGATCCCAGCAGTAATAATCGAAGCGACCCGCCTCCGCGATCGCCCGCACGTCGTCGAGCGTCTTGTGCTCGAGCTCGCGGAACCCGACGGCGACGTCCGCCACCTGGACGCCCGTGTCGTCGATGTAGTTCTGGATCTCGACGTGGCGGCCGAGGAATCGCAGCAGGCGCCCGAAGGCGTCGCCGAGCGCCGCGTTCCGAATGTGCCCGATATGGGCGGCCTTGTTCGGGTTGATGGCTGTGTGCTCGACGATCGCCTTTTCGCCATGGCGGTCCGGGGCCGCAGCGCGGCCCTCGAGCCACTGCACGGTCATCGATGATCGATCGAGGAAGAAATTGACGTAGCCGTTCGGCGCGGCCTCGATGCGCGAGAACCCCGAAATGCTGCCGAGCTCGGCCACGATCTCCTGGGCGATCGCGCGGGGCGCCTTCCGCAGTCGCCGCGCCAGCTCGAAGGCAAGCGGCACGGCGAGATCGCCTAGCGCGCGCCGCGGGGCAGCTTCGACGGGAATCGCCGCAAGGACAGCGTCGTCGGGGGGGATGGCATAGAGGCGGGTGACGGCGTCAGCCATCCGCGCGCGGACGAGTCGATGGATCGGCAGGATCATGTCGTGGGTGGTCTCTCCTCTGGCAGTCAGATGTGCGAACGGTCAGTCGTGATAGGATCCTGCGTCGATAACAGTCCCCTGGCGCGCGCGTAATCATGCGGCGTGTTGACGTTCATGAACATCAGGTCGTCCGGGTCGTACATCGCAATGATATCCGGCCCGATCTCGACGACGCGGACCCCTACGAGAGGCGTGGACGCCTGCAGTTCTCCTCGCCCGATGCGCGCCCCGATCTCCGGCGCACACGTCCGAGAGTAGACGGCACAGAGCGGCTCGCACCCTCGATGGCTACGCGGCATCACCACATCAGCGTCTTCCTCTGCCAGCCGCCGCAGGAACGCGGCCGACACGAACGGCATGTCGCACGCGAGCACCAGCGTCCGGTGGCACGGCGATCGCACGATGGCCGTGTAGATGCCGCCGAGCGCGCCGCTCCCCGGCAGATCATCCGGCACCACGTCGAGATGCCGCGCCGTCCATACCTCCGATTCGCCGCCCACGACGAAAATGTGGGTGGCGAGGTCGCGCAGCGCGTGCAACTGGCGATCGACGATGTCCATCGCCCCGAGCGTGAGCCCGCCCTTGTTCACGCCGCCCATCCGTGTGGCGCGGCCTCCGCCGAGGATCGCCGCAGCCAGCGTGCTCGTGTGCATCATGCCGGAATCAGCCACTTTACCAGCCGGCCGAGAACACGCACAAGATCGAAGCGCGATCGCGGTACGGCTGCACGGTCCGGGCAACGACCATGAGTGAACCCCGCATCGGCCGCGTGCTCATCGCCAGCCTGCACCAGGCCATTGGCGATCTGCTTCCGACCCGGCTCGAATTCTACGAGAACTGGATCAACGTCAACGGCCTCCGCGAGGGAACCATCGGCCTGGCGCCGCTCTCGGCCGTGCTGAGCTTCCTGCGCACGGAGGGGGAGGCCTACGCCTCAATCACGGCCCGTGCAGGGGAATATGCCGGAGACTGGACGGTCAACACGCTGTCGCGGTTCGAGCGCCGCTTCATTCTGCGGCTGCCGGCGGCGCTGCGGGCGCGCGCGGCCCTGCGGGTTGCGCGCATGCTGGTTCGCAGCACCTATCCGGGCTCCCGGGCCATCGTGCGACTGCGGAGAGGGACCGCCTCGGTCGATCTGAGGGGATCGCTGTTCTGCGAAGTGCGCGAGACGTCCACCTTACCGCTCTGCGGTTTCTACGCGTCGGCGATCCGGCGCGTGATGGAGCTCTTCGAGCTCCGCGCGGACGCGAGCGTGACCGAATGCCGGGCCGGCGGAGGCCGCAAGGGCTGTCTGCTCTCGGTCGTCGTCAACACCGGCCCTGCGCCTGTGGACGAGCCGGCAACCGCGTAGCCGTCCGCACCCCTGGGTATGTCTCAGAACACGGAGCAGATACGCGTAGAACCGGCCGCAAGAGGCAGCCGTTCGCCGATCTCCCGAGCCTGCCGTCTGCTGATCATTCTCGCGCTCTGCGGCCTGCCCCGCCTCGCCGGAGCCCAGAGCTCTGGTGAACGCGTGCTCGTCGTCCCGTTCGACAACCGCCACCACGACCCGGCCGTGTACTGGCTTTCGGAAGCGTCGGCGGTGCTTCTGGCTGACGAGCTCCAGGCCCGGGGCGTTCGCGCGATCACCCGCGTCGAGCGCGTTCGTGCCTTCGAGCAATTGCACCTGCCGCTGTCGGCGTCTCTCAGCCGCGCCACGCTCATCAAGGTCGGAGAGCTCGTGGGCGCCTCCGAAGTCATCGTCGGGACGTACGCGCTCGATCGGGACATGCTGAAAGTGAGTGCCCATACCATCCGGATCGACGTCGGCCGGGTCCAACCGGACGTCGTCGGGCAGGCCCCGCTCCAGGAGCTGTTCACGACGTTCGATGCGCTGGCCGCTCAGCTGGCGGGGGACGCGCACGCAGCGGGGCCTCGAGCCGTCCGGCCGCCGCTGGGCGCGTTCGAGAACTACATCAAGGGGTTGATTGCCGAGAGTCCGGCCGCGCAGGCGACCTTTCTCGAGACGGCCGTGCGGCTGTCGCCCGACTACGACCGCGCCGAACTGGCGCTGTGGGACGTGCGGACCGATCAGGGCGACCATGCCGCTGCGCTCGCGGCGGCTCGAGCCGTCAAGCCGGGATCGGGGCTGGGCGCGCGGGCGCGCTTCCTGTCGGGCGTGTCGCTCCTCAGCCTGAAGCGGTACGACGAGGCCTTCGACGTGTTCAAAGGCCTCATCGACGAAGCTCCGGTATCCCCGCCGCGCACCGGGCTCGAACCCGCTGGTGCGGCGTACAACAACCTGGGAGTGCTGGTGATCCGGCGTGGCGCGACTCCCCAGAGTGGCACCGCCACGTTCTATCTGACGAAAGCGGCCGATGCTGATCCCGGGGATTCGGACTATCTGTTCAACCTCGGGTACGCCTACATGCTCGACCGCAATTACCAGGGCGCCGTGTACTGGTTGCGCGAAGCGGTCCGGCGGGACCCGGCGGACGCGGACGCGCATTACGTGCTCGCGGCGGCCCTGCAGGCATCCGGCAGCGCGGTCGAGGCCGAACGCGAGAAGGAGCTGGCGAGGCAACTGTCATCCCGTTACGAGGAGCTGGAGAAGCGGACCGCGGCCGACCGCCTGCCGGTGCCGCGCGGCCTCGAGCGCGTGCGGGCCGAGCCCGATCCGTCCGCAGGGATACGCCCTGAACAGACGATTGTCAACACCGCGCAGCGCGACCAGCGGGAGCTGGCGGCGTTCCATCTCGATCGCGGCAGACGGCTCTACGAGCATGAGGCGGACCGGGAGGCGCTCACCGAGCTCCGGCGCGCCGTCTATCTGTCGCCATACGATGCCCAGGCCCACCTGCTGATCGGGCGGATTCTCCTCAGGGCCGGCCGCCCGAAGGAGGCGCTGGATGCATTGAAGATTTCAATCTGGAGCGCTGATTCAGCGGCTGCGCGCATCGCGCTGGCCGAAACATATCTCAAGCTCAAGAACGCTCAGTCCGCACGCGCGGAGCTCGAGCGCGCGTTGACGCTCGATCCAGCCTCATCCGAGGCAAAGCGTATACTCGGGTCGATCAGGTAGGGCGGACAGACGGCGGAGCCGAAGCTCCGCCCTGCGATTGATCGGCAGAAGGCGGGGCTGGAGCAACCCCCAGCGCATTATTGGGGGCAAACGATGTTGGGCGGGGCATAACCAACCCCAACGAAAAAAGAACCCAATCGGAAGAATGCCGCCACC
>JANMCN010000098.1:0-4357 GCA_031361295.1 Acidobacteriota bacterium | reverse complement strand
CGCAGGCACCGCCGCGCGTAGAAGTTTTTAAAGAATCCGTCGGACCCCTTCGCATCAAGCAGGATGCCCGTGATGAGAAACCCCGACAGCACGAAGAACAAGTCCACGCCCATCCAGCCGCTGGCGAAGATCGCGTCCAGGTGCAGCGAGGGCAAGGCGTCCCGTTCGTTGTGGAACATGACGATGAGGATCGCGATGCCGCGAACGGAGTCGAGCTGCGGAATCCTCCTCGCCTGCGAGTTCACCCTGCCCTCCCGTGTGTCACGCGGCGCGCACGCGACGGCTGGAAACGGCGAGGTACTGTAGCCAGTTGCGGTACAGCGCTGTGGCCGTCTCGCCCCAGGACTTCTCCGCGTGGCTCGTCGCGAGCGCAAGCGGAAAGGCCGCCAGAGTTGCCTCATTCCGATGGCGGGCTGCGAGCAGCCGCAGCATCTGGAGTTGCTGCAGCACGGCTCCGTCGAAGCAGCCGCGCGGCACGGTTGGATACGTCTCGCGTTCCCCGCGCAAGTACCGACCGATATCTCGGCGATATTCCAGAATCAGCGTATCCGCGTCGTACTCGGGATGCCCCTGGAAGAACAGAAACAACGATCGCTTCTGCTTCACAAACGCGTCGGCTCCCGCTTCCGGCGAGCGCGTCAGGACCGAATAGCCCGCCTTGACGAGATCCTCCAACGCCAACTCGTTCCAACGGGAATGCGGCATGCGGAGGCGCTCCGGCAGCCCAACCGTCAGCAGGTGATCGCTTTCGCGAGTGCAGTCGAAGACGCCAGACCGCTTCTGCGCGAGGCGTCGCCGCTCGATCCCGTCCATGTGCTGCAGCGCTGCGTGCGCGGCGAGGCACGACCAGATGCTCGAGGTCGTGTGCTCGTCGGCCCACTCCATCAACCGGGTCAGCGTGTCCCAGTACGGTTCCTGGCGCAGATCGTCGCTGCGCGGCTCCGTCCCGGTGACGATCACGCCATCGAGCGCGGTGTGCCACAGCTCAGCGATGTCGCGGTAGTTGCGCGCCAGCTCGCGTCCGGCCTGCGACCGCGGCACCTCCGGGATGTTATACACGCGCAGGTTGAAGCCCAGATCGCCGCACGAGCGCTCGAGCAGCCCACGGATCTGGCGCTCGGTCGATCGGAGCGCCGCGTCCGGCATGTTGTTGACCAGCCCGATCTCGAGCGGCAGCGACGGATCGCGGCCGACCCGGCTCTCGAAGGTTGCCGGCACTGCAGCAGGAAGCGGCGTAGCTGCACTCGACGGTTCGTCCGGCGCGTAACTCATGGCCTCTCCTTAGTAATTCTGTGTGGCCGCCGTGAGAGCCTGATCCAGATCCGCGATGATGTCGTCGATATGCTCGATCCCGATACTGAGACGAATCATCTCCGGCGTCACGCCCGCTCTGCGCTGCTCCGCCGGACTCATTTGGCGGTGAGTCGTCGAGGCCGGGTGACACGCCAGGGACTTCGCGTCTCCGAGGTTGACCACCCGCTTCACGAGTTGCAGCGCGTCGTAGAACCGTTTGGCCGCCTCGAAACCCCCGGTGACGCCGACCGTCATGAGCGCGCACGCGCGGCCCTTGAGGTACTTGACCGCCAGCGGATAGCACGCGTTGTCCGCGAGTCCGGCGTAATTCACCCACTCGACTCGCGGATCATCGCGGAGAAACTCCGCGACCCTCCGGCCATTATCCACGTGCCGTTCGACACGTAGCGCCACGGTTTCGATGCCCTGCAGCAGCAGGAACGCGCTCAACGGCGACAGTACCGCCCCCGCCGTGCGCTGGTACACGCTGCGACACCGGGCGATGTAGGCCTGGTCGCCGAAGCGGTCGAGATAGACGAGGTTGTGGTACGAGGGATCCGGTTTGGTGAACATCGGAAACCGCTGCTCGTGCCGAGCCCATGGGAATCGACCGCTGTCGACGATCGCGCCCCCGAGCGTCGTCCCGTGGCCGCCCATGTATTTCGTGAGCGAGTGCACGACGACGTCGGCGCCATAGTCGATGGGCCGCAGCAGCACCGGCGTCGCGACGGTGTTGTCGACGATGAACGGCACACCATGTTTATGGGCCACACGCGCGATGGCTTCGATGTCGCAAACGTTGCCCGCGGGGTTGCCGACGCTCTCGCAATAGATGGCGCGGGTATTGTTGTCGATCAGCTTCTCGATGGCATCCGCCCGATCGGACACCGCGAAGCGGGTCGTGACGCCCTGGCTCGGCAGCAGGTGCGCAAAGAGGGTGTAGGTCGTTCCGTACAGTTGCGGCGCCGACACGATGTTGCTGCCCTGGTCCGTAAGGTTCCAGATCGCATAGTGGACGGCCGCCTGGCCGGATGCGACGCACAAGGCGGCAACGCCGCCTTCCAGCGCGGCGACACGGCGCTCAAGAACGGCGGTCGTCGGGTTGCCGATGCGCGTGTAGCGGAAGCCTTCGACCTCGAGATTGAACAGCGCCGCGCCGTGGTCCGCGCTGTCGAATTCGTACGCGACCGTCTGATAGATAGGGACCGCGACCGCCTTCGTTGTCGCGTCAACTTCGTATCCGCCGTGAATGGCAATCGTCTCGCTTTTCATGCGCCCTCGGATTGGGACCGCGCCAGCGCGGTCATCGCGCGGACGACGTCGCGAACATCCGCTTCGGTCGTCCGGATACTGGTAATGCACGCGCGCAGCACGGGCTCGGACCCGCCGAGACGCACCTCGGATATCCACGCGATCTGCCGCTCGTAGAGCGCTCTCAGGAACGTCGACGGAACAACGCCGTCGCGGCGGAAGCAGACGAGCGGCAGCGGCGTCGAGTTGACGATCGTCCAACCGGCAGCGAACAGACACTCGCGCAGGAGGTCGCCGAGATGCGCCTGGCGCTCGATCGCTTCGACGTATCCCGCTTCGCCCCGCTCGGCGAGCGCGAAGAACAGCTTGAGGCCGATGAAGCGCCTGGACCACTGGACGGTTGACGTGAACGGGTCGAGGACGTCGCTGGTCTTCCCCGGCATGTACGACGTCTCTGCGCGGAACGCCTCGCGGACCGTCTCGCGGTGCCGACAGAAGAACATGCCAGCTCCCATCGGCACGGAGAACCACTTGTGCGCATCACAGGTGATCGAGTCGGCGTGTTCGATCCCACCGAGGTGCGACCGCAGGCGCGGCGACAGGACGGCCGCCCCGCCCCATGCCGCGTCCACGTGGAACCAGAGCCGCTCGTCGCGGCAGAACTCGGCGAGGGCCGGTAACGGATCGATGGCCCCGCCACCCGTCGTGCCGACAGTTCCCACAACCATCAAGGGGAGGAAGCCGGCGGCCCGGTCCTCCGCGACGCGCCCGCGCAGCGCGGCAACGTCCATGCGCAGCGTCCGGTCGACGGGCACCTCGCGGAGCGCGCGCCGGCCGAGCCCGGTCATATGAGCGATCTTGCTGAAGGAGTGATGCGATTCGCCGGTGAGATAGAGTGCCGGCCGGCCCGAGATCGCAGCGATTCCGTGGTCACCGTACTCCGGGAACGCCCGCGTGAGTGCGACGACGACCGCCGACAGATTCGCCTCGGCCCCGCCGGTCGTGAAGTTCGCGACGGCATCGTCCGGCAAACCGAACTTGCCGGCCAGCCAGGTCAGCGTGTGCCTTTCGATCTCGTTCGCAGCGGGAGAGGTCCGCCAGGTCGCAAGCTGCGGGTTGTACGCCGCCACGAGCGCATCCGCCACGACGGCGGCGGCGTGCACGCTGGGGTTGAACAGCCCGAAGTACCGCGGATGCGTGACCTGCACGTTCCAGCGGCGCATCATGTCTTCGACGTCGGCCACCACCTTGTCGAGGACGACAGGAGCGCGGAAGTCGTACTGCGACAGGCGCCGTCGGATTTCATCGGGTGTCACGAACGGCACGATCGGGCCGCCGGCGATGTCCCGCGACACACGCGCGGCCATCTCGGCCAGGCCGTTTGTGCGAACGGTATCCACCGCTTCCCCGCTCACAGCCGCACCCGCCCGTGCCGAATGTCGCTGTACAGGCGGTCGTCGACGGGCACGAAACGCTGCTCCACGGGATGGTCGAAGTAAAGAGGGTCGTTGACGGCCGATGGGTCGAACGCCTCTCGCACGAGGCTCCCCTTGGTCTGCTTGAACGTGGCCGTTACGTCCATCCCCTGGCACAGCCGGAGGAAGAGCGGACGCGCATACGGCGGCAATCGATTGCTAAGGTGAGCGCGGAGAGCCGCAAGATCCAGATCGCCGGCAGCGCTCAATGCCGCCATGGCCACCCGTCCTTCCGTTCCGGGCACAGCCACGCCGTTGACGTTCGCCTCGATGACGCCCGGGAACGCGCTGACCGCCTCGGAGACTTCCAGAGTCGACACATTCTCCCCTTTCCAGCG
>JANMCN010000091.1:0-2353 GCA_031361295.1 Acidobacteriota bacterium | reverse complement strand
TTTGGCGAGGGCCAGGCCCAGGCCGGTGCCGCCGGCTCGCGTCGCGCCGCGGTAGCGACGCTCGAATATGCGGGGGAGAGCGTCCTCCGGAATGCCAGGCCCACTGTCGGTGATCCGGACGACCGCGCCGCCGGGAGTCCGTTGCAGCTCGAAGCGCGCTTCGCCTCCGTCCGGTGAATACTTGATGGCGTTCTCGCCGAGGTTGAGCAGCAGCTGGCGGAGGCGGATACGGTTGCCCCAGACCTTCAGCCCTGGCGCCGCGACGGCAGTACACGTGACGGCGCGCTCTTCGGCCAGCACACCAATCAGGTCGGTGGCCTCGGTGAAAATTGCCGTCAGGTCGACATGTTCTCGCGCGAGCCCGCTCGATTCGGCCTCCGTGAGGCTGAACTCCCTGACGTCCCGCACCGTCTCCGACAGCGCGTCGATCTCCCCGCTCAATTCGCGCAGGGTCTGCTCGTACTCCTCCGCCGATCGGCGGGTGGACAACGTCACCTCGACACCGGTCTTCATGACCGTTAGCGGCGTCTGCATCTGGTGCGAGACGTCCGCGCTGAATTCCTGGAGGGACGCGAAGGCCCGCTGCAGCCGATCCAGCAACTGATTCACCGACGAGCTCAGGCGGCTGATTTCCGCGTCCTCGGCGCGCACGCTGACGCGGCGGGAGAGATCGGTCGCCTGGATCGATTCGATCGTTGCGGCGATGCTGCCAATCGGCGACAGCGCCCGCGTCGCGACGAACAGGCCGCCGTAGCTGGTCAGCATCACGACCACCGGTATCAGTGAGAGCGAGGCCAGCAAGACGACGCGCAACAGCAGATCGACGTCGCCCAGTCGGCGGCCGAGTTGAAGATACGTCATCGAAGGGCGGGAGAGGGGCAGGCAGATGAACCGTACCGGGGCGCCGCGCTCGAGCCACACGGTGAAGAATTCCGCCGTTGTCGAGCCGCGCATGGCGGCGTGCTGCAGGGCGGTGTGCTCGCCGATATCGGGCTCGCTGCTGGCGAGGCGTGCGGATCGAAAGACCGTGGAGCCGCTGCTGTCGCGGACCATCAGGAGCGGCCCCACGCGCTGCGACGAGTCCAGCGACGCCAGCAGTTGGAGCGGCTCGGCTGTCGCGTCGAGCACCTGCGCCAGCCTGGCCGCATCGTCCAGGAGCTCGTGGTCGTGATGCGCATACAAGGTCCGGGCGAGCCAGCCGTACAACAACGCCGCGAAGAGAACCAGCGCGCCCGTCACGATCGCGATATACCAGACGGTCAGACGTGCGCGGAGCGTCTTCATCGCTCGGGCCCTCTCAGGATGTATCCCGCGCCCCGGACCGCGTGGATGAGCCTCGAGCCCCCGCCGTCTTCCAGCTTGCGCCGCAAGTGATTCACGAAGACATCAATGAGGTTGGTCAGCCGGTCCCACGTGAAGTCCCAGACATGTTCGGCGATCATCGCGCGTGTCAGCACTTCGCCGGAGTGGCGGAGGAAGTATTCGAGCAGCGCGAACTCCTTCGGCGTGAGGTCCAGCTTCCGGCCGCCCCGGTGTACGACGCGCGTGACCGGATCCAGCACGACGTCTTCCACGGTGAGGACCAGCAGTTCCGACGGCCGTCGGCGTCGAAGCAGGGCGCGCGCCCTCGCATGGAGCTCGGAGAAGGCAAACGGTTTCGTGAGGTAATCGTCCGCGCCGCTTTCGAGCCCGCGGACGCGGTCCTCGACCACCCCTCTGGCCGACAGCATGAGGATGGGCAGATCGACGCTGAGGCGGCGCAGCTCCCGGCAGACCGAGAACCCGTCCATGCCTGGCAGCATGACGTCCAGCACGACCAGATCGTACGCGGTTTCGCGCGCCCGGCGGATCGCGGTCTCTCCGTCCGGCGCCGTATCGACCGTGAATCCGTCTTCGGTCAGCCCGCGCTGGATGTTCGCGGCGAGCTTGGCTTCATCCTCGACGATGAGGATGCGAATCGTGGCTGTCGCGTGTGGCATGCGGTGGGGAGCCATTGGCGCCTGGTCTTCTCCGGGCGCCAGCCGCACTGATTGTAGACGAAGAGCGCCCCGCGACCCTGGGGTGCGCGCGTAGAGGCGGCGCGTCTACTTCGGGGTCTTGGCGGGTGCGACGGGCTTGGCCGTTCCGATTCTGATTTCCTGAGCGGCGTACGGCTCCTTGTCGCCCGTGGCGGTGATTACCACACGGGTGCCTTCCTTGAGGTCCGCGGTCTTCATGGCCATCGCGCCGTGCAAGACTTTCGTGGTGTCTTTCACCGACACCGTGTGTTCCTTGCCATCCGTGGTCTTGACGACCACGTGGTCGGCGGCCACCGTGGAGACGGTGCCCATCATCTTGTGCGCGTGCCCCTCGT
>JANMCN010000086.1:0-22654 GCA_031361295.1 Acidobacteriota bacterium | reverse complement strand
CCGGGCGACCTCGTCACGAAGCACGGTATTCCCGGCGCAGGCCCCTTCCAGAAAGGCCGTGCGGTCTGGCGCCGGCACGGCCACGGCCCGATCGAAGAGGTTCCGAAGCTCCTGGTAATCAACCATTCCCATCGTCCTGGCGCACGTAATTTTGTGGCCGGTGAGTATACTACCGGCGGCCGAAGGACCTGACGGTGACAGGCCTGGTGTCGAGGGTCCCTGGTGCCTGAAATCTCGAGCCTGCTTGCACGGTGGGGCGCCGGCGACGCGGACGCCGGTGAGGAAGTCATCGCCAGGACGTACGACCATCTGCGGCGACTGGCGCACGCCCATCTGCGGGGAGAGCGGCGGGGGCACCTCCTGCAGACCACCGCGCTGCTGCACGAGGCCTACCTGAGGCTGCTGCGCAGCGGTCCCGGCACGGCCGCGACCCGCGACGCATTTTTTCGATTGATGACCGCCGAAATGCGCCGACGGCTGGTTGACCACGCACGCCGGAGGCTCGCCGGGAAGCGCGGCGGAGGTGCCATCCATGAATCCCTCGACACGTCAGTCGCTATGCCGGCGCCGGGAGACGCCGCCGACATCGAGATGACGCTGACACGGCTCGACGTCGCGCTCGGTGAGCTCGACACGGCCTTTCCAAGGGCGGCGCGTGTCGTCCAGCTCCGATTCCTTGCGGGCCTGACGACGGAAGACACAGCCGCGGAGCTCGGACTGTCGTCGGGCACCGTGAAGCGCGAGTGGACGTTCGCCAGGGCGTGGCTGGCGGCAGCCCTGGAGCCCAGGAAGAAGACCGACCGGGAGTGACCGACGCCAAGGACGCGTGTCGGACCCAGAGGCATTCGATCCGCGCAAGTCATCGGCCAGCAGACCATCCGCAAAGGTGATCTGCTTAGAACGATGGGGCCTGGGATACTTGCAGCACGCACACCGCATGGCCGCGAGCATGGCAAGGTGACGTGGAGTGCGTCACTTGCGCTTCTTTGCGATGTAATCCCGAACGTTTTGCAGGGCCGCCGGCGTGAGGCCCGCTGCGGTTGCTGCCGCGACCCCTACGTCACCGACGATCGCCTCAGCCCTGTCGATATCAGCATTCGCGCGGGTGGAGTCCCCCGCGTCCGCATACGCCACCGCCCGCGCCATGAGGAAACGAGGTTCAGGCGTGAGCGCGATCGCTTCTGTGTAATCCGCAATAGCCGCGTCCAGATGACCGAGATGATAGTTGGCTTTACCCCGACCATCGAACGCTACCGCACCTCGTCGCCCGAGGCCGCCGATCTCAATCATCTTGTCGTAGTCAGCGAGAATGTACTTGTACACAGAAGCGCCGTCCGGCTCGCCGCGTTCAGCAGCCATCTTCATCAGAGTCTCCGCTCGACTGCCGTAGGCCTCAACGTAGTCCGGCTTCAGTTCGACCGCCGCGACGAACTCCAGCAGGGCTTCGCTGAGACGTCCTAAGCGGGCGAGCGCGACACCTTTGTTTCGATGCGAGAACGCACTCCCTGGATCAAGCTCCAGTGCGCGCTCGTAGTCCGCGAGTGCGCGGGCGGGTTCGCCAAGTGCGTCGTACGCATTCCCGCGGTTGACAAGCGCGGCGGTCTGGAACTTGACGTCCGGATCCTTAGTGTCGATGAGCTCTGTGCAAGCCGCCACGGCAGCTTTCGGATCATCGCCGCTACACGCGGCGGTCAATTCGATTTGGGCGTCCAGTGACGCGGTGGTGGCCGCGGCGCTGGGCCCAACGCCGATGAAAGCCACGCAGAGGACTGATGCCGCCACGCGATTCCCGTCGTATGCCGCGCGATAGGCTGTTGGTCGCATCCAGCTGCTCACTCAGGTCGAAGATGTCACCGAACGTTGAAATGTGGCCACTGAGGACCGTTTGGAAACTGGCCCCGCAGGAAGCGCCGTCAGTATATTCAGTAAAGTCTCCGCGGGCACAAGCCATTCTCTCCGTCGGTCTTGTCTTTACTCATTCACATCGATACCGCCTGTGGAGCGTTGTGAGCGCGCCTTTTGCGAGCGTCCAAGCACCCTTTGTGAACCCAACGCGTATCCGCGATCGCTGCCGGGGTGACTCCGCGAAAACTATCGTCGCGACCACCCGTCAACTCTATAGATGCTGGTCTCCTCTGACCCTGTTCGCAGCCTCTCCCGACTGGACCGTGCTCCGAGCATGGGCCGAACGGCGCACTGTGTTCTTGCGTGGAACAGCATCCGGCGCAGCGCCCTGTCACCCTCACGCAAGCAGCGCCCACGGGTTCCGGCACCAGCAGACGCGCCGTCTGTGAGTCTCCCGCGATCCCGTGATACGCCGGCTACTGCGTTCTCGGGATAATCGTGGCGTCGGAGCGCGCCGCTCCCGGAGCCGTCGTCAGGTATTTATCTGCCGAGAGGACAATCTGATCCAGAGAGAGCCCGTCCTCCCGGCCCTGCACCCGAAGGGTTTGGATTCCCGATTTTTCGAAATAGATCAGGGGGCCCAGGACGCCGGCGCCATAGCCATTGTCGTTCCATCCCCAGCCGGCCAGCGCACAACCCGAACACTCTTCGAGCACGAAGGGCGTGGCGCTTGTTGTTCCGATTCGATAAATCGGCGTGCCGGTGGCCGTCTGGCTCTGTGAGAACTGAACGTAGGCCGAGTCGTTTCCAAAATAGTTTCTCTCAGCCTTTCCGCGGATCCACAGTCGATAGGCTTTGCCCGCGTCGGCATTGAACGTCATCTCGAAATAATTGGCCGGGGCCATGAGGGGCTCTGTGACCTTTGCCGCCCCCAGATCAGGATGATGCTCGGCTGAGCCGCCCGCGGCCCCCGGATCGGGATCCACTCGAAACAGTCCCGCGGTGGCCGTCGCCGTCCGGGTGTGCAGGACAATTTCGCCATAGCTCGGTGGCGTGGTCACGGATTCGAACAGCTCGTTCATCTCCGGGGCGAAGGCGGAAGCGCCCGGTAATGAATCGGTGATCCCCAGGCCTTCGAGCGAGATCCGCAACAGGGCTTCGTGGTGGTAGAGCGTCGTCGAGGCATATCCGCGCTTGACGTCGGCCCCGATCAGCATCACGACCGACTGCCCGCCGCACTTCCAGGCGCCGCGGCGTTGCGCTTCCGGCGTCAGGGGAATCGTGACCGGCCCGCTGCACGTCGGGTCATTCAGCTGGGCTTCGTCGAAGGCGATGATCAAGAGGTCTCTGTTGGCAACGAACGACGGATGATTGATGTAGGGATCGATCGTCTCTTTGAGCCGATCGTCCACCGGCCCCATGCATGCGCCGGCATCGGCACAGTCGTGGCCATTCACCGTGAACAGATCGTGAATCAGTGAGTAGCCGGGAAGGGTGCCGGCCGACACGTCACTCATGAAATTCGGCACGATCGCCACGACATTCGCCAGCTGCGCCGGATTCTGCCAGACCTCAGGAAAATAGCGGAAGACCGCTTCGTGGGTCGTCACGTCCGCGAAGTACCCTTTCCAACTCTTGTTCCTGGTCGCCAGGGCCCGAACGATGTTGTTCGTGGCAGGGGGAATCGGGCCCTCTTTCGTGTAGAAGCCCTGACCCGTGGTCATGGAGAAGTAATTCGGCTGCGACGGGTGAAAATTGGCGTAGAACCTGGTGAGAAGCGCCGATCGGCCGAAGAGGGAATTCAAGTACGGCATGTACGGGTTGCCGATGATCCTGGAATAATTCTGGTTCTCGAGCGACATGATGACGACGTGGCCGAAGCGGCGGACATTGGCTCCGCCCAGCGTGTCGACGGCGACGTTGTCGAACACTCCTTTTGTATTTCTGGTGATCAGGCCAATCCGGCCGTTCGGGTACTGCGTGTCCTCGGCAAAGCCCAATGTGTTGAATGTCAGGCCTTTGTCGGTGGAGATGGAAGCCTCGATGTGCTGCTTGTACATCCTGAGGCGCAGCACATAGTAGTAGCCGCTCTGGAAATACTGGATGCCCGATGCAAGGACGGTGACGGTACCGCCGTCATTTTTCAGGAGCCACCATTTCCGGGCCCCCAACTCATCGCTCTTGAGCGAGAGCTGATAATAATGTGAGGCGTCCTGCGCCCTGCCGATGATTCCAATCTCGCCAGACAGGTAGTTGTAGATTTTCGCTTCGGCCTGCACAGCGCAGTCCGCCCAGCTGAAATCCCCATCGAACGAGGCCGAGAAGAGCTGCGCCGTCGTGTCAGTCTGGCAGTACTCCTGCGTGCCGGTGGTGACGGATCGACAGATGCTCCAGCTGCCATCGGTCGACGTCCAGCTACCCGGCGTTCCACTCTCGAAATCAGCGTGATAGAGCGTTGCCGCGTGGGTCGGGCCACTCGCCACGGTCAGACACACGATGGCGGTCAGCAGCGTCAGGTACGTGTTGCTCATAGCTCGATGCCCGGTTGCGCCGCTCGCGATCTGTCGGGTTCAGGGGCACGCCGAGCGGACACTATCCGACACCGAGCCGGCTGTCGCAAGTGGAAACCGGCGGGCGCAGGGCGACACGCTGATGAGGCGCACGAATAGTTCCTCCGGCACGCGGATTGGAAACACCGCGACCGAAGCGTCTCAGAGGCGTCTGAAAGCCTCAGGGCAAAACTCAGGAGGAAGGCGCATGAAGCAAATCACAACTGGACTGGCGCTCGCCGCGCTGCTGGCCGCCGTGCCCGGCCGGGTCGAGGCGGTGGTGGGGCAACCCCGGACAGCAGGACCAAAGTACGATCGCAACGCGTCGGTCGTGCAGGCGCAGGGGCAAAGTGGTGGTCGAGCAACTCGGGGTAGCGGGGCTCGCCCTCTCCGCACTCACCCGCACCCTGACCGCAGTGGCTGACGGCCCGTTCGCGACCCTGGACGACGTCGTCGCGCCGGGCAGCGACGTGACCGCCATCCGGATCCGCCTGGAGGGCGGAGGGATCGGCGACAGCACCTTCGACGACATCCGACTCTGGAAACAGTGAACGGGAACGCTTGGAAACGACGGCCGGCATCAGCGTCACCCTCAGGCAGCGGTTCGTGTTCCGGTGAGTCCGGGACGGCCGTCAGGCGCGCGCGGCTTCAGCGTGGGATGCGTCTGGGACCGGCTGGCTCGCGTGGCACCTCGCGACGTTCGGGGATGACCCACACTTCACCGCAGAGCGCTCACACCGCAGGTACACGTAGGCGAGCGTCAGGGTCACCGCCTTCGCGGCGGCCGCGTCGCACGTCGGGCAGTGTTGCCGGCCCACCCCGGGAATCGCGGCTGCGCCGGGCATTCGCCTCAACGCGGAAGATGCGCGAACGTCGAGGCGTCACCGTGGATCCTGCCGGCCGATGCACGCGGCAGCTTGCGCCGCTCGCGGACCAGCCACACCTCGCCGCACCCGGTGCAGCGCAACGATACGAAGTGAGGCGTGACACCGGCCAGAGACACGCCACTGCCGGCGCACTCCGGGCAACGTGTAGGGACTGTGGTCGACGCCGCCTCGATCGTTCTGGGATCCATGGAGGAGCGGGAGGATGGCACACGGCAGGCCGTTTGGCAACTTCAGGGATGGAAAGACGGCACGATTAGCGTCTCGCTGCGCTTGGGCGGACCGATGTCAGCTGCCCCAGACGATGTTCGGCCTCGAACCGTTGGTCCTCCCCCGCCCCACCTGCACAAATTGGTGTTCGCGCGAGAGCCACGCATGTCCGTCCTGCCGGCTGTCACGCTGGTCGGGGGGGCCCTCGTCGTGCCAGACGTATCCGCAGGACTGGCACCGGCAGTACGCGCCAAACTTACTGGCGACGGTCGGTCGCACGTTCGTCGCGCCGCAGCGGGGACAGAGGACACAAAGCGCCATGGGACCGCGAGTGTAAGCGAAGCCGAGCGCTCCGAAGCTCAACGATATGTATTTGTATGGTCCGCCCCAGCACGATTGGGGCGAACTCTGTTGTAAGTGAAACGATGCGGCGCTCCATCCTCATGCGCTGACGGCCAGGCGCTCGGGTCCGCAGGCGTCACGCCGCTTGATCCAGATGCGCTTTGGGCGAAACGAGCGACGGTTGGGAAGCAACTCCCACGCGCCCGGTTGAAACGAGCACACGGGCGGCACGACGGGGCGCGACGGAATCAAAAGAAGCGGTGAGCGACTCGTGAAGGATCGCGAGAAAACACTTGACAGCTTTGCAGCTTCACTTCTGAAACGAAGCAGGGCAGCCACTGAGAGGCTGCCCTGCCGCGACCGCCAGCCCCTGGGTCGGTCGATCTTCATGATCGAAGGTGGCCCTGACCCTCTCGGTGCAATCGTGGCGTGGGGGGCATTCTGAGCGGCACAGAATGACGATGGTATACAGAAGTCATGGCAAGTCCCGCTCACGTTCCTGCGCTGCACACCCTGTCGGATCGTGAACTCATTGCGGAGACGCACCGGCTCGCGGAACGCGAGCGGCATGCGACCGCGCACGTCATCGCGGCGTTGATGGAGCTGGACGCGCGGCGACTGTATCTGGCGGAAGGCTGCTCGTCGCTGTTCACCTACAGCACGCCGGTGCTGCACTTCTCGGAACACGCCGCGTATGGCCGGATCGAAGCCGCGCGCGCGGCGCGGCGCTTTCCCGTCATCCTCGATTTGCTGGCCGAGGGCTCGATCACGCTGACGGCGGTCGGTCTCCTGGCGGCGCACCTGACGCCCGAGAATCACGCCGGCCTGCTGGCCGCAGTGCGACATAGGAGCAAGCGCGAGGTCGAACGTCTGGTCGCGGAAGTGCGTCCCCTACAGGCCGTCCCCTCGTCCGTGCGCTCGTTGGTGCGGAAGCTGCCGGCGGAGAGACTTACCCGCGTCGAATCCGTTGACGCTGCCGACCTCACGCGTTCCGACGGAGAAGCGGGAGAGGTGGCGGGTTCCGGCCCAGGAGCGGGCGGCGGCGCAGGCGCTCACAAGATGGTCGGCGGGCCGTCGGTTCCAGCGTCCACGACGCTCACCGGCGGGGTCTCGGCCATGTCACCGGTCGCATCGGATCCGATATGCCGGCGGACTCCACCCGGCCGGCCGGCGGTCGTAGCGCCGCTGGCGCCCGAGCGTTACAAGGTGCAGGTCACCATCTCGCGCGAGGCCCACGACAAGCTGCGCCGCGCGCAGGACCTGCTCCGCCACGCCATCCCGAGCGGCGACCCAGGGGCGATCTTCGAGCGGGCGCTGACGGTGCTGGTCGAGGATCTGGAAAGGAAGACGCAGGCAGCCGTGAAGCGTCCGCGATCGGCCGGGACGGCGACGCCGGGCTCGCGCCACGTGCCGGCCGCGGTGAAGCGGGAGGTCTGGGCGCGCGACGAGGGGCGCTGCGCATTCATCGGCACGGCCGGGCGCTGCGCCGAACGCGGTTTCCTGGAGTTGCATCACGTCGTCCCCTTCGCCGAGGGCGGGGCGACCGACGTCGCGAACCTCCAGTTGCGTTGCCGCGCACACAATGCATACGAGGCAGAGGAGTGGTTCGGACCGCTGATTGTGAAGGAGGCCACAGCGGCGTATGGCAACTCGGTCCGGACCGAGTTGCTGGTATCCTGTGGCGCACGGCAGACCACTCAGCTATCGAGTGGACCGAATCGACCTGGAACCCGACAATCGGCTGCAGGAAAGTCTCACCAGGCTGCGACCGATGCTATGCCGAGCGGATGACGCGCCGCTTTCCAGCGACGTATCCACGGGGTTTGCCCTGACCCTCAGGCCGGACGCGGTCGATCTGCCCCGCAGAGGATGTAGTCAGCGCGCTTGGCCTCACCACGCCTGACCATCCTGCCGCGGACGATGACCCGCCCCTTCGTGAAACTGACCTCTTCGCGAAGTTGGGTGATTTCGTCCCAGCCCGCCCGGCGCAGCGCGGGCGTGATGAACTTCGTGCAGATGTCCCGCTCGCTGAGCTGCTTCTTGTTCATCCGGTTGGGCATGCGCGGAAATGGGCTCAGCCAGTCTACCCTCTCGACGCCGCGCTGCGGGGAACGCCTCGATACCGATTGACACTTGGGCGCGCGAGACGTACCTTCGACTCCCCTCGCGCGTGCGGGGCCTGGTGCCTCGTCGGATCCCCGGAAAGGGAGGCGGCTGAGTGTTCCGATTCGATGCGGACAAGAGCGTCCACTTCTGCGACGGCATGCGCCGGCGGGATTTCCTGCATGCGGGCTCGCTCGGCATGCTCGGCCTCACCCTCGGGGACTTCCTCGCGCTCAAGGCCGCCGGCGCGGTCGACCCCGCCCGCGACGTGAACTGCATCATGCTGATGCTCGTCGGCGGTCCCAGCCAGCTCGATACCTGGGACATGAAGCCGGATGCCCCGTCGGAGATTCGCGGCCCCTACCGTGCGATTCCGACCAACGTCGACGGCATCCAGATCAGCGAAATCTTTCCGCGCATGGCGAAGCACGCCGACAAGTACGCCCTGCTCCGGTCCGTCTATCACACCGGGGCCGGCGTGCACGACGTCGGTCATCAGTACATGCAGACGGGACGCTTCTTCCAGTTCGGCAACGAGCAGCCCCACTTCGGATGCGTGCTGAGCAAGCTCAAGGGGCCGAAAGGGGACGCGCCACCGCACGTGCTGCTGCCGCGCCCGATCGGCAATACCGGCGGCAACCTTCCCCACGGCCAGAACGCCGGCTTCCTGGGCAAGACCTTCGATCCGTTCGTGCTGAACGCCGATCCGTCCGACCCCGATTTTCAGGTGCCTGATCTCCTGTCGCCCGATTACCTCCCGCCCATGCGCGTCGACGGCCGATCCTCGATGCGGCACCTGGTCGACTCCGCCGTGTCGCACCTCGAATCCATCCCGGACGCGCGGCTGCTCGACAGCAACTTCCAGTCGGCGTACCGGCTGATGTCGTCGGAGTCGGCGCGGTCCGCGTTCGATCTGTCGAAAGAGGACGACAAGACCAAGGACCGCTATGGCCGCAACCGGTTCGGCATGAGCTGCCTGCTGGCGCGGCGCATGATCGAACGAGGCGTCCGGTTCGTCACCGTCAACATGTTCGAGACGGTGTTCAACGAGATTACGTGGGACATCCACGGCTCGGCCCCCTTCAGTCCAATCAGCTGCTATCGGGATCTCGTCGGGCCGATGTTCGACCACGCCTACAGCGCCCTGCTCGAGGACCTGCACGATCGCGGGCTCCTCAAGGACACGCTCGTCCTCGCGATGGGAGAATTCGGGCGCACCCCGATGGTCAATCCCGCGGGCGGACGCGATCACTGGACCAACTGCTGGACGATGCTGATGGGGGGCGGCGGGATCAAGGGGGGGCAGGTGATCGGCGCGTCGGACGAGATTGGCGCGTATCCGAAGGACCGTCCGATTATCCCGCCCGATGTCGCGGCCACGATTTACAAGGCGCTCGGGATCGATATCGAGACCGCGATCATGGGCGCGTCGAACCGGCCGGTGCCGGTCGTCGACTACGGCCATCATCCGATAGAGGAGCTGTTTTAAAGGTTGCGCAGACTTCCCATGCCCGGATCCTCACGCGCGCTGCTCGCGTGCGTCGTCGTCCTGCTGTCGGGCTCGTCCGGCGCGACCAGGGCAGACACGCCCGGCACGTCAGCCGATCTCGCCATCCTCCCTCAGGCGATCGTCCTGCGCGGACAGGGCAGCCGCCAGCAGCTCATCGTCGAGACGGTTGGCGCCGGCTCCTATATCGGAAGCCGCACCGGCACATCGGCATTCGCGTCCTCGAATCCGGACGTCGCAACCGTGGACGCCGCCGGTGTGGTCGTGGCGGTCAGCGACGGGCGGGCCATCATCACCGCCCGCGACGGCGCGCTGGCGGCGTCGACCGTCGTCGAGGTCGATCGGGCGTCTGCTCCCTATCCCCTGACCTTCCGCAACCACGTCGTGCCGGTGCTCACGCGCGCGGGATGCAACTCCGGCCCCTGCCACGGCGCCCTCTCCGGCAAGAACGGCTTCAAGCTCACGCTCCGCGGATACGATCCCGAGGTCGATTACCTGACCCTGACGCGCCAGGCTTCGGCGCGCCGCATCAACCGCGTCGAGCCCGGGCGAAGCCTGATGCTGCTGAAGCCCACGCTCGCGGTGTCGCACGGCGGCGGCAAGCGCTTCGCGCCCCGCTCGCCCGAGTATCGCGTGATCGCAGACTGGATCGCGGCGGGCACTCCCGCGCCGGCGGACTGGGATCCCGCGATGACGAACCTCGAGGTGTTTCCGTCCGCGGCGCGGCTGCAGCCGGGGGACGAGCAGCCGATCGTCGTTCGCGCGCACTTTTCGGATGGCCATGCCGAGGACGTCACGCGCTGGGCCAAGTTCTCGACCAACGAGGGCGCGGTGGCGACGGTGAGCGACGACGGCGTCGCCAGGGTGCAGGGGGCCGGCGAGGCCGCCATCTCCGCGTGGTATCTGGGCAGGATTGCCACGGCGCGGATCGCGTCCCCGTTTCCCGACCATGTCGATGCGGCCGTGTATGCGGCGGCCCCGCGCGCCAACTTCATCGACGGGCTGGTGCTGACGAAGCTGTCCGAGCTCAACATCGAGCCGTCGCCGCTCGCGTCCGACAGCGAGTTCGTCAGGCGCGCCTATCTCGACGCCGCCGGCATTCTTCCCGCACCCGACGAGGTCCGCGCGTTCCTCGCGGACACGGGCGCCGACAAGCGCGCCCGGCTGATCGATGCGCTTCTCGCGCGGCCGGAGTTCGTCGATTACTGGACGTACAAGTGGTCAGACCTGCTGCTCGTGTCGAGCCGGAACCTGGCGTCGAACGCCATGTGGTCGTATTACAGCTGGATCCGCGCGAGCGTGGCGGCCGGCAAGCCGTGGGATCAGATGGCCCGCGAGATCCTCACGGCGTCCGGCAACACCCTGACCAACGGCGCCGCGAATTACTACGTGCTCCACAAGAATCCCATCGACATCACCGAGAACGTCGCGATGACGTTCATGGGGTTTTCGATCACGTGCGCGCGCTGCCACAACCATCCGCTCGAGAAATGGAGCCAGAAGGACTACTACCAGATGGCGAACCTGTTCTCCCGCGTCGCGGTCAAGAACGGGCCGGACCGCGGCGATCTGATCGTGTATCCGGCGCGGACGGGCGAGATCAACCATCCGCGGCTCAACGTGCCCCTGGCGCCGCGGCCGCTCGACGGCCCTGCGCTGCCGCTCGAGGCGGACACCGATCGCCGGCAGTTCTTCGCGGACTGGCTCGTCGCGCCGGACAATCCGTTCTTCGCCCGCGCGGCCGTCAATCGTGTCTGGAAGAACTTCATGGGGCGCGGGCTGGTCGAGGCGGTGGACGACATCCGCGACGCCAACCCCTCATCAAACCCGGCGCTGCTCTCGGCCCTGACGCGTGACTTCGTGGACCACCGGTTCGAGGTCCAGCACCTCATTCGGACCATCATGAATTCGACGACCTACCAGTTGTCGTCCAGGCCGACGGCGACCAACGCCGGCGACCTGAAGTATCACTCGCATTACATCGCGAAGCGGCTGCCGGCCGAGGTGATCCTCGACGCGATCAGCCAGGTCACGGGCGTTGCCGAGAAGTTCCCCGGCTATCCGGGACGGAGGGCGCTCCAGTTGCCGGACGCGGCGGTCGAGTCGTACTTCCTGACCGCGTTCGGCCGTCCGCCACGAGTGACGGCGGCGGACTCCGAACGGCAGCAGGAGCCCAGCATCACGCAGGCGCTGCATGTCATCAACGGCGACACGATCAACCGGAAGCTCTCGGCGCCGGACGGCCTGATTCGGGCATTGGTCGATGGGCGGAGCGACAACACGACGGCGGTCGACCGCATCTACCTCGCGGCACTCAGCCGCCATCCGACAGACGAGGAGCGCCGCATGTTGTCGCAGGCCATGGACGACGCGCTCGCGCGCGGCGGGCCCGAGGCTCCGAGGCGTCCCGTGCTCGAGGATGTGGCGTGGGCGGTCCTCACGGGCCGCGAATTTCTGTTCAACCATTGATCGCGTTCCCATGACGGGCCGCTCTCCTGTGCCGTCCGCCGGCGTGGCGTGTCTCGCCGGGCTGCTCGCCGTCGCGTGTGCCGCGCGCGCCCCCCTGGCCCGGCACGCGCCGGCGTCGGCGGTCTCGTTTGCCGAGGTCAACGAAATCCTCAATGACAGCTGCGAGCACTGCCACAACGCGGACAAGACCAAGGGCGGCCTCCTGATGAACAGCTACGCTGCTCTGGTCGCCGGCGGCGACCACGGCAGCGCGCTGATTCCCGGCGAGAGCGCCTCGAGCCGGCTGATGCAGATGGTCGAGGGGCGGCTGACGCCGCGCATGCCCTACAAGGAGGATGCCCTTCCCAAGGCACAGATCGAGTTGATCCGCCGCTGGATCGACCAGGGTGCGCTGGGGCCGGCCGCCGCAGGCGGGCCCGCGCCTCAGCCGAGGGAGGTCGAGATCCCCGATGTGAAGCCGCTCGTCCCGGGGACGGGAGCGGTCGCCGCCCTGGCTTTCGATCCGGCGACGAGCCGGATTGCCGTCGGCACATACAAGTCGGTCCACCTGATGAGCCTGCCCGATCACCGATGGATGGCGACACTGCCCGATCATGCGGATCTGGTCCGCGCCGTGGCGTTTTCACCGGACGGCAGGCGGCTCGCGGTTGGCGGCGGGCCGTCCGGACGATACGGGGAAATCAAGATCTGGGACGTGACGACGGCGGCCCCGAAGCTCGTCTCCACGATTCACGGACACACCGACGCGATTCTGGCGATCGCGTTCTCACCGGACGGTGGCACGGTCGCCAGCGGCAGCTACGACAAGCTGGTCAAACTCTGGCACGTCGCCGACGGGAAGCTGATCGCGACGCTGAAGGAACATTCCGACGCCGTGTATGCCGTCGCGTTCATGCCAGACGGCACGGAGGTCCTGTCGGCGGCGGGAGACCGCACCGTGAAGATCTGGAGCATCTCGACCGGCAAGCGCCTGTTCACGGCCGGCGATTCGCTCGACGCGGTCTACAGCGCCGCTGTGCACCCATCGGGCCGGTGGTTCGCCGCCGCCGGCGCGGACCGGATGATCCGGCTCTGGTCCTGGAACGGGGACGCCTCCGCCCCGACGAGCAATACCGCGACGCTCCAGGCCTCGACCTTCGCGCACGGCGAGGCGGTGCTCAGGCTGGCCTACTCTCCCGACGGCGCCACCCTGGCCTCGGCGGGCGCAGACCGTGTCATCAAGCTGTGGGATGCGGCGACGCTGAAGGAAAAAGAGTCGCTGGAGGCGCAACCCGACTGGGTGATGGGCCTCGCGCTCAGCGCCGACGGCAAGTGGCTGGCGGCCGGACGCTACGATGGCACGCTGGGCCTCTACGCGCTCGCCGGCGGCCCGGCGGGTGAACAGTTCGTCGTACCGCACTGATCATGAGTGACGAGGTTCAGTTTCTAGTTTCCAGTTTCCAGTTTCCGGTAACCGTCAACCAGCGACGGGGATGCCATGAGAAATACGCACCGATACACGTTGATGGCTCGCTTCGGTCTCGCGATAGGGATCCTGGCGATCGGACCGGCCGCCGTGGCCCAGACCGCACCCCCGACGCTCCAGAAGGTCGAGCCTTCCGGCGCCCGCCGCGGCACGCACGTCACCGTCACGGTCGCGGGCACGAACCTCGGCGGGGCCACACGGTTCATCTTCAGCGAGCCCGGGTTCGCGACGACCATCACGGCCGTCAGGGAAGTGCCGCCCGACAAGCCGGAGATGGCGAAGGGCGTGATCCGCACGGACGCTCCCATCGTCGACCACGCGAAGAACTACGAGGTGACAGCCGACGTGACGATCGCGCCGGAGGTGCCCCACGCCGTCCATGCCTTCCGCGTCGAGACGCCGCTCGGCGTCTCCAATCTGCTGCGCTTCGCCGTCAGCGCGCTCGTGGAGGTTGCCGAACGCGAGCCAAACAACCTGGGTGCCGCTCAGCAGGTCACGCTGCCGGCGGCACTCGTCGGATCGCTCGGTACACCGGGTGATCTCGACGCGTACGAATTTGCCGCGCGCGCGGGGGAAGAAATGGTCTTTCAGGTGGTCGCGCGTCCGCTGGGATCCCGTGTCGACAGTGTCCTCCGGCTGCTCGACGCGCGCGGGCAGGTCCTCGCCGAGAACAACGACGTGGATTTGAGCCGCGACTCCGTGCTGACGTGGCGCTTTGCCGACAGCGGGCGCTATACCGTGGCGATTGAGGACGTCGAACACGGTGGGGGCGCGAAGGGATTTCCGTACCGGATCTACGCCGGGGCGCTGCCGTACGTCACCGCGATCTTTCCCCTCGGTGTCCCGGCGGGCGGGCCCGTCGACGTCGAGGCGACTGGCGTGAACCTCGGCACGCCGCCGACGCGTGTCCACATCGACACCTCCTCGCTCGTCGGCCGCACCCTGCCGGTTCAGCCTTCGGGCCCTGCAGGCCCTGCTCTCAACAGGAGAGAAATCGCCCTCGGCCACTACCCCGACGTGTCAGAGGCTGAGCCGAACGACGAACCGGGCGTCGCGCAGGTGCTGGCGATCCCGTCGACCGTCAACGGACGCATCTGGGCAGGGCATGCCGCCGCGCGAGCGGGCCAGACACGCGCCGATCAGGATCTGTACCGGTTCAAAGCCCGCAAGGGGCAGAAGCTCGTGCTGGACGTCACGGCCCAGCAGCTCGGTTCGCCGCTCGACTCCATCATCGAAGTGCTGGATGCCGACGGGCACGTCGTGCCGCGCGCTGCGGTCCGCTGTGTCGCGCGCACCGAGATCGCCCTGAACGATCCCGATTCCGAGCGCCGCAGCATGCGCCTTGCCACATGGAACGAGCTCGCGGTGAACGACTACCTCTTCATCGGCGACGAGCTGCTTCAGGTCGCGTCGATGCCCACGCACCCGGACGACGACCTGCAGCTGATGCGCTACCGATCCGGCCGCCTGAACCTCCTCGATACCTCCGCGCGCAACCACTCGGTCGGCGAGGCGGTCTACAAGGTCGAGATTCACCCGCCCGGCACGCGCTTCGAGCCCAACGGCATGCCGGTCTTCCAGATCGACTACGTCAACGACGACGGCGGATTGCGATTCGGGGGGAAGGATTCCCGTCTGCACTTCGAAGCGCCCGCCGACGGCGACTACGTCGTCCGCATCCGGGACGTCCGCGGGCTCGACGGCGAGCGCTACGCCTATCGCCTCACCCTGCGAGAGCCGGCTCCGGACTTCGAGGTCACGTTCGACCCGAAGTCGTTCAACATCCCCAGAGGCGGCCGCGTGTCGGTGACCGTGACCGCCGATCGCCAGGACGGTTTCGACGGCCCGATTGACGTCGAGCTCCGTGACCTGCCGGCGGGCCTGACGGCGACGTCCGGCCGCATTGGGCCTGGCGCCGTGACGACCGTGCTCATGCTGGCGGCCGACGAGGATGCGGCATTCGAGCGACAGAACGCGACGCTGCCGTCGATGTTCCGCTCTGGCGGATCGGCGTCCGGCGACGCGCGGGCGGCGTCCACGGGCCGCCCATATGTCGTGCCCGGCGTCGTCGCGCTGAAGCTCGCCGGCCGCGCCGTCATCGACGGCCGCCAAGTGACCCATGAGGCCGAACCAACGGAGCCGGTCAGCATCGTCGCGCTCGGCCCGAAGCCCGATCTGGTCGTGACAACGGATGCCGCGCAGATCACACTCACCCCGGGACAGGCCGTGACCCTCACGGTCAAGGTGGAGCGCCACAACGGCTTTACGGGACGTGTCCCGATCTCGGTGATGAACCTCCCGCATGGCGTGCGCGTGGACGATGTCGGGCTGAACGGCGTCATGATCACGGAACAGGAAACCAGCCGGATCGTCCACATCGTCGCGGAACCATGGGTGCAGTCGCAGACACAGCCGCTGCTGATCGTGGGACGGGTCGAAGTGAACTCGCCGCTGCGCGACGAGGCGGCGGCGCTGCCGGTCGACCTCGTGGTGAAGACGGCCGCCGCCACTGCGACATCGAGGTAGCCCGCGGCTGCGCCGGCGGCGACGAAGAAGCCGCGGAGCTACAGCAGTGTCAATCCCGCCGCGGCGGCGAAGTGGCGGACGTCCCTGTCGCGAGTCACGAGCGGAGTGGACTGGTCCAGGCAGCTCTGGGCGATCAACGCGTCCGCTGTCCGGGCCTTCTTCTTTTTCTTCAACACGGCGGCGCGCAGCACGCCGGCCCGCTCCCAGAATCCGGGCTCGAGCTCCAGGATCGGCAGGCCCGCCAGCAGCGTGCGCACCGGCCGCGGCAGGGCGGGATCGCTCAACAGCTCGGTGAGAACGACGGGCGGCAGGGAGAGCTGCTGGGGATCGAGCGCGGACTGAATCAGGTCGGCGTCCTCTCCAGGATCCCCCTGCAGGAACGCCACCATCGGGCAACGCGATCGCTATCCCGGCCGGCTGAGTCAGCGCAGCATCATCCAGACGGAGAACCCGATGAGCAGGGCGCCGCTCACGCGCGCGCTCTGCTGCCCGAACGGCGCCAGCTTCTCGACGAGCACCCACGCCGTCAGCGCCACGATCACCGCCAGGTTCATCACCCCGCCCGCGAACAGCAGCAGCATCATCGCCCAGCAGCACCCCAGGCAATACACGCCGTGGGCGATTCCCATGCGGAGCGCGCCCGGCACGCCGGGCCGCCATTTCTGTGTGAGAAACGCGATCGGCGCGCGGCACGACGCCAGGCAGACGCGCTTCAGCGGCGTCAGCTGATAGAGGCCGGCGAGCAGCAGCACCACGGCGCCGGCCGCCGGCGCCGCGGGCTCCATCATCGGCGTCAGGAGCAGTCGCGTCGCCAGGATGCGCTGCAGCCACGTGGCCGCGACGCTGAACACGCCCCAGACCAGGAGGTACCCGCCGACGAGCGCATGAATCCGCAACCCCGGGCGCCGCTCGTCCTCGCGCGCGCGGGCCGCGCGCGCATAGAGCAGGATGATCGGGGTGGCCGACGGCAGCATCATCCCCGCCATCATCACCGCCCACATGGCCCACAGCAGCGCCACCCGCCGTGCGTCCCAGTCGAGGCTCATCATCCACGCGGACGCCCCCGTCATCGGGCCGTACATGTCGCGCGCCATCACGACAATCCACGTCCAGCACGCGGCCGGGATCACGATGAGCACGGCGGCCAGAACGACGCGTTCGTGCTCCAGTGCGGTTTCGAGCCGGAAAGCGCGCGGATTCACCGCGCCCATTATGCCGGGGCAGCGCACCCGCGGCAACGCCGTGCCAGGACGATGACGACGCGGACCTGTCACGCGTTCAGGGGTTCGCGGCGTAGCGAACGGTCCACTGAACCCGGCCGCCGCCAGGACTGCGCAGGCGGATCACCCGGGTGCCGTGCTCCAGGACCCTCTCCGTGACCTCGGCGCCATCCGCGAGCACGGTCTCGAGCCGGAATCCCTGAGGCTCGGTCAAATAGATCGCGTAGTCATCCCCCGCCACGAGGTCGCTCGTCCCTGACAGCACGCCGCCGGCCCAGCTCACGCCCAGGAGATCAGGCCCACCGCACGTGACGTGGCGGCTGGTAGAGAGCACCTGCGGGTAATCGACGCGCGCGCGCAGGCACACGACCTGCACCTGATAGCCGGGATCGATCGGCGGCAACCGGAGTCGATCGCGTGCCACACCGAGCGCCTGGTGCGTCCAGAACTCGAAGGCCAGGTAATCGGTGCCGCCAGGGAGTCCGAGATCGGAGAACTCGAGGCGGCCGTCGCTGCCGTCGGTCCGGCCGACGACGGTCCACTGCTCGAACGGCCGCGCGACGTCCAGCTGATAGAGCGGCACCACGAGCCGCTGATCCGCATCGAACGGGCGCGGCCCCGCCCCACTCAGCGTGGCCCCCGCCTCGCCGAGGCGTGCGGACCGCGAAGGATCGACGTCGTAAATCTGCCCCGGTCGTGTGAAGAGCACCGGCGCCGTCCGCCTCGCGGCCTCGGCGCGGTCTGTGCGGTACACCTCTGGGGGATCCGTCAGCATCAGCACCGATCCGGTCAATGACGTCAGCGTCGCGGCACGGTATCCGTCCGGCTGTCGCAGCTCGATGTGATCCGGGTCGTTGCGCCAGACGACGTTGTTGAAGGAGTTGTATTGTGCGAACGAGCCGTACCCGAACCCGTCGTCTCCGATCCGGACGCCGTCCACCAGGCCGATGAGCTCAGGGCGGACTCCCCAGCAGGCAAGCAGATAGCGATCGCGGCCGATTGCGGCCCGGACGGCGCTGACGAAGCGACGGAAGACCTGCTCGCGGTCGAGTCCTCTGCGCGCGAACGCATCGGCGAAGCTGTTGTAGCCTTCGTACCGCAGGTGGCGGAGCGCGTCGAGCTTGAAGTACGTCCAGCCCATGTCTTGCAGGGCGCTGTAAACAGGCGTCACCAGACTCGCAATGGTCGCGGGACGGCTGCCGTCCATCACGAAGCCGATCCAGTTGCCGCGTGCGGCTCTGCCGTCAGGGGTGCGCACGAACCAGGAGGGGTGGGCCGCGGCGGCGGCCTCGTCCTGGAAGCTGACGTTCGTCCAGATGCCGGGGTCGAGCCCCCGATCCGCGATGTACCGGCGGATCGCCGGCAGACCACCCGGGAACTTCTCGTTGGTCTCCAGCCAGTGATCGGGCATGCCGATGGGCAGACGCTGATACCCGTCGTCTATCTGCAGGTAGCGATAGCCGAACGGACGCAGCACGCTGCCCAGCACATCGGCCGTACGCTGCACGTCCTGCGCGGTGACCTTGTCGAAGAAGGCGTACCACGAGGTCCAGCCCGCCACGGACTCCTTCCACGGCTGGTAGGTCCAGGGGCGGTACTCGGCCAGCCCGCGATGCCTCTGGTAGAAGCGCGGCCGGAATCGAATGGCGATCTCCCGGCCGGCCGCCGTGATCCGGAAGGGGCTCATGGACCCCGAAGGGTTCGCCGGGGCGACCACCACCGTCGCGGGAAAGTCGATCGAGAACACCCAGTCCGCGTGGCGATCGTACACGGCGCGATTGAGGAGGTTCGTGACGGGGCCGACCGCGTGCCGCACGACCGGCAACGCGTCCTCGCGCGGCTCGACTTCGGCGGCGAACGCTTCGGCGGACGCGTGAACCGTACCCGTCAGCGTGAGGGGCGCGCCGCTGGACGTCCATTTCAGCACCTCCGTCACCCGATCGCCAGTCGTCTCGACGAACCGTCGCAGGTCCGGAGCCGGGCCCTCGCCCTCGATCGATCCATCGAAGAGCGGCGCGCCGCCGTACGTCAGGACGACATGCCCGTCCCTGACGAGAGCGTCCGCTGGCATGTTCGGCGGATCCGACGGCGTCTGTCCTACCGCCGCCGCGGAGAGCGTCACCGCTGCGACGAACAGGCTGAACGCGCTGGTGCGACGCGCGAAGGGCATGGTGTCGTCCTGGTTCCCTGGGCTCCATTGCTCGATCGGGTGCTCCACGATACACCAGCACGTGAGCCCTCGGCGTCGCGCGCGCCGCGACTCCCTCCTGGTTTCCACGAACAGAGGCGTGGCACATCGACCGACGTGTTGGCAGGGCACGTCCACCCTCCGGGCTGATACAAGGAGTCAACGGTGGTCGATCCGGCGCGTTGACACCGACCGTCAGTTTCCGGGGCGGGTGCGGTCGCTCGAGCAGGTGGGCGTGGATGTGGCAGGCCGATCGTATCGATGGGGAGCGGAGAGTGCGCGCGTCGGGCATCACGCGGCAGACGGGCTCGGCCCGCCTGCCGCGCACCAGATTCTTACATGCAGCTGTCGGACAGCATCTTGACGGACTTGACCTTTATCTTGCCGGCCATCATGTGATCCATCGAGCCCATCTTGTCCTTGTCCATGGACCCCATCTTGTCCTTGTCCATCGAGCCCATCTTGTCTTTGTCCATGGACCCCATCTTGTCCTTGTCCATGGCGCCGGACTTCATCTTCTTGTCCCCGCTCTTCATGGCGTCCTTGTCCATGGTTCCGGTGACTTCGACCTTGTGACCCAGGTGCGCCTTGAGGTTCGTGCCCCCGTCGAGCGCATACGTCATCGTCTCCGGCTTCGCCATGTCGGAGCTGCCCGACGTACCGGATTCCATCTTGCCCATCGCCATCGGGGACATCATGGCGTGGGTGAGGTTGAAGTGGGTCATGTCCGCGCCCTGCGCGACACAGCCCGTCACCATCATCATGCCGTCCTTGGCCATCTTGTCGTGGTCCATGGCCTTGTCCTTGTCCATCCCGGACTGCGCTGACAGCGCTGCGCTACACAGGAGCGCCGTACCCAAAGTTGCATAAAATTTCGTCATCGTTTCTCCTCTTTGCCGAGGGCGGGCGCCGCGGATTGCGACGCATCCGGCTCTGACACAATCTTGCCCAAGTGTATACGTGCGCCGCTCCGTCACCGGATTTTACTATCGGATGAGCTGCCGGCTCAGCGTTCCGGAGGCCAACTCGAGACTTACTTCCCGAACCCCTTCTTCAGGCCATCGGCTACGAACTGCTCAGCCGCTTTCGCCTTGGCCACGACGGCACCCATCCCAAAGAACTCGTGCGTGACACCGTCGTAGTTCCGCGCGTCGACCTGCACGCCGGCGCTCTTCAGCCGCTCGGCCAGCTGCTGGCCCTCTGATCGGAGCGGATCGATCTCGGCCGTCACGATGGTGGTCGGCGGAAGGCCTTTGAGGTTCGCGTTCACCAGATCGATGCGCGGGTCCTTCCGGTCGGCGTCGGAGCGAAGATAGTTCTTGAAGAACCACTCCATCATCACCTTGTTCAGTGGCTTGGCCATCGCGTTCTGGCGATACGATTCGGTGTCGGTGTTCGATCCCGCAATCGGATACACGGACATGACATGCACCGGCGCCTGCAGTTTCCGGTCCCGCGCCGCCATCGCGACCGCCACCGCCAGGTTGCCCCCGGCGCTTTCGCCGCCGACGGCGATCCTCGTCGGGTCGCCGTTCATCGAAGACGCGTTCTTCACCACCCATTCGTACGCCGCGTTCGCGTCGTCGTGGGCCGCGGGAAACTTCTGCTCCGGGCCGCGACGATAGTCGACGGAAACAACGATGCAGTTCACGAGGTTGACGAGCGCGCGCGGCGTGGCGTCGTAGATCTCCGGGTTCGCGATCACCCATCCGCCGCCGTGGAAATACACCAGCACCGGAAATGGCCCCTTGCCGACCGGTGTGTAGATCCGAGCCGGAATCTGGCCGGCGGCACCGGTGATCGTGCGATCGTCCACCTTCCCGACCGGCTCCGGCGCGGTGGACTTGTTGTTTTTCTTCAGCAAGCCCTTGACGGCGTCTGCGGGCGTGGGTTGCTTGCGCGCTTCGTCTGCGCTGAGTGTCTCGAGCGGCTTCGGGTGCAGGGCGGCGAGCTGATCGAGCACCGCCTTCATGTCGGCGTCCGGGGTCGGCGCCCCCTGCGCAGCCGCGAGTGCGCCGGTGAAGACAAGGATTGCCGCAGTGTTCACTGACGATCTGAGCATGTCGATTCCTCTGACA
Organism: Acidobacteriota bacterium; assembly: GCA_031361295.1. GTDB lineage: Bacteria > Acidobacteriota > Vicinamibacteria > Vicinamibacterales > 2-12-FULL-66-21 > JALZOC01. The sequence continues at coordinate 1,268 of JANMCN010000086.1, read as the reverse complement.
AGGGAATTACAAAATGGAGTCACAAGCGCCGGATGAACGCGGTCGCTAGCGCAGCGAGAGCCGAACCAGATGATCGGGCGCTCCATCCGTGAGATCGACCGTCCGGTCCGTGACGGTCACGACGCTGAAGGGTCCAAGCGTGCCGCCCTCCCTCGCAAACCAGAGGTCGGCGTCACCGACGACGAGCACGGCCGTTCGTCGGAGGCCGTCCGGCGTGGCCTCCATCGCAATCCCAATCAGACGCGGTATTCCGGCGACAGGAGCGATGACCGCCGGTGGGGGCGTGCGATCGGTGCGTTGAGCTGCGTATCTGTCGTGATGCAATGCCGACCTCGCAAACCTGAAGGGATCCCGGGCTCGAAGCCCAAACGGTGTGGCGACAGCTCTCCCGATCCGCACCCGGGGAACGGCCGGAGCGGCCGGAGCTTGCGCCGGCGCCCGCACAGCAGGACGAGGCGAGTCGCCCACCGGGCGAGGCGATCCGATGGCGGCGACGACCAGGAGAATGGTCGTGCAGCCGAGGAGCGCCACACGAACAACGGACCGCGACATGTGGGCCGAGAGCCGGCGGATGCCGGCTCTCTCCACATGGCGCGCCCTGTCGTTCTCAGGCCCTGGAGATCGTCCCATTGACGCCCGCCGGGAAGAAGCCACCCGACGACGTGCCCCCGCCGTACACGATCTTCAACACTTCACTCGGCGTGCGGACGACGCTGAGGCCGTTGCCGTCGACGAAGAAGAGGCGGCCATCGGGGTTGCCGATGGTCGGAATCGCCTTCGGATCGACCTGTGGAATGGCGAGCGCTGCGCGCGATACCAGCGACCGCAGCACGCCGGCGTGCTGTGCTTCCGTCAGCGCAATCCTCGCGGCTGCACTGAGAATCTGTGAGCTGTCGATGAGCGGCGCGGCGCCACCGTAGGCGCTGACGCCCACGTCTTCGAAGATGGCCGCGACCGTCAGGAACTCCGCCTGATTGCGAAAGCCGACGCCGAGCGCTTCGAGATTGATCTCGGGTTTCGCGACCGCGTCACCCTTGAGCGCGGCGCGCAGGAAATTGACATGCGCCTGCTCATCGATCGTGATCTGCATGGCGGCGAAGCCGGTGAAATCGTCGAGCGACACTTTTGCGCCCCCGGTCGTCGCACCCGCCCGGCCCTTGCCGGTGATGCCGACCCCCGCGTCGGCGAGGCGCTGCCCGGTCGTGGCGACCGAGTAGAACTCGCCCTCGAGGTACTCGAGGTTGAGCGCGAAATTCAGGATGTCGACG